>JBDSUZ010000319.1:0-20338 GCA_039927395.1 Saprospiraceae bacterium | reverse complement strand
TATCCAGCCAAATTGAAACTGGCATTTTCAAAAATCTAAACGACGAAACCTGACCTATGTGTGGTATCGTAGCCTATATAGGGCAAAAACAAGCTTATCCAATCCTGATCAATGGTCTGAAGCGATTGGAATACCGCGGGTACGATAGTGCCGGTGTTGCCTTGATTGACAATGGCATGCACGTGTACAAGATCAAAGGCAAAGTTGCCGATCTCGTCGAGCATGTCAATGGACAACCAACGCACGCAACTATTGGCATGGGACATACTCGTTGGGCCACTCATGGTAAGCCAGATAATATTAATGCGCATCCTCATTATTCGCAAAATGGCCGATTGACCATTATTCACAATGGCATCATCGAAAATTATGCTTCTATCAAAGAAGCATTGATCAAGAAGCATGGGCATACTTTCCAGAGTGAAACCGATACAGAAGTATTGGTGCACCTGATCGAGGAATTGCAGAATCATGAAAACCTGCCAATTGAGGAAGCAGTGCGTATAGCGCTAACACGTGTAGTAGGAGCATACGCTATAGTCGTACTTGATCGTGAAGATCCACGCAAAATCGTGGCAGCTCGCAAAGCAAGTCCATTAGTGCTAGGAATTGGCGAAAATGAATATTTCATCGCATCCGACGCCACTCCTATAGTGGAGTATACCAAAAAAGTTATTTATCTCAACGATGAGGAAATAGCAATCGTAAGAGACGATCAATATCAGATTATCAATATCAACAACGAAGTTCAGAATCCTACAATTCACAAGATCGACCTTGAGGTTGAAACCTTAGAAAAGGGTGGATATGACTACTTCATGTTGAAGGAAATACACCAGCAGCCACAAACTATATCTGACGCCATGCGCGGCAGGTTAAATAGTGAAGAATCTGTGGTACGACTGGGCGGATTGGAAGAATACAAAGACCGCATCAAGAATGCCGACCGACTGATTATGGTTGGTTGTGGTACCTCATGGCATAGCGGACTTATCGGAGAATATCTGTTTGAAGATCTGGCCAGAATACCTGTTGAAGTCGAGTATGGTTCTGAATTTCGTTATCGCAATCCCGTTATATCCGAGAAGGATGTTGTGATCGCGATATCACAATCAGGAGAAACGGCTGATACGCTTGCTGCTATTGAAATGGCAAAAAGCAAAGGTGCGCTGATCTATGGTATTGTCAATTCAGTGGGTTCCAGCATCGCGAGGATGACCCATTCGGGTTCATATATCCATGCGGGACCTGAAATTGGAGTAGCATCGACTAAGGCATTTACCGGACAGGTGACATTGCTCACCATGATGGCGATTTGCATTGCAAAAGAACGCGGCACTATCTCCAACTCATACTATCATCAGCTAGTGCAAGAGCTTGCATTGATCCCTGAAAAGATCCAAAAGGTGCTTGAGCAAGACAAACAGATCGAGTATATTGCTGGAGAAATCCAGCATGCGACCAATGCGATTTATCTAGGCAGAGGCTATAATTTCCCAGTGGCGCTCGAGGGTGCATTGAAGCTTAAGGAAATCTCATACCTCCACGCAGAAGGATATCCGGCAGCGGAAATGAAGCATGGACCGATTGCCTTGATCGACGAGAAAATGCCAGTAATCGTAATCGCTACCAACTTAAGCGCGTATGACAAGATTGTCAGCAACGTGCAAGAAGTAAAAGCGAGAAGTGGGCTGGTGATATCTATAGTTACTGAAGGCGATGAGATCATTCGCAAGTTGTCTGATTACACGATCGAAATTCCTGCCACTGAAGAGCCATTGACTCCTCTGTTGTCAGTGATTCCGCTTCAATTACTTTCATATCATATCGCAGTCATGCGTGGCTGCAACGTGGATCAACCACGAAATCTGGCCAAATCGGTCACTGTAGAATAACTATTTTTTTTTGAAATTTTACCCTTCTTATGCCTGTACAGCAGCACTTTGAGATGACTTATAATTCCCAAAGGGAAACTTTAATCATATCTGAATATGGACGCAATGTCCAAGACTTGATCGCCATCGCGATCCAAGAACCCGATGACGAACGACGCAATGCGATGGCTCATACCATCATCCAATTGATGTTTCAGCTTGGTCAACAAAACAAAACTTTTGAAGATCAGAAAGAACGCCTCTGGAAGCACATGTTTCGCATCGCTAATTATCAACTTAACGTCACCCCTCCTGAGGGAATAGAAATCGATCCTGAGAAGAACAGGTTGAGACCTGAAAAAGTACCCTATCCGGTAACGGAGCCAAAATTTAGGCATTATGGGCACTATGTGCAGGAGATGATCAAGAAAGCGATCGCAATGGAAGATGGTCCGATCAAATTAGCCTTTGTTGAGGTGATCGGAAGCTATATGAAACTTGCCTACCGCACTTGGAATAGGGAGCATTATGTAAGCGATGATATCATCAAAGACGATATCGTATTGCTTTCAAACGGAACATTGCATCTGCATGATGATGCCATGATCAACAACTTGTCAAACTTGATCAAGAAACAACCGTTTAACCGAGCAGGTGGTGCCAAACAGCAGCAAAACCGTTACGGAAATAATCGTAACAACAATCGCAATAACACCAACAATAACAGCAACAGCAACAACAACAACCGCAACAACAACAATAACAACCGCAGATTTACCAAGTAACACTGCCTAATTAAGATGCTGTGCAGATTTATAGGTCGGGCATGGAGGTCTTGGCGCGTAGTTACTTTTTCTAAATTGGTTTGTAAACAAAGCTGCTGATGGCAATTGATTCATTTCGGGTAGAAGGCGGACATAGATTGAAGGGTGAATTGGAGCCTCAAGGAGCAAAGAATGAAGCCTTGCAGATACTCAGTGCGGTGCTGCTCAGTCCTGAGCGGATCGTCATCAATAACATACCGCTGATACAAGATGTACTTTACCTAATCAGTTTGCTTGAGAAATTGGGCGTACAAGTTGAAAGAATTGCTGAAGGTTCCTACGCATTTACGGCAGACAAAATTGAGGTTCAAAGTATCGAATCGGAGGCTTTCATGCAGGAAGCACGCAAAATCAGAGGATCAGTGATGTTGATCGGTCCTTTGCTCGCTCGATTTGGCAAGGCTTTTTTGCCAAAGCCAGGAGGAGATAAAATTGGCCGAAGAAGACTTGATACGCATTTCCTTGGCCTCGAAAAACTCGGGGCTAGATTCATTTACGATAAAAAGCACAACAGCTACACTCTTGAAGCAGACAAGCTTCAGGGAGCTTTTATATTAATGGATGAAATATCGGTCACAGGAACAGCTAATGTGTTGATGGCTGCGGTACTTGCAGAAGGAGTGACACATATCTATAATGCTGCTTGTGAACCCTACTTGCAGCAGCTTTGCAAAATGCTGAACAGCATGGGCGCAAGGATAACTGGTGTGGGATCTAATCTATTAGTTGTGGAAGG
The DNA here is from genome assembly GCA_039927395.1 of Saprospiraceae bacterium. Classification (GTDB taxonomy): domain Bacteria; phylum Bacteroidota; class Bacteroidia; order Chitinophagales; family Saprospiraceae; genus JBDSUZ01. The sequence goes on along the minus strand of JBDSUZ010000319.1, from coordinate 16,904 downwards.
TGTGAATTCGCTCCACGGGACTACGCACCGCATGCTACCGGATATGATTGAAATTGGATCATTTATCGGCTTGGCTGCAATGACTCAATCGGAGATTACCATTAAAAATGCCGCTATCCCGGAATTGGGTAACATTTTGCCCACTTTTGCGCGCCTTGGTATTCATTTTGACATATTGGGCGATGATATACATATACCTAGCCAACCCAATTATGAGATTCAGAGTTTCATGGATGGCTCGATCATGAATATCTATGATGCTCCTTGGCCCGGATTTACTCCTGACCTTATGAGCATTGTACTAGTCACGGCGATTCAAGCTAAGGGCAGCGTGCTGATTCATCAAAAGATGTTCGAAAGCCGCCTGTTTTTTGTTGATAAATTGATCGATATGGGTGCTCAAATCATACTTTGCGACCCACATAGAGCTACTGTAATAGGCTTAGACCGCAGATTCCCTCTTAGAGGTATTGAGATGACATCACCTGATATCAGAGCGGGAGTTGCCCTCTTGATCGCTGCATTGTCAGCTGAGGGAACAAGCATTATCAGGCAGATACATCAGATTGATCGAGGGTATCAGCATATTGATACAAGACTCAACCGCATTGGAGCGTTCATAGAGAGAGTATCCTAACTCACCACTCCTCACAGTATTTAACAAAAGGCTTATTGGCTGTCCAATGCCTGAATCGTAAATTTGTTTCTTCAAAGGACATAGGGTTTGTTGCATTATAAAAAATCTTAATGTATATTTGCTCTGTAAAACAAACAACAACATGAAATATTTTGTGAAATTTCTCCTTTTAGGGGGTATAATGTTCTTTGCCAATATCGGCTATTCGCAAACCGATTCAGCCTTTTTGTTGACACCGAAATATGCAATGTCTGCAAATGAAATCTATACGGTCCCGATTACCTGTAAGGAGTTTGAGCAGGTCTTAGCTATTTCTGCGCATTTTCAATTCAACTACAATGATCTTCAATTCGTTGAAATCATACCCGGTTCAATTCCCAATCTTAATGTTGATGCCAATTTTGGTCTTGATTCGGTTTCTGTAGGACAGATCCGTTTGCTTTGGGATTCGGGCAGCAACTATACAGCTGCGGATGACGAGGTGCTATTTAGCATAAAATTTAAGGCATTGGCTAGCACCAAGATTGAAGACGATATAGCGATCCGACACGATGTCATCTCTTCAGAGTTGATCAATGAAAATGCGGATCTCTTTTATGTCAACATACATTTCTTGCCTGCTATATCAGGTATAAGCAATACTCAGGCCGCAAGCAAGATCCAAATTACGCCAAATCCAATGCATCAGCAATCTACCATTACTTGGAAAGGAGCTGTGAGTGGAGCGGAGTTCAAATTGTTTGACAACACTGGAAAAATGGTTCGTTTTGGCGAATTTCCTGACAACGGAATAATGGCAATCGAGCGTCGCAATTTGATTCCTGGTATTTACAATTTCAACATTGAGCACAAAGGAAAACAATTGGCATCGGATCGATTAGTCGTAGAGTAGTAGTTGATAAATGACTGCAAGCTCTTTAAGCCGAATGAAATAAAATACAAGATTCCCTGCAGTGTGTAAGTCGCATTCAGGGAATCTTTTTAATTTTGACCTGCCGCATTCCCCCCGGATTCAAAACCCAAACAGTTTGAAGCAATATTGGTGTCCTTGCCCGCAAGGTACATTCAGGTTCTTTTTTTGTAGCCCTTTGAAAACTTGTCCCAATGAGATTATTCCATTTATTGTTAGTTTTTTCGCTCTTATTCCCTTCTTGCAAAGCCGAGAGCAATGCTAGTTCGGGCAGTGGAGCAGAGGAGAATACAACACCCACGAAGGAGGAAAATACAGAGCTTGAGGGCAAACTTGAAGAGTACAAGGCCAAAGGCAATCTGGCCAAAGTGGCAAAACTTGTCGATAATGATACGATTGACTGCTACGCCAACCTACAGAAATTTGTGGCAGGTCAAGAAATCACTGTTCCCATCATGTCATCAGAGTTGAATGGACTTGTTTCATTCCAATTTACATTGCAATTTGATACTGCAGTATTGTCATTTGTAGGTATTGAGAAAAACAAGGTTGCGGAAAATGCCAACGTTAACTTCAATCCAGAGTCTGCTCCGACTGGAATGATTCCGGTATTGTGGATTTCAGAAGATGCGGAACCTGCCAATTTTGATCCTAAGATATTTACCCTACGCTTCCTTCCCCGCAAAAATGGATTGATCAATGAAGCGATTGCTATCAACAGCGCTGCCATCATTACGGAAGGTTGCTATGAAAATCCCCCTTGTCAGCCAATTAGACTGCTTTTTTCTGAGCCGATAAGCAAGGTAAAATATGCAGGGGCGGAATTGGCTTTATCAGTATTTCCAAATCCTGCAGCGGATTTTGTGTCCATCCAATGTCCAAAAAGTAGCAGGCCATTTCAATTCCACCTGCGCAATGCGAGTGGCAAATTGATCAAAGAAGGCAGAATGCCTGAAAATGGATTGCTTCGAATCCCTAGAAACGGCTTGCCTGCAGGTGTTTACATGGTACAACTAGATGCTGAGGGAAGCATGGTCGCCACTAAGCAGTTTGTATTTCAATAGTAGGCTGAGCTCTATGGGAACAAGCGGCCATAGCGGCGAGGGAATGGAATAGTTTCACGCAAATGGTGAATACCACACATCCAACGCACGACTCTCTCTAGGCCAAGGCCAAATCCAGAATGCGGCACTGAGCCAAATCGACGCAAGTCTTTGTACCATTCAAACACTTCCTGCGATAGGTGATGTGCATCGATCTTTTTGATCAGAATATCCAAATCAGTTTCCCTTTCAGAACCGCCGATGATCTCGCCGTAACCGTCTGGTGCCAAAAGATCGACATTCTTCACTAGCTTAGGATTGCCAGGCAATTCCTTCATATAAAATGCCTTGATATCTGTAGGCCAATTGTAGACCATGATCGGGGCATCAAATAGGCGAGTAAGGACTGTTTCGTCTGAATTGCCGAAGTCGTTGCCGTATTCAAATTTGTTAGCTGATTCGATCCACATTGGGAGGTTGCGCAATTGCTCTTCCAACTCCGATATGTCCTTTCGAAGGGAGAGGATTTTCCCTTCGTGAAATCTTCTTTCTCCTTTCGAAGCGGTTTTTACCTTTTCTTCGCGCTCAGCTATTTCAGCATTTGCGGCTTCTAAGCGAGCTTTTGCAGCATCAAGATCTTTTTCTTGAGCTTCGACAGCGGTGACACCATTTACGCGTAATTCACCTTGCAATATTTTGACGGCATCGTCATATGTGATGCGTGGGAAGGGCTTATTTACTGATTCGAGACGAGTTATATCTCGTTCCAGCACTTCAAGTTCAAGTTTGCATTTTTCCAAAATGCGGTTGGTGATACTGCGAATGAATGATTCGATGAGATTCATATTCATCTCATTGTCGAAATAGGCCATTTCAGGCTCAATCATCCAGAATTCAGCCAAGTGACGTGGAGTATCAGATTTTTCGGCTCTGAATGTAGGTCCAAATGTATAGATCAGTCCTTGCGCCATCGCCATTGCTTCGCCATACAATTGACCGGATTGACTTAAAAATGCTGGTTCGCCGAAGAAATCTGTAGCAAACAAATCAGTTGTTCCCTCTACCGCATTTCCCGTAAATATCGGAGCGTCCATCTGCACAAAGCCCTGAGATTGAAAGAAATCATGGATTCCCATGATGACTTCATTTCTGACTCTCATGATGGCCCACTGACGTTTGGATCTTAGCCACAGATGGCGGTGATCGCTCAAAAACTTGACGCCGTGGTCTTTGGGGGTGATGGGATAATCTACAGATTGACTCACTAACTCAAAAGATTGCACCTGCAGCTCATATCCACCAAATTGTCGCTCATCTGACACGACTGTTCCATTAAGAATGATAGCGGCCTCTTGGCCCAAATTTTTTGCAATTTCAAAAGCCTCTGCTCCCACAGTCTCTTCAGAAATGACCGCTTGCGTAAAGCCGGTACCATCGCGAAAAACAAGAAAAACAAGGCCTTTGCTATCTCTGCTATTGGCAACCCATCCCTTGAGGGTGACAGTCTGGCCTGAATAATCGGAGAATTGGCGAATATATTGATGCATAATGCCGCAAAAATAGCCAAATCATTCAGTTTATGAAAGTTAGAATAGCTATTGCGAGCTATTGACTTTGCAAATCGGGCTCAGCATCCTGCAATAATGATGTCGCAAGTTGTTGCAGAGTTTCCTGTGATTCAGATGGCATGAGTCCACCGTACAGGTAAGACTCGCAAATGCGATAGAGGTGCAAGATGATTTCTCGGTCTGCTTGGGGGACTTCAGTGGCATTGAGATGCTGCATGAGGCTGCTCGAAGTCCACGTAGAGATGACTCCAAATCGATATTCGACGAAAGATCGAAGCCATTGACTCAGGTCGGCGAAATAGCCTGCCGCATCACCGGATTGAAACTGAGCTTGCAGATCGTTTAGCTGCATTTGAAGAGCCACTTTATGGTCGATTTCGATAGTCTGTGGGTGAATTTCAACTGCAATTGGCGGCAATATTTCCCTTGCTTGCATTGGCAGGTTAGCGGATCGCTTTGCGGTCTGGACTTTAGTCGCCGCATAAGTCTTCGATTTCTTTTTGCGATTCCAGGCAAATAACCCAATGACTATCAATGCAAGAAATGAGTATTTGAGCCAGGTCAGCCAGTTGACGTTGTTGTATTCTGGATCGTTCTCGACTAATGGAGCCTTATTAATTTGCGGATTTACCTGCACGCTGGGATGTCCGTTCCCTTTTTGAATTTCGACATTTAGACTTGTAGTTGCAGACTTGTATTTGCCTTCTTCGGGATTGAAATAGCTGAATCCCATCTGTAATACCTGTTTTCCAATTTGCTTGGGAATGAATACATATTGGAAAACCGCATGGTTGTTGACGTAACCATTCTCCCCTGATGCAGCTTGTTCGAGTATTTTTGGATCGAAAGGTTCCCAGTCTGCCGGCAGGCTAATATTGGGAGCTTGTAAAAGTTTGGGGTCGCCAAGTCCATCAGCGGTGAGATTGACATTAAATGCGTCGTCTGTGGTAATGATCCGGTTTGGGGCAACCCACTGAAAAGCATAATTGCCGATGATACCACTAAAGTCTTTCGGTGCAGGCTGAGGCAAAGCCTTGACATCAATTTCAATCGGGGCACTTTGGATAGTGATTGGAGGGCCATATCTCTTAAAAAAGCCTTGTTCAAATGGATCTTCAGATTGACGTTCTATTTGCAATTGAATTCCAAGCGACCCTATTGACAATTTACCTGATTGTTGCGGGTACAAGAGCACTCTTTTGATGGTCTGAACATAATATTCCTGTCCATTCAATATTTCGTTGCGACCTTCCTGATTGATGTCGTGCATTTGGCGTGCATAGAAACCCTTGAATTCGGGATCCTTTTGCAATGATAGATTGCCTGCATTTTGACGTAGATAAAGCTTATAATCTAGCGTAATTTCTTGCCCGATCCAAGCTTGTCTAATCGAGGGTTTGGCCAAGAGAATGGCATTGCCACTGACCTTGGTACTGGTACTTTCCGCTTGTATGGCGGCATTGGTGCTAGAGACTTTGATTTGAACTGGAGCAGTTCGGTAAATTTTGCCTTCGGATTTGATCATTGCTGAGCCAATAGTCAGAATCCCCGCCTTTGTCGGAGCTAGTATGTAGCTATAAGATGAGCTGGAGCTGAAATCACCGTTAATTATCGTCGTTTGTTGCGACCTATTTGGCCCTGAGAGCAATTGGAATTGTTGAAAATCAGGTGCTTTAAAACCATCGGCTTTTCCGTTTTGAAGTTCAAAACGAATCTCGAATTGCTCATTTACTTCAAGTTGCTGTTTGCTTAGTTTTGCAGTAAATGCCGTATTATTCTGGGCAATTAAGGGCTGATTATTTCCAAGGAAAGAAATAGTGAACAATAGTAGGCTAAAATGAATGCTGAGTCGGCTCATAATTTTGTCGAATAAACTGAGGTCTGAATCTGACGCAGTTGAAATTACAATTTGTATGTTTTAAGGTCAGTTTTTGGCTTTTTTTCTTGCTCTTTTGGCAAGGATTTTCGGCTTGGAAATTCAGCATTACTTGGTCTCTTGTCGGGCACAGCATCTTGCTGAATTTGGTTGACGTTGTCCATCACAATTAAAGTAATCGCATTGGATTTCATGATTCCATCTTCCGTCTCCAATACAGCAGGTTCAATTTTTATTTTGCCTGTTTTGATTGGTTCAAGATAGTAACTGTAGGTCATGCTTTGGGTCGTGACTCCGTTGATCATCGAATAGCTACTACTTTGGCTGACTCCGCTTACCTGCGTCATTCCCTTAAAATCGGGAGCTCGGAATTGTCCGTCGGTATTCTCCAATGTAAATGTAATTCTCACCGCATTGCCAAGTAGTACAGTATCACGGCTCAGTTCGGCAGTAAAAGTTGCTTCCTGCGCAATTGCAATTTGTAATGTTGCGCAACTGAATATTGAAGCAATGACGAGATTTTGCAGTTTCATTGTCTGAATTTTTGATAAAACGAATTTTGCACACTTCAAGTTCTATTACCAGGCCTTTTTTCCCTTCGCAGCCGATGCTGGTGATTTGGTACCTTGACGACTACGTATCCTTTTTTCTTCATTGTCTAGAAACTTATACAATTGTGCCTGACGATCTTGCTCAGTTTGATCTTTAGGTTTTTCAGGTTTTTGATTTTGCTTGTCCTGATTCTGCTGGTCTTGTTTCTGATCTTTTGGATCTTGCTGTGACTTGTTATCCTTTTGGTCTTTGTCTTGCTTTGGGTCCTGATTTCCTTGCTGACCTTTCTTGTCTTTATTTGGATCGGGTTTTTTCTTTTGATCCTCTTCCTTTTTCTTTTCTTCTTCTTTTTTCTTCTTGGCTAAATGAAGTTTTGCCAACTCCAGATTGGTCTTTGCTGCCTGATCCTTGGGATTTAGTGCCAAGGTATTTTCATATGATTGCACGCTGCTTTTGTAGTCTTCTAATTTAAATTGACTATTGCCCAGATTGTACCACGCCTTTTGTTTGAGTTCTCGATCTGCACCGGACGATTGCGTTATTTTTTCAAATGATTTTGCAGCCTGATCGTACTTTTTCTGCTCGTAATATGCATTGCCCTGATTGAATTGCCCTTGAGAATTTTCAACTTTCCCATAGGTTTTGCCTGCTTCTTCAAATTTGCCTGCTTCGTATTGTTTATCGCCTTGTCGAAGTTGTTTATGATTGGACTGAGCATTTGCAAAGCAAGCAGAAAACAGGAATATGAGAACCGCGGTCAGCATCTTAATTTCCTTGCTGTCAACTTTGATTCTTTTCAATTTGATGCCAAACTGTCCTAGCCAACCAAGAATCAAATATAGGATTCCGAGGGCAAGGGGAAATTGGAAATAGCTCTGATATTCTTTGATTGTTCGTGAATTTTTTGAAGTTCCTTTTTTGCTTGCTATTTCCAATGCAATTGATTGCATCTGTGCATCCAAAGATTGAATAGGCACATATTTACCGCCGCTAGCTTCCGCAATATCCTTGAGCACGGCATCATCAAGCTTGGTCACGACAGTTTTACCATCCTCATCCTGCAAATAACCCTCTGGAGTGGGGATGGGACCTCCTTGAGTAGTACCAACACCGATTGTAAATACTTGCATGTGGGATTGCTCGATCATATCTATCGCTGCATTCATGTCAGCATCCGGTGATTCACCGTCGCTGTAGACGATGCAGGTTTTGTCATTTTCGCCCAAGGTGTCTCGAAATGCCCTCATAGCCAATGTCAGTGCAGCGTTGAGGTCAGAGCCTTGATCACTTATTTGATCAGTAGAAGCAGACTTGAGAAAAAGCGAAGCTGCCATGACATCTGATGACAGTGGCATTTGTAAATATGCAGAGCCGGCAAAGAAAACAAGACCTACACGTTCAGTTTCGAGTTCGTCGATCATTTTCAGTGCAGACTTCTTGACGACTTCAAGTCGACTTGGAGCGAGGTCCTGAGCATCCATACTCTTTGAGATGTCGATCACGATCATCACGTCTGATTTCTGCTGTGGCACAGACACAGATTTGCCGGGTGTCCTAGGATTTGTAGAAGCTACAATGAAGCATACAGCGGCTAAGAAAATCAGCCATTGCGCTTCGAATCCCGATTTAGATTTGCTACTGTCGATCCAATTTCCCAGCGCTATTTCGCGGAATCGACGAAACTGCGACCATACTAGCAAGGCTAGGGGTATCAAGAGCAAGGCCCAGAGATATTCTATATGTTCGAAGCTTAGATTCATTGAGATATTGGTTTGATCCAAACAAATCGTATCAGTAGATCAAGCAGAAGTAATGCCAATGCCGCCCAAAGAAATGGGAAATATGCCTCTTCATGTCGTTTGACAGTATCGAGAATTACTGTAGATTTTTCCAGCCGATCGATCTCTGCATAAACTGCTTTAAGATCAGCTGCAGTCTTGGCGCGAAATTCCTGTCCACCGGTTGCGGCAGCAATTTTCTTAAGCAATACTTCGTCGATTCTCACTTGGTCATAATCAAAGCGATATTCCCCATTTGGGCTTCGGCCAACTGGAGTAAGTGCTTGTCCTTCGCTCCCAACGGCGATAGTATAGACCTTGATATTGTTGTCTTTTGCTAGTGCGATGGCCTCCTCCGGTTGGATGTAGCCAGCATTATTTACCCCGTCTGTAAGGAGGATTATGATCTTGCTTTTGATCGGGCTGTCTTTCAATCTATTGACAGCCGTCGCGAGGCCCATGCCAATGGCCGTGCCATCTTCCAAATAACCAACATCGAGATCACTCAACATCTGATTGATTACCTGATGATCAGTGGTTAAGGGGCATTGTGTGTAGCTTTCGGCTGCAAAAACCACCAAAGCAAAGCGGTCAAATTCCCTTTTCGCCACAAAATCCTCAGCCAGTTCCTTACAGACCGCAAGTCGGTTGGGACGGAAATCCTGAGCCAACATACTGGAGGACAAATCTATTGACAATGCGATATCTAGACCTTCACCTTTTATCTGATGTGCGGCCCATATTTTCTGTGGTTTTGCCAATGCAATGATGAGTAACCCAGCAATGACAAAATACAGGATAGGGAGATATCGCAACACCTGCTCCTTGAAAGATGGCTGATGTGACCAGCCTTCGACTCCAGCCAAAGCTATCGCTGATTGACTGGGTTTTTGTTTGGAATAAAGCCAATAGATGAGCGGCATTAAGGCAAATAATGCAAACGCCCAGGGGCTCGCAAAACTAAGTGAAGTCCAAGGCGTCATGATTTCACCTCCTTTGCTTCTGCGGTCGGTATGACCTTATTCTGGACTATAAATTCAAGGACTTGATTTATTGCTAGTGAATTTTGCTCATCCGAGGGGATAATTTTGGCAAATTTGACCAAATCTGAGGCTTGCATACAGAGCAATATGGAGTCGAGAGAGCGTGGAACTGGCTTTATTTTGCTCAGGCTTTTTTTCATCTGGCGCAAAGTCTCTACTTGCGCGGGAATTTCAAATCGGGCAGTAAGAAACTGTCTAAGCCAAAAAGTTAAGTCCACGTATTTTGCCGTTGTTTGCTCGATTGACCAAGGCAATGTTTCCGCAAGTTTTCTTATTTGCTGCTCAGCTTGTTGATCTAGTGGCAAACTTGCAATTGATTTTTTGAGCCTGTGTTTCTTTAATCTTTTGATGATCAAATAGGAGAGTAATACTGCAGCCAGACCACCGTATATCCAAATTAAGAAATCAGAAAAATCCCTCGGCTCTTTGATAATGGGCTTAATCGGCACTATTTCATCACCTTCCTTCGCAAGAGGCGAAATTTTGAATTCTAAGATTTTACTTTTTGCGATACCTGTAGTATCAAAATATTGGTAAGCTGAGCTAAATGCCGGAATGCGCAGTACTCCAGTATTGTAGTAAATGCATTTGATCAACTTTACATTGCTGATTGTGCCCTGAAATTTCTTGGCTTCCCATTTGCTCTCAGAGAGAATCTTTAGATCAGGAATTGCTTTTAGGCTATCTATAATCGGCGCAGTTGCCTTGGCCTCGACATCATAGGACCAGCTCAGTTTTAGATCAAAGGCATCTCCGATGTGAACGGGTATCGAATCCACACTAGCCTCGACAGCTACCTGAGCATGTAGGCTTTGTGCTAAAGCAAAAATTAATATCGGTAGTAGCCATTTCATTTGCGTAGCCTCCGGCTTTGAAAGAACTGCTGCAAAAGTTTGATATAGCTGGCATTGCTATCAAAATGCAAGACTTCAGCACCGGCTTGATTGAATCTGGTATCAATGGCCTGACTGTGTTTTTCAAAATGATCATTCCAGGATTGAAGGATGGCGGCATTAGCCGTATCAATCCATATTTTGCGACCTGATTCAGGATCTTTCAATTGCACGAATCCACTTTTTGGCAAATGGGATTCGAGGGGATCATAGACGTGAATTCCAATCAAATCATGTTTGCGCGCCGTAGTTTTTAGCGTTTTTTCGTAGCCAGCACTCCAAAAATCTGACATTAAAAAGCAAATGCTCCTCTGCTTAAATACCTGATTGATAAAGTCGAGTACAACGGCGATTGAGGTCTGACCTTCTTGGGGCTTGATATTGATGAGATCTCTGACGATGCGAAGCGTCTGAAAATGTCCTTTTGTCGGTGGTATGTATTGCATCACCTTATCGCTGAAAAAAATGGCTCCGACCTTATCGTGATTTGACAGACCTGAAAATGAAAGAACAGCGCATAATTCCGCCAGTAATTCCTGTTTGTTTTTGTGAGGTGTGCGGAGCAGCATAGATTCACTGCAATCAATGGCAAGGATAACGGTAAGTTCCCGGTCTTCCTCAAATACCTTGATATGCGGAGTATTGGTTCTCGCTGTTACATTCCAGTCAATAGAGCGCACATCGTCGCCATATTGATAAGGTCTAACTTCTGAAAATGACATTCCCTTGCCTTTGAATGCGCTGTGGTAAACGCCAGAAAACACTTCAGCGCTAAGTCCGCGTGTTTTGAGCTCGATGCGACGTACATTCCTCAGCAATTCCTTCACTTCCATCAGTGATCATTTTGCTTTTGAGTGCTTTCCAAGATATTGCGAAGCGGATTATTTGGCCTCAGATAAGGTTCCAACTCTGTAAAAGGCAGAAAAATGGTCTCTGAACCATATGTTGGGTCAAAATCAGTGCTTAAGCACAAACCATATGCACAAAATCCTATCAATTTGAATTCAACCTGCTCTATCCAATCTTGGTAGGCCGGATCTTTGTCTTTCATCAACACTGGCATCTGGCTTTGCAAATATTGGTTGATCACCGTGTCGGGATCTATTTCTTTTTTGAATAAGTCACGCAGTACGATGGGACTTTGCTTGGTAAAATCGTAGTTGATGGACTTCACGGTAGTAAATATGCTCCAGGTATTGGTGTAGACCAGACGCCCGCTGATCTTATCTTTTGAAATAAAATACGGTTCAAACCAGCAATTTGCTTGATGCTGAGCTCTGTTCGAAGGACCCAAAACCGGATGATCCTTGGGATAATTTTCGAGCATTTGATTGCAATTCTTTTCCCATTCGGCCACTTGACTTTGAATGTATTTTGCAAAACGTGGATTCTCGATATCAGGATAAGAGAAGTCGTATGAAAGGAAATAATTTTGATATTGATGGCTTTTCATCTTTATCGACTCGTTCATCTGCAGAATGGAGGTTTTGGGCCTTTCTTTTCCCTTTTGGAATGTAATTTGCATTTCCTGATCGGAGATCACTTTGCCATCAATTTTGACGGTCGTCGTATCAAGATATGTTTTGAGATAAAGCTGTGTAAATAGCTCATTGGATGTGGTAAACTTCCCATGAATCTGATACAATGGAGCTTTTTGGTTGATCGTCACCAAGCCTGCGAGGCGTCTGTTGGGAATCTTCTGAAGCGTGATATTGATTGGCATTCCATTGAGTTTGCCTGTAAAGTCTTTGATCCAATAAAATGGCTTTGACATCAACTCGCCGGCAAGATCTTCATTGACTTCGCGACATTTGATTTCGGTGCCGATACTCTTGTCGATATTGGACCAATTGCCCACTATGGTATTTTTGAGCATTGAAAGCCGCATGCTGCCCGTCTTGTTTTCCTCTTGGTCCACCTCATTGAGCGTAAGCGTTGTGCCTTTGAGCAATCCTTCGAGATGAAACCAAACATTGCCTGTCTCGAGGTAGTAGATTCCCTTGCACCAACTACCATCATAACCCAGTATGATTGTCACTGGATGCAATTCATCTGCAAGACCTCTGAAGGTCCTTAACCAGAGCAGTTTGCTGCTGTCGGGAAATGTCTTGTCCATTTCCGCCTTGAAATCTGGTTTTTGAGCCTCTAATAGTTCGATAGGCCCTAAATAGAGGCTTGCAAATAATAGAAATATGCGTAGGAATGACATCAGGGTACCCAGGTTTTTTGCAGTATTTTATCGATGATATTGTCTGCATGAATATTCTCTGCTTCTGCTTCATATGACAAGCCAATGCGGTGCCGCAACACTTCATAAGCGATAGCGCGCACATCATCAGGTATCACAAAACTACGTCTTTGCATAAAAGCATAGGCCTTGGACGCTGCAACCAAGCTAATACTTGCTCGGGGCGATGCTCCATAGCGAATAAGCGCCTGCAATTCAGGCAATCCGTTCTTATGTGGTTCCCTGGTGGCAGTGACAAGGTCTAGGATATATTTTTCTATTTTTTCGTCCATATATACCTTTTTGACCGATTCGCGGGCAGCAAGGATTTCCTTTGGGTGGACGATGGCATTAATTTTATCGATGGCCTCTCCATTTACGCTTCGGCGCATGATTTCCAACTCGGCCTCCCGATTAGGATATGTTACCAGCACTTTGAGCAAAAATCTGTCGACTTGTGCCTCAGGCAATGGATAAGTTCCTTCTTGTTCGATAGGATTTTGCGTAGCAAGAACTAGAAATGGCTCTTCCAATTTAAAGGTTTGCTCGCCTATTGTCACTTGTTTTTCCTGCATAGCTTCCAGAAGTGCGCTTTGAACCTTTGCTGGTGCGCGATTGATCTCATCTGCCAGTACAAGATTGGCAAAGATTGGACCTTTCTTGACAGTAAATCCAGCTTGTGCAGGGTTGTAGATCATTGTTCCGACGATATCTGAGGGCAGCAGATCGGGAGTAAACTGGATACGAGCCAATTTTGCATCAATTGCGTGCGCAAGCACCTTGATCGTCATGGTTTTGGCAAGTCCCGGCATCCCTTCCAACAGGATATGACCTCCTGTCAGTAGACCAATCAGCAGCCGATCAATCATATCTTCTTGGCCCACGATGATACGCGCTGTTTCCTTGCGCAATCGGTCGATAAATTCACTTTCCTGATGGAGATTGTACTGCAAGTCCTGCATTTCTGCATTTGGTATGATCTCGGACATATTTGTTTCGTTCAGTATTAAGTCAATAGTGCTTTCTCAACGACAAAGTATATGCTTTACAGACGATTTACCAAATGGTTTAAGATTCATTTAACTTTTGACCCGCCGCCAAATCTGCCTTCTGTCCGTTCAAGTTCTTGCAATGTCACTAGTCTTATCCATTCAAGCTTTCATCTCCCAAATGCCTTTTTTCTCAGCTTCTGTTAACTTTGTGACCTAATTTCCAGATATGCGCATTCCATTCGTCTTTGTTTTTCTACTTTTTTTGACAAATCTACCGGCCCAGGTGGACACATTTGAGAGTGCGCGAGTTAAGGCATACATTCAAATCAAGGACCTTCATGAGGGAATACTCGTATTCCGACTGCCTTCAGAAAAGAAGAAATTGGAAGCATATAAATTGAAATATGAGGGAAAAATGGAATCTACACGTTATGATAAACTAGTTGAATCGACTAAGGCAGAAAGAGACCTTGACAACAGAGCTTTTATTGAGGCATTTCAGCATCGCTGGACAATTTGCCCGGTATATTTCATTTACGACTATGATACACCCAAGTTATTAAATAACGAAAAAGTGGCTATAAGTTTGGATTCGAATTTGGTATTTAGAAAAGACATTATTCCTTATGAAAAATCTCTTTATATAGCTGAATTTACGGAGTTTGAAAGTGGGATGGAAGCGATGCATATTATGGACTTTCAGTTGAATAATCTCAAAGCGCCCTTTCCACATTACTATCGTGTCAATGACAATTGGAAATTGTTTTTATCGATTCTTTTTCCAAAGCAATCGGTCAAAAAAGATCCTGAAATTTCAGTAAGACGATGGAATAAGTCACTGAATCGATTCCTACTTAGAGCAAACAAAGCGCAGTAATTTCCCCTATTTTTGCTGAAGACTCGTATCTCTCTGAATTCCCGCCCTCAATTCCATCTGATCCAGCAGAGAGTCCAAGCTTATCAATATACTATCCTGCAATAGACTGTCAATCTGTGCAAGCGAAAACAATGGTCTTACGGCGACGGTATCTTTGGATGGCAATTCGCCAGGCTTCAGCGGGCGACTTGGACGATTATAGGGAATTTGCAAAAGGGCAAACTGAGCGATAATGCTCGAGTCGACGTCATGCCCTGCCATGGCGATCCATTTGCTGCGGCAATCGTTCATTTCCTGCAATTTGTACTGTTCGATCCGCTGCATCAATTCCTGTTGGATCTTTGGGCGTAAGCCTTGCGGTATATCAACTTTGGACAAATCGGCCGATAGCAAACTGAACATCAAGAGAGGGGTGGCGTACATTGCCACTCTCATCTTATTACCGGAACTAATCAATCGCCTGAACATGATCGCAAGATACAGGTTTGTTTTTGACAATGTTTCAGTAGAATTCGTCAAATTTGAATGGAAAATCAATAAAATGAGGAATCTATTACATAAAACAATTTTATTGAATTTAATTTTAGATCGATCTGATACGTAAATGCATTTCTATGTCAATTCTTCAACTTTTGTTTTTTATATTTTACCCCTTTAATATAAATCCTCAACCCTGTGAAGGATATGAAGTAAAAGTACGTGTGTCTGCTAAATCAGGATTGGTTATTAGGGATTTGCCAAGTAGCAAAGGTCGTGTGGTATATAAAGTACCATATTGGGGTAAACTCGATGCTTGTAGTCTGCGGGAAAGACCTGATACTATCGACAATATTCCCGGCGCTTGGATAAGTGTCAAACTGGGAAAATATCAAGGATATATGTTTGACGGATATCTGTGTGAAATAGATTCCTCCGTTGATGCCAAGACTGATTTTAGGCTCGAATTTGAAGAAATCAATTGTTCTTGTATAAACTATGACCCAACCCTAAATTGGTATGGAGTCTACAGAACTAACGGAGGAGATAGTTTATTGAAAGTTGAGATTGAAATTTATAAGATGGAACTTATGGAAAATTCATCTATTGATTTGCTTAGGACCAACATAAAGGATAGAGAAAGTTTGTTTTTGATTGGAAGCAAAATCCCCCTAACTGAAAGGAAAATTGGATATGGAACGGACCGCCATGATTTTGTATATCCAGGTCAAAGCTTTCGTATGAGAGGTGGTATAGTACTGAATGCTCTAGGTAATGTAAAGTCCATCGGATATTGTCCGGAAATTGAAAATTATAAGCTGCGGCTTTCAAATGAAGGCTTTGGTGGTTGGAATCAGGATCTTACTCCTGATTTTTCGATGGTAGGGGAGTGCAAAATGATGTACTTGATATGGAATGGTGATTTGGATGGAGATCAATTGGATGACTATGTTTTTGAAGAGGCAGGTACGGTATCATCTGTCCGAACCTTGTTCCTTAGCAGTCAAGCTACATCTGGCAATTTTGTCAAGAAAGTGAATGCGAAAAATATAGGAGGATGTTATTAATGCTCTATGTTAAATGATTGGATTGCCCCTGATCTATAATCGCTTTGAATACACACCAAACACAAAATCGGATGCATTTTGCTCCAAATAAGCATCTTCGAGCTCAAATAAGGCCTTCAGCAAGTCTGTTTTTTGAGAGCTAGTTTCTATGAAGTGATGCGCTATATCTTTCAGCAGAAGCATCAGCAAGTTGCCCCCGTAGGGTTTGAGCTCCTTTTCTACATAATATTTCCTCAATGCTGGAAGAATCTTGCTCGATTCTACGCATTCCGAAGGATCAGCCAGATACATTCGCAGATAACCAGGGCCAGACACTGAGTTTTTGGAAATTCCTGTCTTTAATCGCATTCTCCATTGCTGCGGGATGATTGTGAGCGCATCATTAATTGCCTTGATTTGTTGTCGGGGAAATTGCATCCGATCCGGACCCACATATTCGTTAATTACGATTTTGCCCTTGGGCTTTAGAGTATCCATCAAAGTCGTACTCAACAATTGATCAATATTGGCAAAATGGTGCAAGGACGCATGGAAGAATATTACGTCGTAATATTCAGGTTTGAACGCAAATGCACCGATATCCTGTGTGTGAAAAAACATGTTTGTCAAGCCGTCTTTTCTCGCATTAGTTGCCGCCTGATTGAGCAAGGTGCCGGCAATATCTACGCAATGTATTTCAGCCACCTCGGGGTTTTTTGCCAGAATCATTTCATGGCTGCAAATGCCTGATCCTAATGCAAGAATCTTAAGCTTGCTTTTGCCTTTGAAATATTTCTCCGCAAGATATTCTTCGTAAATGAGCTCCGAATTGCCAGTAATCTTTTGATTCCATCGCGACCTAACTGGGGGAATCATCCACCAATTTGATGCATCGAATGCCTGGTCAAATGCAGATATAGTCCGCAGCCGAGGGTTGATATTGAATTTGGAAAGTATAAAGGCCAATCCTCTTTGCCTCAGCTTC
>JBDSUZ010000318.1:0-6744 GCA_039927395.1 Saprospiraceae bacterium | reverse complement strand
CCTGATCAAATTCAATAACCCATTCATGACCACCTTTGAGCCGATTTTCGAGGAAGATTGGTGCCAATGAATATTCCCTTACCGACGCATTCATTTGACGACAAGTCTCTGCGATCGCTTTGTCGGTATCAGAAACCATCACCTCTTCACCGAATACATTTACAAACTGTTTAGTTCGACCAGTCACACGGATGCGATATGGTTTTGTCTCTGTAAATTGAATGGTGTCGCCTGGAACGTATCGCCAGAGGCCGGCGTTGGAGCTTAGCATCAATGCATAATTGACGCCAACTTCAACTTCCTCCAGTGGAATCGCTGTCGGCCGCTCTTTGGCCCATTCTGAAATTGGGAGAAATTCAAAATACATGCCATTGTCGAGTAGGAGCAATAAATCTTTGGAAGCTAGTCCATCCTGTGCTGCAAAATACCCTTCGGTGGCATTATATATTTCCTGATAATACAATTGATCGCCTGGGAAAAACTTCTGAAATTGGTCAACATATGGCTCGAACCCCACACCTCCGTGAATGTATGTTTTGACATTTGGCCAGACTTCCAGCATGTTTGATTTGCCAGTGAAATCCAACATTTGATTGAATAAAACTACCAACCAAGTAGGTACACCGCCAAACATCGTAATATTGCTAGTGACGCTGAGGGATTTGGTCATGCGATCTAGCTTTTCGTCCCAATTGGACATCAAACCAGTTTCAAAATCTGGGGCATAAAATGGCCTGCCGACACTTGGCATATGATGGAGCATGATCGCTGACACATCACCAAATCGAGTGTTTTGAAATGGCTCATAACGGCTTAGGCTGCCGCACATCACGAGGCTCTTATCAGCAAAGAGACTAGTTTGAGGAAATTTTTGGTACAATAAGGAGATTGTATCCCAAGTGCCTCTGATATGATTTCCGTATAGATTTTCCCGAGGCATTGGGATAAACTTGCTCTTGTCACTTGTAGTTCCAGAGGACTTGGCAAACCATTTCACCTGGCCATTCCAGAGAACTTCTTTTTCGCCCATCATCATCCGTTGGATGTATGGCTTCAAATCATCGTAAAATGCCACGGGAACTTGCTCGGAAAACTGTTCCTTGGTCTTAATCCTGCTGAATCCATGCTTCTTGCCAAATTCTGTAAATCTTGCACTTTGGATCAGTTTCTGCAATACCTTTTGCTGCACTTCATGAGGGTGCTCCATGAACTCTCGAATGCGTTTGTGACGCAATTTGAGATATATTTTTACCAGCGCATTGACCGTATTCCTCATGCAATTCTTGACTGAAAGATGCCCAATTCAAGTCGTAAAATAGGGTATTTCTTTGATTCGTGGGCAGCATGCCACCCTAAGAAACTGACTATTTGATTATTGAACACCTTAAACCAACACTTGTTCTGAGTTTTTGTATCGAAGTCAACAATTTTACTTAGATACCTGACCGAGCTGTTCAGGTAGCTCAGCAGCCCTCTTTAGCTCCTCCTTGAGATAGAATCCCGTATAACTTCCTTTGTTTTTAGCCACTTCCTCAGGGGTGCCGGTGCATAATATCTTGCCTCCTTTGAATCCACCTTCTGGACCGACGTCGATTATGTAATCTGCAACTTTGATCACATCAAGGTTGTGTTCAATCACTAGCACAGTATTTCCTTTCTCAACCAGTTTATTCAATACAACAAGCAGATGATGTATATCCTCAAAATGGAGGCCAGTCGTAGGTTCATCCAATATGTAGACCGTTTTTCCGGTATCTTTTTTGGATAATTCTTCTGAGAGTTTAACTCGTTGCGCTTCGCCCCCAGATAGCGTCGTCGCTTGTTGACCAAGGGTGATATAACCTAAGCCAACGTCGTATAAGGTCTTGATTTTTCTAAAGATGGAAGGATAGTGCTCAAAGAATACGACTGCCTCTTCGACGGTCATTTCCAACACATCAGCGATGGATTTGCCTTTGTAGAGAATCTCGAGCGTCTCGCGATTGTAGCGTTTGCCCATGCAGGTCTCGCAAGGAACATATACGTCTGGAAGAAAATTCATTTCAATGACCTGCATCCCTCCTCCTTCGCAAGTCTCGCATCGTCCACCTTTGACATTGAAGGAGAATCTGCCGGGCTTGTAGCCTCTTATTTTTGATTCAGGCAATTCAGTGAAGATCTTGCGAATCTCATTGAATACACCTGTATAAGTTGCAGGATTTGACCTTGGCGTCCTACCGATAGGCGATTGATCGATCTCAATTACTTTGTCAAGATGTTCGAGGCCTTTTATTTGCTTATATGGCAATGGATCTTGATTGCTGTTGTAGCAATATTTGCGCAAAATGGGATACAATGTCTCATTGATCAAACTGGATTTTCCGCTACCAGATACTCCAGTTACACAAATGAAAGTGCCCAGCGGCAAGCTCAGATCCACATTTTTGAGGTTGTTGCCTGTGGCCCCTTTCAAGCATAGAAAATTTCCATTCCCTGTTCTTCTTTTAGCGGGCAGCGGGATGCCAATTCTATTGGCCAAATATCTTGATGTCAGCGTGTCGGCCTTGAGAAAATCATCGGGAGTACCTTGACCCACCAGTTCTCCTCCGTGCAATCCTGCTCCTGGTCCTAAGTCGATCAGGTAATCTGAGGCGAGCATGATGTCTTTATCGTGTTCCACAACTAGTACACTATTTCCAATATCTGCTAACTCCCTCAGCGCTTCGATCAATTTTTGATTGTCCCGTTGATGCAGACCTATGCTGGGTTCATCCATGACGTAGGTGATTCCTGTCAACTGAGAGCCAATCTGGTTTGCCAATCTTGTTCTTTGGCTTTCTCCTCCCGACAGACTTCGGGCAGGGCGATTGAGCGTTAAGTAATCCAATCCGACGTGCAATAGAAATTTCAACATGAAGCGAATTTCCTTGAGAATGTCCTTGGCTATTGCCTTTTGCTTTGCTGACAATCGGTCTTCGAGCGTTTCAAACCAAGCGGCTAGGATATCGAGATCCATATCGCCCAGCTCGGCAATATTCTTTCCATCAATTTTGAAATGCAGGGATTCGATTTTCAGCCTTTGGCCATGGCAGGTAGGACATTCGACGATCGACATGAAGTCTTCGGCCCATTTGCGTATCGAATCAGAAGTCGTATCGCTATACCAACGCTGCAACATGGCGTACAAACCTTGATATTCAAGATCGTACAGATAGGCATCATTGCTGAGCGGAGCACTCTGCTTACTCGAATCCTGTGATCCATAGAGTATGCGTTGCATCGCTTCTTCAGGAATTTCATCCAATGGGGTTGCAAACGAAAACTTGTACTTCTTGCTGAGGTCACGCAATTGGCGAAAGATCATATTTTCCCTTACTTCACCCAATGGGACGATGCCCACATCGTGAATATTCTTCTTGTGGTCGGGAATTACTTTAGCTGGATCGACTTGGCTCAATTGACCTAGACCATTGCAGGTTGGGCAGGCACCGTAGGGCGAATTGAAGGAAAATGCATTTGGCGAAGGCTCTTCATATGAAATGCCGGATTCCGGACACATCAGGTGCTTGCTATATGGATCAGTTTGCTCAGTCTCATTATCCATCACAAAGATGAATCCGTTGCCCATTTTCAGAGCCATCTGCAGTGATGCGACTATTCTCTCTTGCTTCTGCTTGTCGACTTCAATGCGATCAATAAGTACCTCAATATCATGCGTTTTGTATCGGTCGACTTGCAATCCGGGCTTGAGTTCAAGCATGACTCCGTCGACACGCATTTTGGCAAAGCCTTGCTTTCTGATTTGCTCAAATAACTCTCTGTAATGTCCCTTTCTCGCTCGAACAAGTGGGGCGAGAATCACTATTTTGCGCCCATCGTATTTGTCAAATACCTGCTGAATGATCTCAGTTTCGGTGAACTTGACCATTTTCTTCCCGGTCACATAGGAATAGGCATCTGAGCCTCGGGCGAATAGCAATCGTAGGAAGTCATATATCTCGGTGACAGTTCCTACTGTTGATCTAGGATTCCAGCCCGTAGTTTTTTGTTCTATGGAAATGACCGGACTCAGTCCAGTGATTTGTTCCACATTTGGCCTGTCCATTTTGCCCAGAAATTGCCTGGCGTATGCTGAAAATGTTTCCAGATAACGGCGCTGTCCTTCGGCGTATATCGTATCAAAGGCAAGGGAAGATTTTCCCGATCCACTGATACCAGTGATGACCACCAATTTATTGCGGGGAATACGAACTGATATGTCTTTGAGATTGTGCTCTCTAGCACCAATTACTTCCAGATAATCATCTGATGCAGCCACCGCTGCCTTCTTCTTAGCCATTGTTTTGCTCACTGAAATAAGCGGCAAAGATAGCTAAAATTGACCTCCTTTCAATGTGGTTTTTCAAAATTAATACGAAGTCCAGGCCCAGATCCTGAGCTTAAGTCCGTACTCAGATTGTTGTAACTACACGATATGACGAATGAGTTTGTTGATATTTGGACCACTCTCATGCGCCACACGAATCACATCCTCTACAGATGTGGGCTTGATCGTTTCGATCGGATAGCTTTGGTTAGAGACCACTGACAGGACGCATACTGGCAGATCCATATGTCTTGCTACAATCACTTCAGGTACAGTCGACATGCCAACCAGATCAGCACCAATCGTATGGAGATATCGATACTCTGCGGGGGTCTCCAGATTGGGGCCCTGCACTCCTGCGTAAACGGCATCATGTAATCTGACACCAATTGAATCAGCGGCTTCATGCGCTTTCTGAATCAATCCTGGATCATAAGCATACATCATATCGGGAAATCTCGGTCCAAATCGCTCGTCATTGAATCCACGCAGAGGATTGTCAGGGATGAGGTTGATATGATCGATGAGCACACAAATGTCGCCCGCATTGTAACTGTCATTGATTCCTCCTGAGGCATTTGTGATGATCAGCTTCTCAATTCCCAAGAATTTCAGGACTCGTATAGGTAAGGTGACGAGCCAGGCCGGATAACCTTCGTAATAATGTACTCGACCGGACATCAATACCACTGGCTTGTCATCCAACATGCCAAAGATTAGTTTGCCCGCATGGCCTTGCACTGTTGAAATCGGAAAGTGAGGAATGAAAGTATAGGGAATCGATTGGGCTTCAGTCAATTCTTTCTCAAGTCCACCAAGCCCTGTCCCAAGTATTATGCCTGTCAGCGGCTGAAACTTTGTCTTGGAACGAATAAATTTGATGGCGTCCTGAATGTATTCGTACAGTGGTATTGATAGTACTTCCATGTGAAGAGATTAGCAACAAGTATAAGGAATTCTACTAAATTCATGTGCTGAAGTATTTGCCGATCGATTCTGCACAAGGTCAATGCTACTTGAATAGGCAAGCTGATTTTGCTTAGTTATCGGAAGATTTCCCAACTATTCACGGTCAATATGAGAGATGGTCTTTGTACGATATGCAGTCAGCATTCTTGATGTATCTTAATTCGAAACATGAAATGGACTTATATTATTCAGAATAAAATGAGAGCAGCCTTTATGCTCTTTATTGTGATCGTTTTGGTATTAATTAACAATTTTCATGAACGCAATAGATTAGATAAAATTAGCCGAGCTATCCATTCAATATATGAGGATAGGCTAGTCGCTGAACATTACACATTTCAATATTTACAGTATTCACAAAAGATCATCGAAATAAGTGCATCAAGTGAGATGGAAAGCATTTCCAGGGAAGAACTGATCCGCCCAATTCTTGATCAGGCAAAATCACTGGATACTGTGTATCTAAAGACGGTCCTTACCAAGGATGAGCGAATCGAATTCAATAAATTACTTGCTCTGTATAGCAATATCGAATATGCAGCGGGCGATAAGGATTTTGTAGCAGCAAACCAGAAAAGTAAAGAAACGTTAACTGTTTTAAATGCTTTATCGGATATTCAGATTAGAGAGGGCAGTCTCCAAATGAAAGTGATAGATAAACTGTACGGTTCGGCAGCGCTTTCTTCCAATTTTGAATTTGCCGTTTTGATCATTATCGGTTTGATAATCCAGGCTTTGGTTTTTTCGTCTAAAACATTGCAGGTCAAAATGCCAAATGACAAACATAATTTGAATTGAATAATTGATTCATCTCCTAATTCTTACAATGAAAATCCATCCTCTCCGCTTTCTTGTTTTGGTCGTTTTTTCGCTTCAATTTTTTGCTTGCGCAGAGAAAAAGAATAATACAATTAATGAATCATCGATTGCCCATTTTGAGAATAGCGATACAGGAATTCAAACTGGCGGTGTGCAGATCATTCCTATCGAAACACCAAAAGGCAAATTCAATGTCTGGACCAAGCGTTTTGGCAACAATCCTAAAGTCAAGGTTCTGCTGTTAAATGGTGGACCGGGAGCTACACACGAATATTTCGAATGCTTTGAGAGTTTTCTGCCTAGAGAGGGCGTGGAGTTTATCTACTACGATCAATTGGCCTGCGGAAATTCTGACAACCCAAAAGACAGCTCGCTTTATGACCTTGATCGCTACGTTGAAGAGGTCGAACAGGTTCGAATAGCACTGCATCTGGACAAAGACAATTTCTATCTATTAGGTCATTCATGGGGTGGTATCTTGGCCATGCAATATGCTTTGAAATATCAGAAGCATCTCAAAGGTTTGATCATATCCGATATGATGGCAAGCGCCCCGGAATATGGAAAATACGCAGATGAGGTGTTGGCAAAGCAAATGGATCCTGCAGTAT
>JBDSUZ010000317.1:0-5596 GCA_039927395.1 Saprospiraceae bacterium | reverse complement strand
ACTCCAGATTCTCCCATAACTCCCGATTCATTGGACGGTCATTCGAATTAGACCGCGACGTACGAATCGTGCGTCGCTACTGCATTTATATATGATTATTTCGATTTCTCCTTTTGTGAGGGCCTCTCAGAAATTGCTCGCCCTTTTTCTGAAATTTTCCAGCACCACATACGCAAGGCCCAAAACTAAAATTCCCACACCTTACACCCCACACCTCATGCCATCTTTAATCGGAGCGCAGCGACTTCGTCTAAACATCTAAACGACTAATCAACTAAACAAAAAAAGGCTACTTCAATTAAGAAGCAGCCTTTTTTTCTATTTCTTTCCCTTCTTTCCTTTTGCCTTTTCATTCATTTTTGGATGAACTAGGACCATTTCATCTACCAGGTGCTTTGCTCCGCCGTATTTGTCGATGATGAATAGCACATAGCGAATATCGCAAACGATTGTGCGGCATATCTCATCATCGTAAGCATAGTCGCTCATCAAGCCCTCCCAAGCTCCGTCGAATGCCAAGCCAACCAAATTGCCTGAACCATCGATCGTCGGGCTGCCTGAATTGCCACCTGTGATGTGCAAGCCACCAATATAATTGACAGGCATTTTGCCATTGACGCCATAGGGACCGTAGTCTTTGTTTTTGTAGAGTTCGATCAACTTCTTAGGCACATCAAATTCATAGTCGCCAGGAACATATTTTTCCATCACTCCATCGAGGTATGTATATGTCTCATAGTATACCGCATCACGAGCTTCGTAACCACCTACTTTGCCGTAGGATACCCTCATGGTACTATTTGCATCAGGATAGTATGATTTGTTAGGAAATGCAGCCATTTGTGCAGCCATATATTGGCGTTGGAATTTCCTGATAGCAGCATTGTTTTCTGTTAGTTTGGGCTCCACATTGGCGGCATAGGCTTCTTGGAAGCTCTTGGCCATCTTCGCAGCAGGGTCAGCTTTGATTTTGTCCACAGCTTCTTGAGGGCTTTCGCCCAAAATGGCCCACACTTTTTCCGCGGAAGTGATTGCGGTTCTACTGTACAAATCTGCAGCAAGTGCAGGGAAATCATTTGACTTTGCCTGTACTGCTTCTTTGAACATGGCACTTTGAAAATCGGGTTTTACATTTGCCGAATACATTTCCGCAAGGGCAGCAAATACGCGTTTGTCAACATCGGCATTGTAATCGAGGAACAAATCTTCAAGATATGGCTTGACCTTTTCTAGCCTTTCATTGTAAGCCTTTTCTCCTCCTGTTTCAAATGTTTTGACCAAGACATTTAGCGCAGCTGCAATCTTCATGATCTCGACAGTACTATTGAATTCGTTGTAATAATCCCTGCTATAGGCATACAATTCATTGTTCTTGACTACAATTTCATAGTCCTTTAGCAAATTGCCATACAATGCATTTAGTTCAGGATTCGCAGCTACTTTTTGTTGAAATTCAGCTTCAAATTTCCTTTTCTTGCCGATGACATCAGCAGTTTGGAAGCCGTGATTTTCGCCGATCCATTTTTTCCAATAATTGGAAATTACCGCATATTTTGAAGCATATTGAATCTTAATTTTGGCATCAGCCTTCATCTGCGTATCCATCAATTTCAATGCACGATCGCGAATGGCGATTTTGGCAGGATTTAATACATCTGCAATCTGTTGGATAGAATAGCTAGGCAAGTACATGCTAGTGCGGCCAGGAAATCCAAAAATCATATTGAAATCACCATCCGCAACGCCATCCAATGACACTGGGAGACTGTATTTTGGAGTATATGGCACGTTGTCATCTGAGTAAGCAGCAGGTTGGTTGTCCTTATTAGCATATATCCTGAACATCGAAAAATCACCTGTATGACGTGGCCAAACCCAGTTGTCGGTATCGTTGCCAAATTTCCCTACAGAGGATGGTGGAGCTCCCACAAGACGAATATCCTTGAACGTCTCTGTGATAAAAAGGAAATATTGATTGCCATCAAAGAAGGGACGAACTATCACATCTTGGTATTTTTCCTTGGAAGCCTTCTCCCGAATAGCACCAAGATTTTTGTCGATTGTCTCCTGTCTTTCCTTTTCGGTCATTTTAGCGGTGACAGCCGCCAAAGCTGCAGTCGTGACATCTTCAATACGGACAATAAATGTAGCAGTCAGGCCTGGGTTTTTCAATTCCTGGCTTTTGTCCATAGCCCAAAATCCATCTTCAAGATAATTGTGCTCAAGACTTGAATGCGACTGTATTGCATCAAAACCACAGTGATGATTTGTTAATAGTAATCCATTCTTGGATACTACCTCTCCCGTGCAGAAACCGCCAAAGCTGACGATCGCATCTTTGAGACTTCCTTTGTTAATATTATAGATATCATCAGCACTCATTTTCATGCCCATTCCCTTCATTTCCTTTTCATTCAATTGCTTGAGAAATAAAGGTAGCCACATGCCTTCTGAGGCAAATAGCATGGAACTTATGGTACAGAATATCCCAATTAGGACGACAATTCTTTTCATCATTTCGATTTTTGTTGTTTAAGGTTTGCTTTTCTTTTTGGAGTTACCAGCTTTTGGATGCACCAATTTCATTTCCTCTACAAGGTGTCCTGCTCCGGCATACTTGTCGATAACGAACAGTACGTAGCGAATGTCCACCATGATATTGCGGCAGAGCGTAGGGTCATAGTTAATATCGCTCATAGTGCCCTCCCAAACTCGGTCAAAATTGATCCCCACCAGATTGCCATAGCCATCCATAGCAGGACTGCCAGAGTTGCCACCAGTAGTGTGATTGGAACCGATGAAACAAACCGGCATTCGGCCATCTTGTCCATATTGCCCGTAATCCTTCTGGCGGTATAGATCAATCAATTTTTTTGGAACATCAAATTCGTAATCGCCAGGAATGTATTTCTGCATGATGCCATCCAACCATGTGTATGGCAGATACTCTACAGCGTCTTTGGGGTCGTAGCCTTTGACTTGGCCATAAGCAACACGCATCGTCCGATTGGCATCTGGATAAAATCTCTTTTCAGCGAATACTTCCATCTGAGCTTTCATAAAATTGCGCTGCAATTTTTTCAATTCCTCCGTATATGCCAATAGATTAGGACTTACTTTTTCCTTGTACGTTTTGGAGATCGCAAGAATAGCGGAGATCACTGGATCTTTTTGCATTATTTCGACCGCCTTTGAAGGCTCTTTGCTAAGCAATGTCTTTAGATCATCCTTTTTTCTGAGGACAGATTCATCAAATAAGGCTTCAGCCATAGTCTGCCAATCTCCTTGAAATGACTGCTTCCACTGCACAGATTCTGCCGGTAGGAAGTCTGCATTTACGTTTTTCAGGTAAGAGTCAAGCACAACGGTAAATAGTTGTCGATCTACCCGAGTACTAAATCCAGCATATTGAGCATCCAGTTTAGCCAGAAATTTATTCCGAGCTTCGATATATGCTGCTTCCCCTTTGGTATTGAATTGATTGATCAGATCAATGCAATTGAGCGACAAAGTGATTGTCGACGAATGTTGTTGAAATTCAGAATATAAGGTTTGATTGCCCATGTATGGCTCCATCTTGGTATATAGCGTGTTGAAGGTATTTATCAACTCACCATATTTTTCCTGTAATTCAGGCTTTTTAGCGAGCCTTCCTGTGAATTCCGCCTCATATTCTCTTCTCTTTTCAACTGCTTTAGTAGATTTCAGACCTTGGTTTTCACCAATCCATTTTTTCCAATAATTAGCCACTGTGGCGTAACGAGTTGCATAAAGCAATTTTATGCTTTCACTTGCACGCATTTCCCTATCCATAGTTGATAATACACGATCTCTGATACCAATACGAGCAGGATTGGTAGTTCGTGTCAGAACTTCTAAAGCAGCGGCAGGCAAATATTCATCAGTTGTTCCGGGAAATCCAATTACCATTGAAAAATCTCCTTCTTTGACACCATCGAGTGATATTGGCAGGAAATGCCTAGGTGTAAATGGCACATTCTCGGCAGAATAGTCAGCAGGTCTATTATTCTTGTCGGCATAAATGCGAAACATCGAAAAATCGCCTGTATGACGTGGCCAGACCCAATTATCGGTATCAGAGCCAAATTTGCCGATGGAAGAAGGCGGCGCCCCAACCAAGCGAATGTCATTGTATGTTTCGGTGACGAATATAAAATAGCGATTCTGCTCAAAGAATGGCTTGATCATCACTCCTTGCCATGATTCTTTCGCATATGATGCCTTCAGTTTTTCAACTTGTTGATCGATGTATTTGGTGCGTTCAGATTCGGACATATTATCTCTGACACCGCCCAATATCTCTTGAGTTATTTCGTCCATCCGCACGATGAAGGTTGCACTTAGGCTTGGGCTCGAGAGTTCTTGGTTTCTTTGCATAGCCCAAAAGCCATTTTCGACATAGTTGTGTTCAATCGTCGATTGTTTGACGATGGCATCGTATCCGCAATGGTGGTTTGTCAGCAAAAGGCCTGTGCCAGATACAAGTTCAGCGGTGCAACCACCCAGTAGTACAATCGCATCCTTCAAAGAGCCTTTATTGACACTGTAGATATCAGCCGCAGTGATTTTAAGGCCCATAGTGCGCATTTCTGCTTCATTGAGCTGTCCTAGGAACATAGGCAACCACATTCCTTCGCCGGCTTTGAGTGTGAGCGATGAAGCGATCAGGAAAATGCAGCTGAGTATCGAGGTAAATTTGTAGCGCATGACAAATATTATGTTTAATAACAAGGCTTGTAAATCTACAATTTAAACCTAAAATCAATCATATTTTGCTGCCACTGCATAGAATTAAGCGACAAAGTTGCTGGATTGCTCCAAAAACAGCTCAATAAGCTTATTTTTGAGCCTTCAAGTTATAACTACTGAGTTTTATGTCCAGAATTATTACCCTACGGGATGCATTGAGAGAAGCGATGTCAGAAGAGATGCGCAGAGATTCTACCGTATTTCTGATGGGAGAGGAGGTAGCTCAGTACGACGGCGCTTACAAAGTGTCAAAGGGTATGTTGGAGGACTTTGGACCTCAGAGGGTCATTGACACGCCAATTGCGGAGTTGGGCTTTGCGGGCATTGGTGTCGGCGCGGCCATGAATGGCCTTCGTCCGATCGTGGAGTTTATGACTTGGAATTTTGCCGTGCTGGCTTTTGACCAGATCGTCAATAATGCAGCTAAGACGCTATCACAATCTGCAGGTGAATTCAGATGTCCAATCGTATTTCGTGGTCCGACAGGCAGTGCGGGTCAATTAGGCCAGCAACACAGCCAGACTTTTGAGAGCTGGATGGGAAATGTCCCTGGTATCAAAGTTATTTCATGTGTCGACCCATACGATATGAAGGGCCTCTTGAAATCTGCTATTCGCGACGATGATCCGATTTGTTTTATGGAATCTGAAGTCTGCTACGGCGACAAAGGCGAAGTTCCTGAAGAAGAATACCTAGTACCAATTGGCAAAGCAAAAGTTCGCAGAGAGGGCACTGACGTCACAATTGTTTCATATAACAAAATGGTAAAGGTGGCTATGGCTGCCGCCGAGGAATTGGCTAAGGAAGGCATTTCTGCTGAAGTAAT
>JBDSUZ010000316.1:0-2254 GCA_039927395.1 Saprospiraceae bacterium | reverse complement strand
ACTATGATCATGGGATGCAGTCTGTTTCCTGCAGGAATATCAACTGATTTTGGTTCTCCCATCTGCTTGTTCCAGGCAAACGGAATGAGCTGTGACTGAATGGGATCAAAGATAAATATTGAATCAGTGGTTTGAATGAAGCCAGGTTTGGTTGGGTACAGCAGAAGCTGCCTTAGGAAACTCATTGCTTGCCACTGCGTGCTATTGCTTGCCATTTTGATCAAATAAAAATAGTTGTCGCGGTTGCCGCTTTTCTCCCACCTTTCGATGATATATTGCTCAAATCCAACCTCATCAGCAAAATGCCCATCAAATGAGATATAGGACGCTTCCGGTGAATTCTGCGCGAAATACTTGATGTATGAGTTAAGTTTTGTGTACACATCGCGCAGAGCTATTTCGTCTATTACAGTATGCAGTGGTTCATAAATATGCTTACTGGAGTCAAGTAGATAGTATCCATTCATCTTCTCAAAATTGGAAATTCTTTGGATAATAAACTTGTCGTCCTTATTGGCTAGGCAGGGTAGTAGAAACTTGTCAAATCGCTCTCTCGGATATGTTTGAACTGTATCTAGGACAATTGCCCTCAGGATCAATTCCTGGCAAATGGTATCGCCTACGGCATGAATACCTCCAAGACAGCTTGTAAACAGGGATTGGGCTGGATAAGGCAGTTTGAATTTGGAAATTTCCTTTTCATTTTCGTCCAGCAGATGAATCTCATATTCTCTGCCATTGCGGGTAAGGACGATGATACGTGAATCGATGAAGCAGAAATCAAGGGGAACAAGCGTCGGAGATCCAATTAATCTAGTTTCTTTCAAAGCCCTAATTTCAACTGTCTTGAGTTGATTGCTTTTCGCTTGAAGTTTGATCAGTAAATTGATCACCTGATCAGCAAATAACTCCTTGGGAATCGCATCGGTGAACAATTCCCTGTCTTGGAATCCGAGATGACTAAACGCGATACTAGCAGGGATTTGAGCGATTTCAAATCTAAATTCACCATTTGGATCATTGATCAGTCCTTGATCTTTGCCCCAGGTGATGCTTACTGGATAGAGGATATTGCCAGATTCATCGGTGATTTTGCCCTTAATGGTCCAGCTAGAACTTTGCGAAATGGCGTTGAATGCTGTCAGCAAAGCACAAAAGGACAATATGATATATGTGGATAATTGGCGGCTCAAGCAATTCATTGTTTCAAATATCTAACGATCACGCCATACCTTGCGCTTCTTCATGTCTGTTATTCAGCACTTAAGACTCTTTAAAGTGCTTTTCAATTCAAATAAAGTTTATTACCTTTGTGCTCGCTATAAATGATCCCTGAGATCATCATTGGTAACCAATCAAAATCTGACAATGGCAGTTTACAATTCTAAGGAAAAAAAAGAAGAAATTTTTACCCAGTATGGCGGATCCGCTACTAATACTGGTTCAGTTGAAGGTCAAGTAGCATTATTTACATTCAGGATATTAAGCCTGTCTGAGCACCTTGCCAGAAACAAGAAAGATCACTCATGTCGCCGCACACTATTGACACTAGTAGGTAAGCGCAAGCAATTGCTCAACTATCTAGCGAGCAAAGACATTGGCAAATACCGTGATCTCATAGAGAAACTCGGAATACGGAAATAAGATTTTCAAAAAAAGTGTCTCTGCTCCGGTCGAGACACTTTTTATTTATCCCCATTTGATCTAAGAAGATTGCCAATCCTACAAATCCAATCAATAGGATCTAGATTTCAGTTTCAAAAGATCATTTACTCTCGAATAATTTAACAGACACAATGGGAAATTTAATTCCTCTAAAGACTTCGTTCAAGCTTCCTGATGGAAGAGAAGTCACCCTTGAAACTGGTAAGCTGGCAACACAGGCCGATGGTTCTGTAGTTGTAAGACTTAACAATACTATGATCTTAGCTACTGTGGTTTCTGCCTACGAAGCTAAAGATGGTCAATCGTTTTTTCCTCTGTCAGTAGACTATCAGGAGAAATTTGCTGCAGCAGGTAGAATCCCTGGAAATTTCTTTCGCAGGGAAACTCGTTTGAACGATTATGAAATCCTGATCTGCCGTCTTGTCGACAGGGCTATTCGTCCTTTGTTTCCTGACGGTTATATGAATGAGACACAAGTCATTTTGACTCTAATTTCTTCAGATCCTGAAACTATGCCGGACGCTTTGGCCGCATTGGCAGCTTCGGCCGCTCTAGCGGTATCAAATATTCCTTGGGATGGACCAATCTC
>JBDSUZ010000315.1:0-2617 GCA_039927395.1 Saprospiraceae bacterium | reverse complement strand
CCAATAACTCATGGATTTACATACCTCGCCAGATTTTTATCTATACTTCGCTCAATGGGACAGATTTTGAATTGACAGCAATTCAACCAGTGGTTCCCGATACTACTCAGGTGGTTATGCAAAAGGTCGAATGGGAGGCAAAAGATGCAAGATATATCAGAGTGCGAATTGAGCCATTTGGTATTATTCCCGCAGGATTTCCTGGAGAAGGAAACCAGGCATGGCTTTTCTGTGATGAGCTTTTTGTTGAGTAATGTTCGCTATTTCGCTGCAAATGCGATTTTTACGATCCCATGCCAAGCCGCTTTTGGCGCTAGCCTGATAAGACCCTCTTCATTTGAAAAAGCATTGACATTGCAAGTCATAGGTTCGATGGCGATACTATTTCGATGGGCGGGCGTATAAAGCTGCCAAAATGGAAAGCCCTCGCCGTCTCCACTAGCCTCAAGATTGATCGAGTATTCATTTCCACTCAACTCAAACGAGCTTTTTTTTGTCGGATTACTAAGCTCATAGCAGGTATCAAATACCTTTTCCCCTATGTTTTTAGTTTGTACAAATTCATCAAACAGCTCCTTTTTGCCATTTGGAATGAGATTTTCATTCACCATTATTTCGCGTGACTCCGGCATCCGCAGATTCCATTGATTCACCCCTCCCTCGGTTATAAAATAAGGATGCCATCCCAAACCAATTGGCATCGCCGTTTCACCGCGATTGATTATTTCGAATGAGTAGATGAATTCATTGCTTGTATTGATCTCCAATTTGAGCTGAACATCAAAATTAAAAGGGAAGTAGTCATATTGGGCCCTGTATTTTGATTTCAAAGCTAATTGAGCTGAATGTTCGGTTAAGGAAATTGCTGAAAGCTTGAAATCCTGGTTTTCAGGAAATCCATGTAGGTTATTGCCGCGCGCAGGTTCATTGATCGGAAATTGAAAAGCATTTCCTTCCCATTCGTATTGGCCCTCGCTCAGTCGATTGGGAAATGGCAATAAAACCGTAGCTTTAAAGCGTTTCTTACTTCTTGTGATTTCACTGGAATCATGATAACCATCTAGAATCTGATATTGTGACTGCCCATTGCTAAACTGAATTTGCTTGATTGCAGCACCATATTCGGGCAATAAGCGCAGTTCCTGACCTATCTTTTCATTGTAAATTATGACTTCCTGAAATGTTCCGAAGGAATCGTATTTGATTTGATACATAGGTGGAGCATGCCTTTTTTAATCGCCATTCAATTTGAAAATTACATGTTTACAATTGATCCTAGGGATAATATTATTGGTCAAAGCAAGGAAATATTTACATTTCAATCATATTTTATACTTTACAATAGATTTGAGGTTCAAAATTTAATGTCAACAAGTGAAATAATCTTATTCCGTACAGGATAATGTCTGACTTCACTCAATCATATCATCTATCTGGACGTAGGATGGGCATGTTCTTATGCTTATGCATCGGTAGTTTTGCAACTGTCTTTGGCCAGTCTTTCCAGCTCTCATTTAAACATCTTACGCCAGAATCTGGACTTTCGCAGACTGTCAATCATCATATTGTGAAGGATGGCGAGGGATTTGTTTGGATAGGATCGGAGGACGGCCTCAATCGTTTTGATGGCAACAACTCCAAGATATTTGCTCCTGATATCAAGCAGCGAAGTATTTCTGGTAAGAATATTCTGGGAATAGTATCCTCTTCGAATGGAAATCTTTGGGTGGGTACTGAAAATGGCTTACAATGTCGTTCTGCTCGCGCCACCAATTTCAAATTGGTCAAAACCAATGATTCTGACGGGATGTCACCTGCTATTCCGCTAGGCGAGTATCAAAGCACAATTTTGGTTTTACAACCCATAAGTGGCAAGTTGATCCTCGTTGATTCAGCACAAAATAGCCTCGGGGTTATTCCACAGCGACTGCCAGTCAAAGATATTGAGCGCGTTTTTGCCGTTGAGTCATTTATTGGCAACGAAAGGACCCTTTTCCTGCTTGCAGATAAGGGACTTTTTTCATTTTCTTGGGCAGCGGTCAACGTCAATCCTGTAAAATCGTATAATAGAATTATTGAATCCAAATTGGGTAAAACAGATGTGCAATCTATATGCGCACAAGGTGATAGCTTGCTTTGGTTGGCCACCAATAAAGGACTTTTCAAGTTTTTTCCTTCCACTAGTAAATTAGTTGCTTTCAAGGATCTTAACGGCAGAATCTGCCGTGATATACAAAGCATGGCCATTGGCATTGATGGGCTATTATTTGCAGGTACGTTAGAAGATGGATGTCTTGTCATAAGCCCAAATAAGCAAAAGATCGTTCAGCATTTTCGCAACAATCTGACAGATAGAAGCAGTCTTGGAGGAAATTCAGTACTCTCAATCATGACTGACACCTTATACAATGTTTGGATGGCACTCGATTTGGTTGGAATAGATTTTGCAAATTCACAAAAACGCAAGTTCCAGGTATGGCCCGAAGCCCCCAATAATGTCAGCACATTTGTGCGGCCGGAAATCCAGACCATGGCGGTGGATTCTACAGGCAATATTTGGACAGGCAACAAGCTCAGAGGAATTACTGTTTTTGATGAGCAACGAAGATTTTTGAGA
>JBDSUZ010000314.1:0-19464 GCA_039927395.1 Saprospiraceae bacterium | reverse complement strand
CTGCAATATAGATCCTATTGTCTTTTTGCATAGATGAAGCCTTTTGTTGACCTTTGTGCGAAATTAATCGTAAAATTAATCGAATGTCTAAAACCTATGTAGCAATCCTGGCAGGCGGTGTAGGATCACGCTTTTGGCCCGCTTCCCGCGAAGCAAAGCCCAAGCAATTCCTCGACATGCTCGGTTTGGGAAAATCCCTGCTGCAGTTAACAGTCGAACGCTTTGAAAGGTTGGTGCCACTCGATCAGATATTGATCGTAACCAACGAGAGATACACGGATTTGGTTATGGAGCAATTGCCTGCGATCAACCCAGACAACATACTATCTGAGCCAAGTAGAAATAATACGGCACCCTGTATCGCGTATACAGCATTCAAATTGGCTAAAAAAGATCCCGATGCAAATCTGATCGTCGCATCGAGTGATCATATCATATTGAAGGAAGATAATTTGATTCATGCCCTTCAATTAGCGATTGACTACACTCAGGAGCACGATTCGCTGATCACATTGGGGATTTTGCCTCATCGTCCTGATACAGGTTATGGATATATCGAATTTGAGACCGAGGCAAGTCAAGGATTGCACAAAGTGATCAGATTTACCGAAAAGCCAAATGTTGATCGTGCAAAACAGATGATAGAGTCTGGCAATTACCTTTGGAATGCAGGAATATTCATTTGGTCACTAAAGTCTTTGATTTCTGCCCTGGAGGTTCACGCTCCGCAAATATTTCAAATATTTGACGACGGCAAGAACTCACTGAGTACGGAAGATGAAAAGGACTTCCTAACTGGTCATTATCATCTCTGTCCAAACATTTCCATCGATTATGCTATTATGGAGAAGGCGGGCAATGTTTTTACTATTTCAGCAGACCTTGGTTGGTCCGATCTCGGTACTTGGGCATCATTATATGCCGAAAGTGCAAAGGATCCGGACGGAAATGCATTGTTACAAGGAAAAATTGATTCAAATGGCAGTTCAAATTGTTTGATTCGGGTGCCAGAGCATAAATTTGCGATTGTACACGGACTTGAGGATTATATCGTTGTCGATGAATCAGATGTTTTGTTGATTTATCCCAAAAATTTAGAACAAGATATCAAGCAGGTTGCCAGTCGATTTCCTGTACTGCAATAGGCTCTATGTAAATGAATATTATTTGAATTAATGTCTGCATCTAAGATCTTAATAGTAGCTAACTCCACTTGGAATATTTACAATTTCAGGCTTAATCTATTGCGCTCATTTGAGCAGGCAGGATTAGAGATTGTAGTTGTTGCCCCAGTAGATGAGTACATACATTATTTGCACAAAGCTGTTCACATTCGTCATATCAACCTCAAGCATCTGAGCCGTAAGGGTATCGGAATTAGGGAAAACGCGAAATTGATCAAGGAGCTATACGGCATCTATAGAGCTGAAAAACCCGCTCTAGTGCTTCATTTCACCATCAAACCTAACATATTTGGCTCTGTCGCTGCCAAGATGGCGGGCATCAAATCGGTCAGTGTTGTTACCGGTCTCGGCTATACATTTTTACACGCTGGCTGGATTCAGAAGATCACTTTTTCACTATATCGTTTGGCATTTAAGATATCAGAGAAGGTCATATTTGAGAATGAGGACGACCGCGAGCTCTTTGTGGACCAAAGATTGGTTTCACAGGCCAAGACTGTCGTAGTCAATGGCTGTGGAGTCGATAGCAAATGGTTTGCTCCAATGGAAAAGATGATTGAAAATCCGAAAACGGTGTTTGCATTCATTGGTCGATTGCTCTACGACAAGGGCATATTGGAATTTATCAATGCCAGTAGATCTTTGCTGGCAAATGGCCGGAGTATAGAATGTTGGGTATTGGGAGAATTGGACGAAGGCAATCCTAGTTCAGTGCGAAAGGAACAATTGGTGCGATGGATATCAGATCAGACAATTCGATATTATGGTACTACTGACGACGTGCGACAGTATATCAGAAATGCGGATTGTATCGTGCTACCATCATTCAGAGAAGGCCTGCCTAAGATAATACTAGAGGCCTTGTCGATGGGCAAACCTATCATAACTACCGATACTGCGGGCTGTAGAGATACGGTGAACGACCATAAAAATGGCTGGCTTGTCGAAGCAGGCAATGCAGAGCAATTGGAAGCAGCTATGCTAAAACTTCACATTCTCGATACGGATCAACGTGAAATAATGGGATTGCACGGCCAAGCATTGGTACACGAGCGATATCGCTACGAAATCGTCAATCGACAGTATGGACAAATCCTTGAGGATTTGCGCTGTTTTGGTCCTGCCATCGAACTATATCACAATCAGGATCTACCACAATAATCCTGCATGGATAGTCATGGGTCGGGTCATCCTCCAAAGACTCTCTGGATATCACTTACCCGCAAAGGATCGGTAGCTTACGCAAATAGTTTGCTAGCTCAAATGCCGCCAAATAGCATAGATGCCTGGCTATCTAAAGAAGCTCATCAAGACCTACAGTTAAGGCCTGGCAAATGGTCGGGTGTTGTGAGACAAATGCACACATTTTCAGACAAAGGCAGTTTCATCGTCAATAGCTTTTTCAGAATTCCCGCTTTGCTTTTTCGTTTGATTGAGATGAAAATGAAAGGACAATTGGTCCGCATCATATTTCCTGTTTACCATATATGGAATATTCCATTGATCTGCTTTGCGATGCTGCTAAGAATTCGAGTTTGGGCAATTATTCATGACGCCAAGCTGCATCCAGGAGATTCTGCACCGGGATATGATTTGTATTTATCGTTAGTTAGTAGGCGCGCTTCGAGGATTTGCTTTTTGTCGGACTACGTCAGAAATGCTATGCATTTAAATGAAATAACAAAGTCGATTGTGTCGCTTCATCCACCATTTGAAATGGCGGAGCGTAGACAGGAAATAAGCAATTTCGGGCCGCTGAGATTGGTATTTGTGGGAAGAATATTGGAATATAAAGGGCTAGATTTTTTGTTCGAATTGCTGGTAAAATTGCCAGCAGATACATGGGAGAGCTGCATTATTGCAGGGCAAGGAAAGATATTGGCCATTCCGTCGGAGATCAAATCCAAAATCATTGTTCTCAATCATTGGCTGCCTGAGGATGAAATGTATCGTATACTGAGGGTGCAAGATCTGATGCTACTGCCTTATGCCGAAGCCTCTCAATCAGGAGTTGCGGCAATGGCTCAAGGGCTTGGCTTGCCTGTAATTGCATCTGATATTGGAGGGCTGCCTCAACAATTGGTAGGACACGGGGGGATCACTTTGAAGAGACATTTACCGACTTGGGAAAAAGCAATCGCGGAAATATATCTTGATCGTAATTTGCTTAATAAAATGGAAGAAGAAGGCGCTGTACTAAGGGCAAAGCAGACTTGGAAAAAGCACGCGCAAGATTTCTTTCCAGAGCTATTCTGACCTTACTCTTTGATCGATTCAACACGATTTATCCATCCTTGCATTGCCATCGGAATCAATATTACGAATACAGGGACTAAGAAAATTCTTGCTTCTTGAATAAAAAGGCTAAGGTGAATTAGCACCCAAACTGGTATTACAATCAATGCCAGTTGACGAAAGACAAGATCTGTCCGCTTGCGCCAAGCCAAAGCCACAAATGGAAATATGAGTACAATTCCAAACGGCTCCATGATACTCAAGGGCAATCTTGGCATCTGGAAATTTAGCTTCACACCTGCTACAAAGCCTGGAAACCAATCTGTAGTGGCAGGGCCGCCATAATATTGTCGTATAGAAACGAAAATGACACAGTATGCGATTGTGCTTAAGGCCATCACGATCATGAGTCTCCTATTTCTAAAAATTTGTTGAAGCGAACCGGCATAAAACATGCCATAAATCAGCGGAATAAAGCCTGATGTTTCGCGGTTGAGTGCTGCTAGCGCAGTGAGTATGATAATCTGATAAAAGGGCCTTTTTTGAAGACCTGCCAAGGCCGCCAATAGGTAAAATATGATGTCAAAATAGGTATTGAATGAAAAATCACTGTCATACACTGAATTGCTCATGAATAGCACGCAAAGCAACAATGTGAATATCAACAGTCTAAAGTCCTTGATATATTGCTTGTAGAATGAATACAAAAGAGCAAGTACAATTAGGTTTTGAAAGCTTCGCAGTAGGCAAAAAATGATGTAATACCGTATGACCTCTTCATTTTCCTGAGGAAAGAAATGCTTTATTGAAAAAACGTAATCGATTGAATGACAGAATATAAAGTGAATGCATTCGATGATGATGGGCGACAATATGCGATATTGCCAAGGATTGAAAAATTGTGAATTGCCGTCAAGCCATTCGATCTGTCGCGTATATTGACAATAGCCCTGACCGTACATAATATTTGTATATACGGGATAAATGCAAAGCAAAATCATGAACAATGCAAAAGCAAACCAGGCGAATTTGCCCTCGCCGAGTAATTGAATCTTAATTGATTTGATGGTTTTTATCATTTATTTTATTTCAGTAAATCCCTTTAGATATAAAGGCGCGATTTGGTCAATTGTGAAACGCTTGGATTGCTCCGTTCGGTCGTATTGATTGGGATCTGTGTGTTGTTGCAAGACCCAATCTGCAGCCACATCCAAATTGTCATAAACCTTGAAAATTCCCTCCGCAGCTTCAAAGATTTGTAGAATAGGATCATTTTTGATTTGTTGCAAGTGCAAGATCGGCTTGCCGCTAACCAATAGTTCGACGCTCTTGCTGGGTAGATGGTAGTCTGTATTATTTCCAATGCTTAGTAAGATTTCTTGTATTTGCATAGCTGCAATCAAGTCTTTTGAAGCGAGATTTCCCAGCCAATGAATCTCAATTTCTCTAAGATTTTCAACAATTTCACTCTTAAATATTGGATCGATGCCAGCAATTGTCAGCTCGAGTTTGATTCCATTATTTGCCAATTTCGAGGCAAGATATTCCATACTTTCAATCAGGATTTTTGGTTCTCTGATCTTAGTGTATAGCGCTCCAAAGTAGCCAAGTTTTATCTTGTCTTTGTCCTCTAATTTTACCTTAGCAAGTCGTCCGTGATGAATCAGAGGAGGAATTACGGCAGATTTTGTCAAGATATCGGTAGAGGAAAAGTACTTTTCATACGATTGCATTGCCTGTTTGCAAGTGAACGTGATCAGATCGGCCCATTGTAAGATTTCGAGATCTGCGGATTTGTTGAGGATCTCGTATTTCGCAAAATTATTTGGTGTAAAATCCTTTGAAATTGAGAATGGATCCTGATAATCTGCGATCCAATATGAATTTGGAAATTGCTTTTTAAGATGTAGCGCGATCCTATGTGCCGTGAATGGCCAACAAACGCTGAGAATCATGTCAGGTGGATTGGCTTGCAAAATTTTACTTGCAAATCTTGTTGCGGGTCGATACCATAATGTGGCTCCATCAGGCCAGTAATGATTTCGCCAGATGAAATCCGCCAATTTTTCAAGAAAACCGGGCGATTTTGTGCCTTTTCCTTCGGTCCCACGCCTTGATTTGTTGAGCTTCAGAATATCGGCGATTTTGTCTCGCAGGGTGTATGAGCCGATTCGATACACCTTGACATCGCCGATTGTGGAGGATTTTGGTAGAAAACTTCTTGCTGTGCAGATTACTGTAACATCGTGACCATTAGCCGTCCAATATTCCGCCAAGGCCTGATAGCGCTGAGCGTTGGGATCGAGGATTGGGCTATAATTAGCTGTGATAATGCAAATGTGCAAGGGTCATTGTCATTTTTGGGTATAGAGTCAAAGACTTACCTTGAGTAAAAATACTTGTTCCTGTGGGATTTGTCTTGCTTCAATGGTCAATCATCGGGATAGTGTTCCTGGGCTGGGGAATTTTGTTTGAGCGGTTTTGCCGGCTCTTTTCCCGCAGTTTTCAAATTGAGGGGCTCTTAACTTTATTTTTGAGTGGCCTGACTACCGTATTATGTCTTGCCGAATGGATTTCTCTCTATCGACCTTTGAACCAGCAATTACTCAGTATTTTTGGAGCGATTGCCATTGTTTCGATCCTAATATCAAGAAAGGAATTGAAAGCTAGATTGGAGCAGGTTCGATGGCCGAAGCACAATCGAGTCTTTGCATTTCTGTCGGTTTGCATTGCATTTACTGCATTACTTAAATCAATTGCTCCTACAGAAATTGATGATGAAATTGGCTATCATCTCCCGATTATAAGATGGATAGAACAATACGGTATTGTTCCAGGCCTTGCAAATATCGAAGATAGAATGGGATTCAATTCAGGATTTCATGTGTTGAGTGCCTTATTTAGTTTGCCCACCATTTGGCCCAGTGGCTTATATGACTTGAATGGTCTACTTTACCTTTGTTTTGGCGTGTTTTTCTTAGGCAAAACATTTAACTTATTTGAAGGTCGTAATACGCAAATACTTCCTTCTAATTTGCTTTGTGCCGCCGCATTAGTTTTTCCATTTCGCGCATATTTGACTTCCACAGATGCCGATTTTCTTAACATTTACCTTGGTATTTATTTCCTGATATTGATTCTTCAAAGTATTGAGCAAAGGAGTGATTCGCGATCGCAATTTGTGATCTTTGGAATGCTACTTGCCACATTGATTTCAGTAAAAGCCTCGTCAGCGGTTTTGATTATTCCCCTGCTCTTTTTGCCCGCTTGGCGTCAAAATATGGGGCGGAAAGTATTGCCTTGTGCCGTGGCCTTTCTTATTGTTATATTGCCTTGGTTAATTCGAAATGTGATTATTTCGGGATACCTAATATACCCTATCTATTATTTCGATTTATTTGATGTCGATTGGAAATTGCCAAGAGAAATGGTTGAAGGACAATTCAATTATATTGGTGATTATGCCCGGACAATGATCACACAACCATTTAATACTTATCACGACTTGAATCCTCCATTTTGGGTATGGTTTGCTGATTGGTTTGATTACCAGTGGTCTATCTTAATAGGCAAATTTATAACTCTCGGCTTGACCCTTGGAGTGCCAATTTCCCTGATATTTGGCAGGAAGATATTCATAGTTCAACGTAAATATTTCCCCTTGTTAATAGGCTTGATTTCGATGTGCATCGTTTGGTTTTGCCTATTTCCAGCTCCTCGATTTGCATGGGCATGGATACTTGCAACTATTGTTTTAATTTCATTTTTATTGGCGAGATTATTTTCAGCTAAAATATTGAAGTACCTGTCTTTTGTTGTTGTGATATTTGCTTTACTCGGAGTAATTCGAGGCAGCTATGCAAGTATCAAAGACGATCTTCTAATTGAGCATTCGTGGCTCGCTACTAATCAAGTTGAAATGCCCCAAATAAGAGAGCAAATACAAATGGGTGATTTCATGGCTTATGTGGCGAAATATGATTTTTGTGGTGGAAATCCATTGCCTTGCATTCCAGCCCACTACCATCCCAGATTGAAGGCAAGGGGCTCCAAAATTGAAGATGGATTTCGTATCGAAAACAAGAAGCAATGATGGCGCATCCGGCACTTTCTGAGTTGCCACTTTATTGGCAGGATCGATGGTTAGACCTTGTTGCTGGAGCTGGCAATTGGAAGCGAATTGATTTGGTTGAAGATTCGCGGCTAATTGGATCATGGGTTTACATATCAAAGAAGAGGATGGGATTGTCCATTGTGAGTATGCCAAATCTTACAGCTTATTCTGGACCATGGATCAATCCTAGGTATCTGCCGGAGGAGCCCTATAAAAGGAATGTTTTTCTCAAGGAAAAGCTCGATAAACTGGCTTTGGATTTGCCAAAAACTGATGTTTTTTTTCAACAATTGATGCCGGGGTTTGAAGGTGAATTTGCCTTACAATGGCTGGGGTTCAAGCAAGCTTTTCGCTATACTTTTTTTGTTCCAAAGTCAACACATCTCCGGCAACTTGAAGCTGATGCCGGGTGGAAGGCAAGATCACATGTTAA
This sequence comes from Saprospiraceae bacterium, assembly GCA_039927395.1. Classification (GTDB taxonomy): domain Bacteria; phylum Bacteroidota; class Bacteroidia; order Chitinophagales; family Saprospiraceae; genus JBDSUZ01. The sequence goes on along the minus strand of JBDSUZ010000314.1, from coordinate 11,498 downwards.
GAATGCAAGGTCATTGACTAAGATTCGGGTCGCTATCAATTTTGAGGCTTTTAAGGAGTATTTCCGCTTTCATTTTCCAAATCGAGAAGTAAATCCAGTTGTAAGGGTTTTGAGCGCCTTGATTGAAGACAAATCTGCCTCGATAATAGAATTGATTGATGCTGCTGGCAAATGTCAGGGAATCAGTGTTTTGGTCTGGGACCAGCAGTGTACCTATCTATTGTTTGCACTGCGAAATCCCTCAGCTAATGTTCCAAATTCAATGCAAGTATTGATCTGGGAATCGATTAAAATGAGCTTGCATGTAGGGCGCGATTTCGATTTTGAAGGAAGCGTTCACCGCAATATATTTGCCTCATTCAGTCGGTATGGGGCTGAAATGAGGAAGCATACTATTATATGGAAGACCTCTTCATCCATGTTGAATTTTGCAGCACGAGTGTTCAATAAAGGCATATATCAATTGTAAGTATTTTGGTTTTTAATGGTATCCTGTGTTTTGCAGCACGGGGTCGAATCGATTTATCTAAGCAGGGTTTAGAATATCATATTCAAGTTTCATTTATAAGAATAATCTAATTATTTTGGTGAGTTGCTTCACCTTATCAAAGCTATGCTCCTATGAAAAGACGCGATTTCCTGCAAAAAACTTTATTGGCATCTGGCGCATTGGCCCTTCCCGCCCATTCAATATTGGATTTTATTCCCAACAAGAGACCAGAGAAAGTAATTGTGATTGGAGCAGGATTTTCGGGCCTTGCGGCAGCGCATTCACTTCGCAAAGCGGGAGTTCAGGTGACAGTTTTGGAATCGCGCAGCCGTATCGGAGGACGTGTTTTTTCGCATAAACCTGTCAAAGGAAGCGATCTGGTAATTGAATTTGGAGCAGAATGGGTCGGCAATTCGCATGAGCGAATTCTGTCACTATGTAAAGAATTTGGACTGAGTCTATTTAATAATCAATTTGAGACACATTTGTCCTATGAAGGAGAGTATTCGCCAGCAGGCAAATGGGACTATTCTCCAGAGATGACCTCATTTTGGGACAAGCGTCGGGAAAGTTGGGGCACTTTTTCTGATAAGGACAAGGAAAAGATAGATCAAATGGATTGGTGGCGATTCCTCTCTCAAAAGGGTTTTTCAGATCGCGATCTTGACATAAGAGATCTATTGGATAGCACAGATTTTGGCGAATGTATTCGCCAAACATCCGCATTCGTAGCCTACGCAGAATATGCTGAAAGTTCGGACAAAGACGAGATGGATCAAAAGATCCGCGGGGGAAATGGCCAATTAGCTGAGAAACTTGCCGATGCTATAGGCCGTGAATTTATCCACCTTAGCCACACAGTTGGGAAGGTAGAGCAGACAAAAAAGGGCGTGCGTGTGTTGACAACTGACAACAAGGAATTCATAGCAGATCAATTGATCTGTACTGTACCGACATATTCTCTCATGAAGATAGATTGGCAGCCCGGATTGCCAAAAGACAAAGTCGAGGCACTTCTTTCATTGCAATATGCCCGCATTGGCAAGTACCCAGTAATTTTCTCTGAACGGTTTTGGAAGCAGGAGGATTTTGACATGATCACAGATAGCCCGGCACACTATTTCTATCACGCCACCAAGAATCAAACATCATCAAGTGGAATTCTCACTTCATATGCAACGGGCGATAAAGGTGCTTTGATGGCTTCGCAGAAAGCTGAGAAAAGGCTAGATATCATATTAGATGCGCTCAAACCTGCATTTGGTGATGTTAGAAAATATGTCACGGATCAAACAATGTATTATTGGGGTAAGGACAAATATTCCTATGGAGCCTATGCCAACTATGGCCCAGGGCAATGGTTTTCCTTGATGCCTGTTTTGCACAAGGCCTTTGGTCCGATTCATTTTGCTGGTGAGCATTTGGCAGATTGGCAAGGATTTATGGAAGGTGCTATCAACAGTGGGGAAGAAGCTGCTGAGGCAGTTTTGAGCTAGATCAGTATTTGCCTAAATAGACAGAGGGGTAGGCTTTGCAGCTTACCCCTCTGTTTTGATAGAGATATTTGTTCGAGCTTAATTGCCCAACAATACCATACGTTTCGTCGCCGTCCAGTCTTTAGTTTCCAGTTTGTAATAGAATACTCCTTTACCGCTCAATTCACTTTGGCTGAGACGAATCTCATTTCCGCCTTTGTAGAATGTTTGCTCGGTGGTGTACACCACTTTTCCTGAAACGTCATACACTGTGAATGTCGCACTCATCGTCTTAGGCAATCTGAATCCAATCACAGTCTCTTTAGACCATGGATTCGGAACGTTTTGGAACAATTCATACTGTGCATCTACGATGGACTGACCCTCGAAGTGAAGATTCAGTTCCTGGATTTCACCTCCCGTGCGGTATGCTTCAGCTCTAGTAAAGTCAGAACTTACTCGGATCAAGTCACTTAAGTTGCTCGATTCTTTCATTCTGATATTTAAGCTGAACAGTTGCTCGCCGTCTTTGAAGCTTGTGGCTTCTTTTCCATTCCAGCTAGCGGTCATCATACCATCTGCCAGGAAGCTTCTTCCGATGTTCTCCTCGCTGATATCAAGTGCTTTACCATCGACACCTATTATTTCGACCACAGAAGGGTCAAAGTTTAAGGTGAATTGGAATCCATCCACTTCATTGAAATCGAGCGCTTTGATCGGAATTTGGTATTCCTGTCCTTTTCTCAGACGTTGGTCATCAAGGTCTAATCTCAGTGTATTACCACTTCTGCTTTCCAAGGCTTTGAATGAACTATTTGGTTTAGCACTATGGTTGATATCACCGATTTTGACTCCGATAAACTCTTGATTAGTTACTGCAGTGTCAAGGTTGTTGACCGACCTTTGACCGACCACATCGACCAACTTAGTTGCTGAAGTAGGTACCACCATTCTCCAACTTGTGTTGTTGGTGAACGAAGTGATTTTACCAAGTATCAGTTTACGCAGTTCAACCAAATCCGCTGCAGATACATTGTTGCTATGATTGACATCAGCTGCTACAAGTTGATAAATGCTGCTTAGTGGAGCTTTGCCCAATATGTGTTTTTGAATCAACACGATATCTAGCGTAGTTACACCATTGAGTGGTTTGTCGTTGCGCATACCTGCTAACTGATAGCTGACACCAACAGGAGCCTGGATCTTCCAATTTCCAAGAACATCAGTCATATCGGTATTGTATGGTATAGCATTATGGATGATCGATATACCGGCATCTTCAACACCGACACCACCTTCAGTTTTGACGTAACCACTGACTTGAGCTTTAGTAGTAATACATGCCAACAGGTTGTCCTGTATGATGATGTATGTCTCACACCAGTCTTGATTGCCCGCTTCGTCAGTAACCCACATCTGTACGATGTTAGTTCCTAAATCAGAGCAATCAAATGACTTGCCTTTGTCCAGCGTATCTGCAGAGAAACTGAATTTCAGTTTGCTCTGAGGCGTACAATTGTCAAAGCTACTTGCATTGAAGTCTACCGCCCAGATTGTGACCATTCCTGCATCAGGATCGCCATCACCATCTGTATCGATTGGCATCAAGTCGGCCGCTAGACCATTGTAACATACAGCTGAAGGAACCTTGCAGTCCTTGACCGTGAACAGCTTGTTGCAAGTTTGTTTGTTGCCACAACCATCTTCAACAGTCCATAGAACCCTGTGTGTACCTACAGCATATGTACCGGAGGCATTATTTCCAGTGCCTGTGATATCATATTGACCGTCATTATTCAAGTCAATTTTGTAAGTCCATTTGAGATCATCCTGATTTGTACAATCATCTGTTGCTGTCTGAATCAGCTCCACGAATGGAGAACAATCAGGGCCAAATGTGCAGATTGTAATATCAGCGCAAGTGTCAAATACTGGTGGAACAATGTTTTTGACTTTGATGATCTGTTCGTATTCCCACACCAGGTATTCCCCTGTGCTTTGGTTGAACTGGCACCAGTCAATCACTTTCCATCTACGTATGATTTTCAGACAAGCATCTCCTTGGATATTGAACAACCAGTCACTGTAACCAACACCTACTAGACTACAGCCGTTACCTAAGATTTTAGGAACATCGTATCCATCAGGCAAGTTTGCAGGCACAAGCGATTCGCCGCAAGTAAACGCTTCGAAATCTGCCGGCCATTCGATGTCATCTGCCTGACTGGCAGTGATAGGCAAGCCGGTGCTTTTGCTGATTTCATATGCTACAGTATCGGTCACTCCATTGACAGTCACATATTTCACACCACTAGTGATATGATCAGGATTGACATAGAACGGATCAAGATTAATGATACTAATGATCTGAGTGCAAGAACTTGACAATCCACTCTTATCAGTAGCTCTGAATGTTCTACGGATTTCACCCGTACCACAATTGTCGATATCGATAGTTTCAAGCACTGTGATATCAGCTGTGCAATTGTCGTAAGTGATTCCGTCTTTGCCTATGATCTGCGTCAATGTATAGTACCCGTTGGCGTCTTTCAATTTGAGTTTGATGTCCTTGCGATCGCTTTCCAGTTTGGCAACTGTTCCGAATACGCTCAGATCCCATAGATCAAATGGATAATCGCAGTCGATCGTAATGCTTGGAGGGCAGATGATGATTGGCGGCACTTTGTCTTGAACATATACTTCGACCATACATTCATTGTAGTTGCCAGCTTTGTCATATACTCTCAATACTACCATCACGGGTGATGTAGCCACATCTTCACAACAGAACGATACGTAGTTGCGGAACTTGGTGTCGATGCCACATGAAGGCACTGGACTCATCCTGCGCACTGCAAAGCTGTCAAGCTGACAACCGTCGTAACTGCCATCGTCAAATGTTGTGGCATATACCTTAGCCATACCAGTTTGTAGCAAGGCTACTGTTGTTGGTTTGTCGCATACAGGCACTGGCAATTGATTGTCAATGACGTGTATATGAGTGATGCATTCGCTCCAGTTACCGCATTCATCTTTAGCGCGGAACTTGATCGTATGAATACCCAGTCCATATTGATTGTTGGAGCTTGCTCCTACGATTTCATATTTCAGAATATTGCCGCAAAGATCTGCAGCTATTGGTTTATTAGCTGATGCATCCCATAATGCGTAGCAATCGTAAGGAACTGTACCGACAGTGATGTCAGGCATGCAAGCAGTAAATACTGGTCCATGTGTATCCACCACGATGATCAGTTGATCATGACGTATTGGATTGACACCGTCTATCAATGGTAAGCACTTATTGCGAACAGCCCAGTGACGGATTACTTCATATGATCCACCGCAGTCGAATAGGACTTCATCCTTGTAACCAACGGTAGCGTCGCAGAAGTCCCAAGCCATGATACTTGTACCAAGGATTGTCGGAGCTCCGCTTACAGCAGGATCCAACTCAGTTGGTATTGCTTGACTGCATTCGATAGCAGGTGAAGATACTCCGTCTCTGTCTAGCGGCCATACGACCATTGCTAGATCAAACGGCATATAGGTCACTGTCTGAACACAAGTAGCTGAGTTGCCTGTAGCATCTGTAACCACCCAAGTACGGATAATCTGAGCACGAGGATCATTACAAACCCCATTATCGATTACCTGATCAGTATAGTTAGTTGTGATGCTCAATTCGCAATTCAACAGTATAGGAGAACCTAATGCAGTAGTATCAGTTGCGGCATTGCAGACAACTAATGTGTCAGCAGGACATTGAATCACGGGATTCAATTTGTCTTCTATACTTATATGTCCCCAACATGAATTTCCACTTACAGTATCGATGACTACGACTGTGTAAATATTACCTACATCGTCGAGCCCTAGTACAGGACTATTTGGTATAGGTATGAAATTGTTAGGATACTCTCCGGTTCCTATGAGCACTATATAGTCATCGTAGCATCCGTAAGTATTTCCCTCCAGGATATCATCAGCACCAACCGTAGCTGTACAATCAGGACCCAGACTTATCTGGATATTGTCATTGCAAGCCAATGCACTTCCCGTTGGATCAAATTCGTTGATCGTTACATTGAATGTGCAAGATTGGCTGTTGCCATAGATATCAGTTACTAAAATTGTCACCACGGTCGTTCCGCGATGGAACAATGAACCATTGGCAGGAGTAGAGATGATAGTATCTATCGCACAGTTGTCGGTTACTATTAGAGGTAGGAAGTTGACTACTGCATCACATTGACCTGGTTGTAGGTTGATAGTGATATCAGCAGGGCACACAAGGATTGGATCCTCAACATCCAGAACCGTTACGTTGAAGCTACACTGGCTGGTGTTGCCATGTGCATCAATCAATGTATAGGTTACTGTTGTTGTTCCCACTGCAAAGAATTCAGTTGCCATGCCTCCAGGTTGTACTTGACCACCTGTTGGTAGTGGAATATTAGTTGCGCTAGTGTATGCAACTACCATCGTGCCTCCAGGACAGTTGTCGATCAGATTAGGGTGTTTCCATGTAAATGGAGCTCCGCATAATCCTGCCTGATTTTCCAAAGTGGTATCACTTTGGGCATAAGCCAGTATCTGACTCAATTGTAGTGTCCAACCATTCAATTGACCTGTCGCACCTGCGGTCATATCCGCTATTTCCAGTGTCCAGATACCTTGACTATTCTCTCCGTTGAAAATATTAAGGTTATTCAGAGGAGCCCATGATTTACCTCCACCTAGTGGACTACATGGAGCAGATGTGATCAGTTGCAAACTATCGCTATCAAGTCCGAAGTTGAAACCACTACCACCAGGGCAAAGGTTCTGACCAAGGATCAAGACAGTTCCAGCAGGACTTACCAGTCTGAACACCAGTTGTCCGGTGTTGGCATGGGTGCCATTGATATTGATCAGATTAACGTCTCCGACCTCAAAGTTGGCAGGGACATTGATCATACTCTTCAACAACATTCCATCCTGAATCGGGCCACCGCCTCCAACGAAGTTCATTTGGCTCAACATACCGCATTCAGGCGCTTCCACGTCATTTACTGTGATCTGGAAGGAACACATAGCTACGTTTGGTTTTTTGTATTGCAAACCAAATGTTGCTCCATTAGATGGCAAAGCCGTCAGAGTATTGTTTAATGCTCCAATGCTTCCAGGAGTAAAGACATCATTTACCAACCAATCCATTGCATTGTTGTGGTCAAATTCATATTGACGATAGAAGCCACCTTGGTTTGTGAGAACCGGAGTCGCACCAGTCCAATCAGCTGCAGTTACCACAGGGAATATACCCGTGACCGGATTGAATCCGTTGATTCCAACTACATCTAATACGATGTTTTTGTATTGTAGTACGTAAGCCTGTGGAGCATTGATTGCTTTATCAAGTGCGCATTTGGCATTGAAGAAGAAATTGATCGGATCGTCGGTACCATTGCCATAGTGGATAGTCAATACCCTACCCGAAGGCAGAATTGTACCCTGCGGTATTAGATACCTTTCGATACTGCTGGCTATCGAACCGTAGCGAACGATTTCTAATCCGCTAATATCCAATGATGCTGCACCTAGATTAGTCACTTCCAGATAATCATCTCCATTAATAACTTGTATGAATGCAGGCAATGGATTTGTTCCACCATTGATTGCACCAACATTTTGAGTTACTTCAGAAATTAGTAGCAATGGTTGATCTTGTACTTTGTAAGTAACATTACTGATACCCACTTCATAGAATAAACCACTTGCATCACCAGTTCCGCTTTCTACAATGATACCGCTTCCTGCAGGGAACTCAACCTGATATACAATATTCAATGCATCAGGACAATTGTCGCTTACAACAGGAGCAAGACCACTCACTTCAGCACCACAAACACCCGGATCATTGTTGACCGTGACGCTTGCAGGACATGTAATAGTTGGTGGATCAAAGTCAAGAACCACGACCCTGAAGCTACATTCCGCAGTGTTGCCACTTGCATCAGTTGCTCTGAATATCAAGGTTGTTGTTCCAATTGGGAACATATCACCTGAATTCAATCCAGTTGCGTCTACTTGAGTTACCGTAACATTTCCGCATTGATCAGCAGCGATAGGTAAGGAGAAGTTCATGAATGAACCGCACATACCAGGTTGCGTTTTGTCAATTACGTCAGGTTTAGGGCAGTTCAGGAACATCGGAGGTACAAGGTCTTTCACTTCAATGACAAGATTACAAGTACTCGTATTACCTGAGGCATCAGTTGCCGTCCAAGTGATGGTATGAATACCAACTGGGAACACCGAACCTTGAATAGTATTATTGAACGGACCAAATAGCCAGTTGTGCTGTATCGTAGATCCAGGACAATTATCGGAGAATGGCACGTCAAATGATTTGTTGTTCAGCACATAGCTACAGCTATTCGGATTAGCCACGACCACGATGTGATTGTTGCCTTGCTGATCTACGCTATTTCCGCAGATATTGAGGCTCCAGCTAATTAGTTCACCACAACCTTCAGGAGCAGTGCTGGTAATAGTCAACTTCCAATTTCCTAAACTATTCTCTCCGACAAAGGCTGCAAACGGACCTTGAGGTGCCGAATTGCCGATGTTAAGAACGGTTCCTTGTGGACTAGTAAGCGTGAAGCTCAATACGCCACTTGGAGGATTTGTATAGTTCAATGTTGGCATGCCGATCGAAGTAATTATCTGATCTACACCTACTAGGAGATCCATTGTCATCACTTGTGGAGTGATATCCAGTGGTTGACCGCTGTATGTAAATGTATTGCAAGCAATTACTGAATCACAATAGATCTGTGGAGACTCATCATCCAATACAGTTACTGTGAACGTACAAGTACGTGTATTGCCAGTCGAATCACTTGCTACATAAGTCAGCAGCGTGACGCCTTTGTCAAATACTCTTGTAACTGATGCTCCCGGAACCACTACAGTAGTATCGACGATGCTACCATTAGGATTGCGAATTACAATTACAAGACTTTCAACTTCGCAGTTATCAGTAGGTGTAGGATGATTCCACATGTATGATGCTTCGCAAACACCATCATCAGTCCCGATCGTTACGCTTTGTGGGCAGTTGATCAATGGTCTTTCATCGTCCACTACAACTACGGTAAAGCAGCATGTATCGTGCAGGAATCCATTCTGCTCAGGATCTTCGGTCTCTACAATAAAGTAGCAGACAGTGCTTAGTCCCTTACCGAATACATAGCCACTGACATCTGAGCTGCCAGAATTGGCAGTACCATCAGGGTTTGTCACAGTCCACGTCACAGCAAGAGGACAGTTTTCTGAAGCTTTGTTCAATTTGAGCGAAGCAGCAGGACTGGTCCAGTTGCAAACAGCATTGTCAGTTGTAACCGTAATATTCTGTGGACAGGATATCATCGGAATTTGTGTATCCAAGATTCGGATCACAAATTGACAAGTATCAGTATTGTTGAAGCTATCTCTAGCTACATATTGAATCGTGTAGAAACCGACAGCTAATACCTGACCAGGTTGTGGTCCCTGAGTTTGGTATACTGTAGTTCCGCAATTGTCGGAAGCAATTGGTGCAGACCAGATTGCACTACCTAAGCAATTGTCGACAAAATTGGATATCGTAAGCGTATCCGGAGGACAATTCAAGAAGGTAGGAGCTGTACTGTCGACCACTGTCAATGTGAAATTGCAAGTAGCGCTGTTACCGGCTTCATCAGTTGCCGTCCAGGTGATAGTGTATATTCCCGTTTCGAAAATACTTCCTTGAAGCGTGTTCGTATTAGGTCCGTAGATGTAATTGTGTGCTATTGTAGCTCCACAATTGTCGCTAAATATTGGATTCAGATTGAGGTTTTCAACTCTGAATTCGCATTCATTATTGACAGCCACAGTCAAGCTTGCAGGGCAAGTAATGATTGGAGCTTCATCATCTACAACAGTTACATTGAAAGTACATGAGCTAGTATTACCAGAGCTATCGGTAGCGATATAGGTAACCTCACTTTCTCCTAATAGGAAAATGTAATTCAAGCTGCCACCAGGCATTACGAATATTGGTCCGAAATGCGTTCCATCAGGATTTTCAATAATCAATTGTAAACCTGCAATACCACAGTTGTCAGTCGGAGAAGGATGTTGCAGCAAGAATGCTGCTTGACATACTCCAGGATCTGTGCCTATGGTAGTGTCAAGTTGACAAAGGATTGAAGGCAATTCATTGTCCTGAACCAACACATAGAAACAACATGAATCTGAAAGGATTCCACTGCTGTCCGGATCTTCCGTTTCTATGATATAATAACATACTTGGCTCAATCCTTTTTCAAAGACAAAACCACTCACGTCATTAGTACCATTGTAAGTTGCGCCATTTGGAGCAGTTACGATCCATGTGATAGCGACAGGACAATTTTCCATTGCCGTGATAGGAAGCAAGCTACTTGCCGGGCTTTCCCATGTGCAATTGTCGTCGTCAGTATCCACCGTAATGTTCTGTGGACAAAGAATCATTGGTTTTTGAGTGTCCACAATTCTAAGCACGAACCTACAAGTATCTGTATTGCCAGCAGCATCAATTGCTACATACTCGATCGTATAGAATCCTACGGAAATCACCTCACCAGGATTTGGTCCTTGTGTGTGTATTACCGTAGCACCGCAATTATCAGTAGCCAATGGAACACTCCAAACAACAGAACCAACACATCCATCTACGAAGTTTGACAATGTCAATGTGTCTTGAGGGCAGTTGATGAATGTAGGCGCGGTGGAATCGATTACCGTCACGGTAATCGAGCACTGTACTACGTTTCCAGCAGAGTCAACAGCTGACCATGTGATCGACGTGATTCCGAGTGGGAATGAAGCGTTGTCAAGTGTATAATCTCTCGGAGCGCCTAAGAAATTGTGAGTCAATGACATCACCCCACAGTTATCGGTTGCCGAAGCATCCAAAGCTGAACCAGCGACAACATATTCACAATTTGTATTAGCAGCTACAGTGATGCTAGCAGGACAAGTAATCACCGGCACTTCATCATCGACCACTGTTAAGCGGAATGAACAAGTGACAGAGTTACCTGAAGAGTCTACAGCAGTGTAAGTAACGATGCTAAGACCAACGTGGAAGATATAATCCGAAGTGAGGATGTTAGTAACATCTGCATTCGGAGTAAGGATACCCGTAGGGTTCAATACACTGAAGTATCTGAACTCGACGCCACAGTTATCTGTAGCGATCGGGTGTACCAAAGTAAATTCATTAGAGCAATCACCGAGGTCATTGTTGATGGTAAGATCAGCTTGACAAGTGATAGCAGGCGCTTGATTGTCTTCTACCACAACCGTGAAGCAACAAGAATCTGACAGCAAACCATTGCCTTCAGGGTCTTGAGTCTCGGTGATGAAGTAGCAAACATTGCTCGTACCCAATTCGAATATCTCACCTGATACATCATTAGTTCCCGTGCGGACAGTACCGTTAGGATCCGTGATTCTCCAAGTTACAGCCAGTGGACAGTTTT
>JBDSUZ010000313.1:0-3487 GCA_039927395.1 Saprospiraceae bacterium | reverse complement strand
GGCATTTCAGTTGCTGGATTATCGGAGTCCTTAACCATTATCCTAAAGAATGCTGTTTCATTCAATGCGATATAGTCTTTTGGATTGATGGATATATGGTGGGTATATGACACATTGGGCAAATAATAACCTGGTGCTTGTAAAGGCTGCGCCAAAATCTCGAGCGAAAGCGGGCTAGCAGCACTGAAGTCATTAGGATTTTTTTGGAATCGAATTTGGTTGACTCCAAATTGAGCTGCTGCGGTAATGTCATCAGAAAATGCAAAATAAATATCCACCTGACTTACCGTCTGCAAAATCCTTGCGGCTCCTTGCCCCGCATCATTCCTCGGCAATGTGATGCCATTTACCTGTACCAGTACACCTTCCATTTTAGGCAATAGAGTAGAGGTACCAGGCGTATTACCAGCAGCATCTCTAGCTCCGTTGTTTATCCAGTTTTTGATATTCTGAATGTAAGCATCTCTGTTGGCTGGCCAGTTGCTATTGGGATCTACCACCAATGGCATCAAGCCTGAGAATCCATCAATATCATAAGTCAGGCGTGCGATCAATATTGATTTATTGACATCACCAGGGACCACACGATATTTGAATGTATGATCCAAGTCGTTTTTGACAACTGGATGGTTGACCAAGGTATTGTAAGTGCTATTGATGCTCCGATAGTCGGGTTCGAATGTGCCGTCATGACAACCTGAGTTGGCACATGTTGGCTTGAACATGTTTTTGTGAAGGCCCTCTATGGTATTTGGATCAAGAATGATATCGGGAACCGTATCGATCGGGTCGGTATTGATATTGTCAAAAGGATTATCTGGCTCGGCATCTGTGCAGGAAAACACAAAAACTAAGGCCATGAGAAAATATACCAATCTCAGTGGTATCGTTTTTGTACTCATATCCTGTCAAATAAAGATTGAGCAACATTGGCAACAAGTCCTGTATTCAATACCTCTTGTTTGAAACCTAGCATATCAGCCATAGTGAGGGCAACGTCGCTAGCATCTCCAATCGGATTATTTTCTGAGCCTACTTTCAATCCTGCAGGTATATTGGGTCCAACCATAAGGGTAAATATTCTACGAGAATTCGGATCTGAGTTGTGATCAAAAGCAAACCAATCGTTGTCGTCGGTAATTGGGTTATGCTCATAATTTCGGCCGTGTTCTGGCATTACTATCATGGAGGTATTGCCCGACATTTCAGGAATATTCTCTTGTATATATTTCCAAAGGAACGCTACCGAATGGTCGGCACGATGGAGCGCTTTGAGGTAACCAGAATAGTTGCTATGACATGAATCTACTGCGCTCATATTGACCACTAGAATCTTTGGCTTGAACCAGCGAAGAACTTCTGTGGCATAACCTATATTGACAGCATCACCATTGTCAGTCACTGGCGGAAAGGACACTTGATTTGTATCCAATCTTGTGAATGTATTGCGAATGAAATTCTTGATATCCTGCTTCTCTTCGTCAGTATTTCCAAGATTTGGAACTTCACCACCATTCAACAAGAATCGCTCATTGAGAAATGCTGTCATCTGACGAATCGGATCCAATTCGGTCTCAGGATCATACACTTTAAAGCCTTTCAGAAATTTCTCCCCTGAAGGACCAAAGGCCACATTTGGGCAAAGGAAATTAGCGCCATACTTGCTTCCAAAATCTGGGTGTTCCGAATGGTTTAAAAGTGGGGTGCTATTGCCGATACCATTGCCCACAAACCAACATTCAGTTGCTTTCAGACCCCCAAATCTCCTTGCGTACTCATGTATCGTGGGATGCAGTGGTCTTTGCTTTAAGCCCTGAGTCGTACCATAATGGCCAGAGACTCCTGTACTCAGTCCACCGAAATGTCCCGTACTACCTTGTGAATAGCGCACTTCGTTGAATAGCGTACCTAGTTGATCAAGAGGAGTGGAGAGTATAGGTGAAATTGGTGAACCTCCCGGTTGGCCTCCGGGGCTTGTTGTTCCATATACTATCTTTTGAAATGGCGCTTCACCACTCAACATATTGTACATGATATTGCCTTCAATATCGAGCCCCTGGCTATCGGCAAGATATCTCTTGAGTACGGATTCCTGTTGGCGAACACCTCCGGCAAATTGTACAAAGACCACATGCTTGGAAATTTGCCTACCTGTCGGGTTAAACAATCGTCCAGTGGGCAAGAGATAGGGCATCACAATACTACCTGCCGCAGCTAGGGTTCCATTTATCAAAAATTTCCGTCTTTCCATGGTTAGTAGTAGTAATACTCGTTTGAAATCGCAAATGAATAATACACGTGTTCAGGTGTAATATTTGGGTTGGATTCGATAAAATGCACGAAATATGTCTTCTCAGCCTCCGTCGGATGACGGACAAAAAATCGCCGATATGTCTCATCTATGAATACCGGGATATTATTACGCATTGCTTCATTGGTAGGCAATTTCACCGCCGGGTCATTCATAAACTTGCTGATCACTGTCTCGTAAGCAACTTGTTTGTCACCAATTGAAGTAATTACGTTGTTACAGCGGACCAAATCATTTGGACTCATTGCCGTCTGAAACATATTGGCGTACAATACATTCAGAAAGACCTCTGCAGATTTTGTTTTTTTGGTCCCATAGTCCACAGGATTAACATTCCCGTCGTTGAGCTCGTAGACATAGGTCTTTGTTTCGCAGGAGACAAATACAGATGCAACACTCAGCAATGCAAGACAAAGCAATTTGAATGATTGCTTTGTAATTCTATTTAAAATTGGCGTACTCATCTGTGATCATGATTTGTTGTTGGATCCTTTCAATTTTTTGATGCTGCAGAAAATCGGGTAAGAGGGCAAAAGTTTCTGTCGTAGTGGGTTGTCGAGCCACTAGTTGCTTATAACACCATATAATCGTGCCCTCATAGATTTCCTGATTGCCGACGACAATGTTTATAAAGTCCTTTTTGGTCTGACCCGTTTTGCCAAAGAGTAGGGCAGGTTGGTTGAACTCCACCATATTATAACCTGAGGTAAATTCATTTTGCGTAGGATATCTCCAAAGTAAATTATCGAAGCAGGCATTGACAAAATTGAAGGAATTCATATTTATTTCATCATAAATGGGATTGTCAACCATCCTAGACAGCATGTTATGGTAGAAGATGACTCCATCCACCATTTCTTGTCGTGACGACAAAACCAACTGATATCGCAAGGCTTGGGCCTTGTCTAGGGCATATGCTTCCCAATTGCCCAATAGTGAGTCGACATAGATGCTATTAAGAATGGGACCTAGATCTTGATTGATCCGGTCATCTGAAACTCCTTCTATACATCGCACTTTGGCGAGATTATAGAGATTTTGAATATAGGCTATGTGATATGTTGAATCACCATCAACGTGAAAGTTACCTTCTTGAAGGACTTTGATCAATTCTAACCTTTTATCCTTATGTAATTCGACGCTGCGCAATTGAGCCACGAAATCATCCATTTCAAT
>JBDSUZ010000312.1:0-6925 GCA_039927395.1 Saprospiraceae bacterium | reverse complement strand
GCTTTATTAGGATTTGGCTTTCTTCCTCTCGTTTTAGGTTCAGCAGATACAGCTTTTACCGCTTTATTAGGATTTGGCTTTCTTCCTCTCGTTTTAGGTTCAGCAGATACAGCTTTTACCGCTTTATTAGGATTAGGCTTTCTTCCTCTCGTTTTAGGCTCAGCAGATACTGCTTTTACCGCTTTATTAGGATTTGGCTTTCTTCCTCTTTTTTTCGGTTCGGCAGAAACTGCTTTGACCGCTTTATTAGGATTTGGCTTTCTTCCTCTCGTTTTAGGTTCAGCAGATACAGCTTTTACCGCTTTATTAGGATTTGGTTTTCTTCCTCTTTTTTTCGGCTCAGCACTTACTGCTTTGACTACTTTATTAGGATTCGGTTTTCTACCTCTCTTTTTTGGTTCAGCAGCTACTGCTTTAACCACTTTATTAGGATTTGGTTTTCTACCTCTTTTTTTCGGTTCAGCAGAAACTGCTGCAACTACCTTATTAGGGTTTGGCTTTCTACCTCTCTTTTTCGGTTCGGCGGAAACTGCTGCAATTGCCTTAACTGCTTTACCTGAGCCCGGTTTTCTTCCTCTTTTCTTTGGTTCTGCTGCGACGGCGGTGACTGCCTTAACTGCTTTACCTGAGCCAGGTTTTCTTCCTCTTTTGGCTGGTGCAGCTGCAGTTGTTTTGGCAGCTGAGAGTTTTCCACCTCTTGATGCATTTTGCAAATAAAGGCCCCAAGTAAGATTATCCTGTCCTTCTTTTTGTTCTTTTGCTTTTTCGATTGCAAATAGTGCTGCATGTTCTACTACCCAGTCAAAGTTTTCTTGTCCGACAGAATGCACGTCGGCATCTGGTGCTGGGTTACAGAAATCAATTGCATATGGAATGCCATCTCTAACTGCAAATTCAACTGTGTTAAAATCGTATCCTAAATAATTGCAGAGACGAAGTACGTATTCATGTATTGTCTTAAGCAATTTTGGATTTGTCGGAGGACGATCAACGACATAGCGTAAATGATGCGGATTACGAGGTTCGTAAGGCATGATTTTGACATATTTGCCACCTATGCAGTAACAACGGAAATATTCTTCAAAGACTATTTCTTCCTGCAGCATCATTACCAACTGTCCAGTTTCCTGATGCTTGCTGAAAAAATCATTCATATCCTCGAGGCGATAAACGCTCTTCCAACCGCCACCAGAGAATGGCTTCATGTATGCAGGAAATCCCACATAATCAAATATGTTGTCCCAATTAAGAGGGAAGGCTAGATTTCTGAAAGATTGTGATGTCGTATCCGTAGGTAAATCACGCGATGGCAACAATACCGTTTTAGGAACAGGAACACCGATTTGGGTTGCTAATGCATTATTGAAGAATTTTTCATCTGCACTCCACCAGAATGGGTTATTGATAACCGCAGTACCGCGAAGCGCAGCATTCTTTAAATAGCCTCTATAGAATGGAACGTCTTGCGATATACGGTCTATAATTACAGCATAGTCAGTCGCCTCTCCTTGAGCAACTTTGTCAATTTTGACAAATTCAGCAGTAATGCCAGGCACCTTCTTGCTATTTACCTTATCTACAAAGGCTTGAGGGAAGGTATTTTCCATTCCAAATAGAATACCAATTTTTTTCATTGAAACTTGAGTTTTGATCATCGGAAAGTTGTGTAAACGGGTCGTTTACAAACAAATATAAGTTCTTAATACGCAAATAAAATGCCAAATTGACTTTTTATTAATTCTCTTACAACGATATTTTACGATTTAAATTATCTGTAATGTGTAATCTATTGTTAGTAAATAGGTTATTTATTTGGGGTGCTCAAAATCAAATGCAAGAATTTAAATTGTAAACAAATGTACTAGTACTTATTATTGCCGAGGTAGAGCCATAAGTATGGCAATTCTGCATTACACTGATATCACCGTATATTGAATGTAGCCTAGCTAAAGGGCAATAAGCCTGCCATTAGCTCTTAAATAATATGGTGATTTGCCTTGGTCTACAAGCGTACTATTGGGCAAATGAGCAAGCAATAAACTTTTGTTCTATTGAAGTACTATTTGATCTGATCGATCAAAATTTCAAATTTGATATCCTTTGGCATTACCATCGTAGCATCGTCCTTTTTTGGAAATACACTGCCGATTATTTTCAATTGAAATTCGCTGGCCATTAGATCGCCAACCCATACAGAATGGATATTGGAGCGAATAACGGCGCCTTGCTTATTGACCAATTCAGTGCTAATCAAGCCAAGATCTGATTTGACACGAACCAATATAGTGGACTGATCTGACAACTTGAATGATTGATTAGTCAATGGATCTTTACCTACTGTACCTGATACTTTGGCTATAGAAAGGGCTTTGTCGCCAATATGTTTTAGGACAAATGTTACTCCTGCTTTGGGACCATTTAGTGCCTCTAGGACCAAAAGTGTGTCACTTGACATGTCAATATTGTAATTGAGATCTGCCGTCTTGCCTTCCTTGAATGAAAGATTCAATTGCGAAGGGCTCATTCTATAAGTAGTCGGTTGATTGCGATCGCCCTGTTCATTGTACCAGGTCCATTTGCCATCTTCCTCAAATTTGTACACGATCTGAGCCTCATCAGTACCGGTGCTATAAAGCGACCAAAAACCTTTTAGCATCGGTTTTGCATTGTCATCAATTGTTTTTTGTTCGGCACTCTCACTTTTGCAAGCCATGAGGATAAACAAAAATGAAAATGCTGCGAGTGATATTCTTGATAAGCGCATAAAGAGTTATTCAGGTAAGAAAGCGCAAAATTACAGATAAAATTAATATGTAAGTACTAATAAGTTAGTGAGCTTATCCTAAGCTCTCTTATGACTTACAAATCAGTTGTGGATGCTGTATATCATCTCATCATGCGGAATGCCATCTTCTAGATATGATTTGCCAGTAGCGACGAATCCGAGATTTGAATAGAAATCCAATAGATAGCTTTGGGCAGATATCTTAATTGGATATTTTGGAAATAGCTTATTGCAGTAGAAAATGGCCTCCTGCATCAAGGATTTACCCAATTTCTGCTTTCTAAATTCCGCCGCCGTTAGCACGCGTCCGATAGAGCAGTAATCTTGGTAAGCAATACCTGGTGGAAGAATCCTACAATATGTCTGGATTTGATTTTCAACATTTGATCCTACCAGATGATATGCATCAAAATCCCTGTTATCGAGATCGAGGTACGGGCAGTTTTGCTCAACAACAAATATTTCCTGCCGTAATTGAAGGATTCTATACCATTGAATTTTGTCAATGGAGTCAAAGGAATAGCAATGAAAATGAACCATGATCTTAGTTAAACTGGCAAATGCTGTTATAATTTGACAGCTAGCACACAATTAAGTTTTGCCTGGGACTTATGGCCATCTGGATACACCACTTCAAATAGTATTGTATAAATTCCCATACGTGCTTTTTCGCCATTGTCATTATCACCCTCCCATTTAAAATCTCCTGATTCACCCAGCAGCGACAAAGATTTTAAGTTCTTGATATTATGTCCTTGAACGTCAAAAATCTTGATATTAGCTATCCCTCCATTTTTTTTGCTGATATAATGCATCAACAAATAATCCTGATATCCGTCGCCATCAGGTGATAATACTGGCACAGGAATACTTAATTCTACCTCTCCTGCATTTGACTGGGCACGATATTGACTATTGGGACCAGTTGGAGTTCCATATCCGGCCTGGCTCGAAGCAGATTGCCAATTTGAGGCTGAATTAGTAGGTGCAGAAGCATTAATCCTTTCGAGGGATATCCCATTTTTATCTTGCAAAAATGGCGAATGCCAGCTCTCATTGTAGTCGAGCGAATCGATCATCAAAGGGCCCGAAGAAGATCGAAACAACAAAGTAATATTGTCTGCTTTGTCAGCAAGCGAAGGCAAATCATTGAAAAAAAGATGTGTCGGAGTCAATACGGTGAATCGAGTTAAAATGTCCGTGGTATTTTCTGTAAAAACTGCATATTCTTCAGGGAGGAGCAGGCTCTCAGTAGTTATTTGACTTGGCAGAGAGTTTGATGAATTGAAATTCTGCAATGAGAATTGATTCAAATTGAGAATCTTGGAGCTTGCATTGTAAAGCTCCACAAATCGTGTCCCTCCGGTACCTGGATTGAATAGTATTTCATTGATAACCAAATCTCCAGGAAGCGGCTCATCGGGCAATCCGAATGAATAGCTTTGTTTGAATTGATTTTGATTTCCTTGGCAATCTGCTATTCCCGGGTCAATTTCTAGCATGTAAAAAACTGATTTTTGCAAAGGCTGAGCCAATGTCAGGACTGCTGAATTTGGAATTGAAGGGTCATAAGTAATGGAACTAACAGATATTCCTGGTACAACATGAAATATTGAATTCATGCCTACAATTGATCCTGTCACCGACTTAGAAAAATTGACTGTCAATTGAGTATCGGAATTTGGAATTACTTTAAGGATTTTGATGTCAGCCGTGTCATCGATGATTTGGAACACAGAATTGACCAAGCCAGGTGTTCCACCGCGAGCATCGACCGAAGCGGTCCAATTGCTAGCGCCATTGCATAGATTGCTCGGATCTATTAGTTCAATTGACCAGCCACCATTTGATTTGACTACATCTTGATACCATGCCATGGTATATTCAACCTGGTGCAGAATATTACCGCTGCTAGTTTTTAGAGTCAGTTTTTCACCTGAATTTGTGAGTGTTGGAAATGTCGGAATGCCCAAAGTCGGGCCAAAATTGGCAAATAATAATGTGTCACTTTGCCTGCAGATTACGCGGTATTCTCCCGCTGACAGGTTGATTCCAGGCAACAAATATTCAGCTGTTGCATCAGCAAAAATGACTCCTTGTAAAGAAAGGACCTTATCTGTTCGATTGTGAATTTCAACATACTCCACTGCAGGTAATGCTATTGCAGGGTCGGGGTCGGGAAATATTTCAGTAAATATCAAATCGCCTGCTTGAGGCACATTTCCTATCAAATATATAAATGGAAAGGATTGGTCAGGGCCAACATTGCCAGATAAATCAGCTACTGAGCCCCATTGTAATACATAACTGGCACCATTTTGTAATGGATTTGAAAGCAAAAGTGTGACTTGATTTGCTGCATTTGCAAATGCGTCCTGTGGGGTCCCAATGGTTGGATTTATGCTAAATCCTTCCTTTACGATTGATCCCGGTGCAATTGGCTCCGAAAATGTCAGATTGAGTTCCTGGTCATTTACAATCTGGACTGAAAGCAGGGATGGAGGTACTATATCAGCGGTAATTGCCTCAATCTTAATATCGTCGAAGTAGAACTTTGTAATATTGCTTGCTGTGTAGAGACATTGAAAACCGATGAAGTAATTGCCTGCGACGTTAAAATTAGCCTCGGTAAAAGTGGTTTCCAATTGATAATTGCTGCCCCCACTGTAGTCAGCCCACAATGTCCATTTGTCAGCCGCTCTACGCTCGATTTTCACGCGAACATTTACAGTCGTCGACAATACACCTGAATCTCCCGCAGCAATCAATTCGACGGTAGCTCCGGTCTGACGAAATAATTTCAATCCGTCAGTAGATCCAGTCTCGCCAATTTCTATAAAATATCCATTCGCGGTCGCAAAATCCGAACTGCTTGATTGAAAATACCAACGCAATTTGTTGTTTGTCGACGGCGAAAATGGCATTCGAATCAACGTTTCAAAAATGGAACTATCAGGGAGCGAATAATTTGAGTATATGATTGAGCTGCCGGCAACTGAGGCGTTTAATTGAAGTTCGAGGCCCGGATTGACGATGAAATTACCCAAATCTCCTTGCCAGGTCGGATTATTTGAGAGTTCTCCGTCACTAAACTGCTCAATGAACTGAGCACTCGCGGGAGCAATTATTGCAAAAAATAAGAAGCTTACTATGATATTTTTCAACATAAGTTTGGGTTGTCGCTACTGACCAAAAATAGGTATTTATTGGCAAATGCCCTTATATTTGCGTGCACAATCAAGGTTAAAGGCAAATTGTAGCCACCTGCGAACCTGAACTCAAATATCAATGAATTTTTATGAAAGTGGCTGTTGTTGGCGCTACCGGTTTGGTGGGAACTAAAATGCTGGAAATCCTGGCTGAACGTAATTTTCCGCTTACAGAATTGATTCCTGTTGCTTCTTCTCGTTCGGCGGGCAAACAGATTACATTCAAGGGAAATCAATACACAGTTGTCACTTCAGACCAAGCCATTGCAATGAAGCCTGATTTGGCGCTGTTTTCTGCTGGCGGCGCTACATCATTACTGGAAGCACCGCGATATGCGGAAGCGGGCGCCATCGTTATCGACAATTCATCGGCCTGGCGGATGAATGCCGACAAGAAATTGGTCGTGCCTGAAGTCAATGCTCATGTACTTGTTGCCGAAGATCGCATTATTGCCAATCCAAATTGCTCGACGATACAGATGGTGGTTGCCTTGAAGCCATTACACGATAAATTCAAGATCAAGAGAATCGTTGTGTCAACCTATCAAAGTGTATCAGGTACAGGTGTCAATGCCGTCACTCAACTAATGAACGAAAGGGCGGGCATCGAAGGGCAAATGGCATATCCACATCGAATAGACCTCAATGCCATCCCTCATATAGATCAATTTACTGATAACGGCTACACCAAAGAGGAGATGAAAATGGTCAATGAGACCATGAAAATAATGGAGGATCCAAGTATCCGTGTATCAGCAACTACGGTGCGTATTCCAGTTATGGGAGGCCATAGCGAATCAGTAAATGTCGAATTTGAATCAGATTTTGATCTCGATGAGATTCGCCATATTTTGAGCACTGCGCCAGGAGTAATAGTTGTCGACGACCCCTCGACCAACCAATATCCAATGCCAATTGATGCGCACAATCG
>JBDSUZ010000311.1:0-7710 GCA_039927395.1 Saprospiraceae bacterium | reverse complement strand
CATCTTGATTCTTAAAGAATTCAAAGGAAAAGGTAACATAATACTTGTCGTCTTTTCTGCCAGGTGTGAACCAACTATTTTTCTCAATTCCCGAATTTTGGATATTATTTTTATAGGAATTCACTAAGATCCAAGTAGCATCGCTTAGTTTTTCTGATTGAGTTTGGCATTGGGCGCTTGAAATGAAAGATAGGACAAGACTAAAGGCAAGGATGGAAGTGAATAGATTTCGCATTTAATAAGACACTTAAAAGTGATTTAAACAAGTTTCTGGGACTAAAAAAACACGTTCCCATGAGGAAGTAGGTTTTTCAATTTCGAGTTGATTAATTTTTAGAGTTAATAACATCCTTACCTTCCTATTTTCTAATCGTAAATTTTTGAGGTCTTGTCGTCTTACATGGACTCTAGCTTCTGGGTTGTCGAAGATAACACATCTCTCGGTAACTTTGCAAATAGTATTCGCATTATTTTTCCGAGAATGATATCTTTAGGCAGAAGGAAATCCTAAGTCAACTCCAATGTCCCAGTCCCGCCAGCTAGCTGCTATCATGTTTACCGATATTGTGGGCTATACAGCACTGATGGGCCAAAGTGAAAACAGCGCATTTGACATCCTCCGCAAGAACAGGCTATTGCAAAAACCTGTCATCGACAAGTTTAATGGACGATGGATCAAGGAACTAGGTGATGGCGTTATGGCCAGTTTCAATACCGTTTCCGACGCCGTCAATGCCGCACTTCAGATCCAAATGGATTGCAATACGGCCAACGAATTTCAACTCCGTATTGGCATACACCTGGGCGAAGTAGTGTTTGAAGACAATGATGTATTTGGCGATGGAGTCAATATCGCCTCTCGTATTCAATCAATAGCTAAACCCGGCAGCATTTATATCTCCGAATCTGTTCGACATAATGTGTTGAATAAAAAGATGGTTCAGACGAGATTTATCGGAGAAGAAACCCTGAAGAATGTAAAAGATCCAGTTAGGATTTATGAAGCATTGGCAATTGGTCAAGTTTTTGAAGCAATTGAAAGTATTGCAATTGAACGCAGGCCGAATAGCATTGCAGTGCTGCCATTTGCCAATATGAGCAGCGATCCCGAGCAAGAATATTTTAGCGACGGTTTGACTGACGAAATCATCACCGACCTTTCCAATGTCAAGTTGCTATTGGTTATTTCTAGGAGTTCCAGCATGACTCTTAAGGGCACTCAAAAGAAAATGAAAGATATTGCGGCAGAAATGAGCGTGCAATATGTGTTGGAGGGAAGTGTCCGCAAGGCGGGAAATAATCTGAGAATTACCGCCCAATTAATCGACGCTGTCAATGATGTGCAGCTATGGGCCGAAAAGTATAGTGGAACGCTGGAGGATGTGTTTGAAATGCAAGAACAGGTGTCAAGATCCATTGTTGATGCTCTTAAGCTCAAATTGACTCCTGAAGAAGTAGATATGATTGCAGAACGTCCGATCGCTAATATTCATGCCTATGATTGCTATCTCAAAGCCAGACATGAAATATTTAGGGGCACAAAGGATTCGTTTCAGAAGGCATTTAAACTCTTGCAAAATGGGCTCGACCTCATAGGGCCAAATGATTTGCTATTTGGACTTCTAGGTTTTGGATATACATTTTACTACCGTTTCCTGGACAAATCAGATAGCTCCTATTTGATCAAAGCTAAGGAATGCGCAGTTAAGGCATTTGAATTGAATCCACGCTCTGTGCTCGGGCACGTGGTGGAGGGATGGTTGCATTGGGCGCAGGGAAATATCCAAGAATCGGCCAATTCAATGCGACAGGCTTTGGAGATCGAACCTTCCAACTACGACGCACTTTTTGGTTTGGCCGAGGTATATTTATATGCTGGACAAAGTGAGGATTCATATGACCTTGGACAGAAGTTATCTGAGATTGATCCACTCAATCCTATGAGTCATATCATGCATGGTTCCTTTTTTATGGACACCAATATAATGGATTGTCTTCCTTATTTTGAAAAGGCATACCAAATGGATCCACTTAGTCCGCTTACACAGTGGATGTTGGCATCGGGCTATTTTTGGTGTGGAATGAATGAAGAAGGTTATCGAATTGTTGATATACTTGAACAATCGGCGCAAGGGTGGTCTTTTACGAATCAGATTTTATTTCTCAAATACGGCTTGCAAGGCAATGAGGAGAAGGCGCTTCAATATGCCACTAAAGAACTAGAAGACCAGGCAAGAGATGATCGACATTTTGCATTCCACCTCGCAGAATGTTATGCAGCAATTGGAGAAAAAGATAAAGCGCTTGACCTATTAGAGTATTCCATGGTGTTATTCTTTCCATACCGCTTCCTTAGTTCCGATTTATTATTTGCCAATATTAGAAATGAAAAACGCTTTCAAGATTTGATGGCAGATGCGAAGGAAAGAGTGGAGGCATTTGAGATATAGAGCCCAGACAAAGTGCTTTGATTCATTCTGTATAATTCAGTATTTTGATTACTGACGCGCTGGCGAGGAGGAAAACCAGAGAAAACTTTTGTGATTTCGTGATTGTTTTTGTTCGAGAACCTTTTGGCTGATGTACTCAATTTTACCATAGTTCGGTTATTTACCGAACTATCACTATATTTGACTGTTCAATGGAAATTGTTGGGCTTGTTAAGCTAGAAAAGCTAAGAAGAAAGAACTTCGGCAACAAGAGGCTTTCGCTTGCAATTGACAAATTACCAGTGGAACTCAACAGTGAGGATATCAGCAACCCGGTTGAACTTAGAATTATTAGACCCGACGCTGATCTTGTGCATGCAGATGGTTTTACATGTTTAATATCCATGTTCATCGCGTCTTGATCTTAATTGAATTTGCGTTTGAAGGAGAAGCAACCGTAATTTGGTATGGAAGTCATGATGAATACAAGACCAATTTCAAGAATAACAAAACGACCATAAAAAAGTGGCTGAAGGCCCATGGTTTTATCAACTAGGAATGAAAGAGCAACCTGATCTAAAACGAATCTTAAAAGCTGGAAGATTGTCAAATGAGCTAGATCTCGAGAGTGCTTTAGTTATGGATAGAAAATTGCGCTTATTGCTGGAAGATAATCCCGAAATGATCGAGTCAAGGTCAAGGCTTCGTGCCATTATCAAGGCTTATGAAAAATTGCATTGGTCCAAAGAATCGGATGTAGATGAAATCAGGATTAAGGAGAACGACATTGCTGAGTCTATTGCTGAGCAAGAACGAATCTTTCTTGAAGCCAGAAAAAATATTATTAAGCAGAATCTGAGCCAGTTTAAGATGACTCAACAGGATTTGGGATTGTTATTGGGGCATGGGAAAACTTATATGTCTGAGTTAATGAATGGAATAAGCCCCTTTGGTATGCGCGATTTAATAGTTGTGCACAGGCTATTTCAAATAGAACTGGAAAATCTGATTCCAACAATTATTTCTCAAAAAGATAGGATTAGAATTAAGGCCTCAATAGATCGGTTAAATAATCCAATGATCAAATTAGAGAAAGAAGATTTGCTATTTGCAAGATCAAATCTTTCTTCAAATTTGTGGCACTAAATATCTTCACCTCACACCATTTTTGATGAGTCGATGAGTCGAAGGTCGCTTTGCTCCTAGTTTCGGGAGAATCGGAAGATTTAGGGAATCTTGACATCTTTGAAGGACAACTAGGACTCTTAGGACTCGAACCATTGATCTCTATGATTTATCAATTTCCAGAACCCAAAACCTAGTACCAAGAACCAAAATTTCCCACACCCCACACCTGACACCGTTTTTCCAGCAGCCTTTTTGATGAGTCGAAGGTCGCTTTGCTCCTAGTTTTGCGAGAATCGGGAGAAAGTACTATCTTAGTATAGGGTGAAATTGCATCATAAATCAGTTAATCATGGCAAAGTTAGCAGTCATCAAAACAAAAGATTCCGAATCTAGCGTCGTGGACTTTATCAATTCTGTAGAGGATGAACAGCAACGCAAGGACAGTTTTGTTGTATTGGACATGATGAAGCAAGCCAGCGCTGAAGAGCCAAAAATGTGGGGCGCCGCAATGATTGGTTTTGGAAAGAAAGTGTACAAGAGTCCGGCCTCTGGGAGAGAAGTGGAATGGTTCAAAATCGGTTTTTCACCGCGCAAGGCCAATCTTTCTTTGCATCTGGTATTTGATATGGAAGCTCATGCCGATGCCTTGCAAAAGCTTGGCAAACACAAAACTGGAAAAGGGTGCTTGTATATAAATAAGTTGTCTGACGTCGACCTCAAGGTTTTGAAAACGCTGATGGAAGTATCAATGAGCTCCAAATAATTTGTTTCAAAGATATTTCATAGAATTAGGGTGTATTTATCAAAGTAAAATTCTCGCAAAATGAAAAAATCGCTAGTGATTGCCGTTGCATTGGTTGCCTCATTCGGGTTGGGATTTGCTGCAAATAATCTGATAAATTCGAAATCGGATGCTGATGCAAAATTGAAAAGGGTAAATTCAATCGGAGGAATCTTTTTTAAATGCAAGGACCCAGCCAAATTGAAGGAATGGTATAAAATGCACCTTGGCCTAAATACCGACAAATATGGAGCTGTATTTGAGTGGCGACAAGCGGAAGATTCCACAAAGAAGGGTTACTCGCAATGGAGTCCTTTCAAGGAGTCGACGACCTATTTTGCGCCATCGACCAAGGATTTTATGATCAATTACCGTGTTGCGGATTTGGAAGCGCTAGTCGTAGAATTGCAAAAGGAAGGTGTGACCATTACTGACACGATTGAAGGCGCCGACTATGGCAAATTTGTTCATATTATGGACCTGGAAGGAAATAAGATCGAATTGTGGGAGCCAAATGATATCGAATATGAGAAACTTGGCGTGTTGATGGGAAGTACGACGACGAAGTGATACTTTTGCAGTAATTATTGCAAATAAAATCAGTTGGTATTAATCCAATGACCACCAAAGTTTCCATCAGCACGATTTACCATTGTTGCCTTGAAAGAGCATTCAAATCTCCAATGTTATGCGACGTGGCCAAAGTTCATACTGGCTTAGGTTTGATGCCAAGAGTTACTCACAGTACAGATGATGAAAATTGGGGCAAACCTGGTTACTCCAAAAAAGTCTATGCCGCCAAATCTGCGACTCAAAAGGGTGGATACGCATCCGATGATAAAGTCATTGAACGGGTTGAAAATGAATATTGGATGATAGAAGTGAGCAATTTTCAATCCTGGCTGCTTGGATTTACAAAGTTTGTAGGTGAGTGGAAAACTACCGAACAAACGCCGAATGAAATATTGGTAGAATACACATATACTATGCATTCTAGTATTCTCTTGCTCTATCCCTGAATTGGCTATTTACAAAGACTTTCTGGAAAACGTACATGAAGCAGGGTGCTTGAGAATATTAGGTTGCTAGCCGAAGGCGACGAAGCTTTCTTGTATGCCTAGAAAATAGGATTCCCCAAACAAAAATTGATCTCTAATTGGAGTGTCAAGAAATATGACAAAAATGTCAAAAAAAGTTGCGTAGTTGAATGACTACATATATATTTGTAGTCAAATAGCTACATAATGCGACTTCGTAGAGATCCTTTCCAAGCTTTAGCCGACCCGACTCGCAGGGCCATCCTTGTGTTGGTGGCTTCGCAATCCATGACGGCGGGAGCCATAGCTTCAAATTTTGACACGGCTAGACCTACAGTTTCCAAACACCTTCAGATACTTACTGATTGCGAATTGCTCCGACAGGAACAAAATGGTAGGGAAATATATTACCATTTAAATCCTCAGGAGATGAAGGAAGTTGCGGATTTCATTGAGCCATTTCGTAAACTCTGGGACGATCGGTTTGATAAATTGGAATCGATAATGAAGAAATACAAGCAAAAGACAAAGCATAAGATGGATCGCAAGACAAAAATCCATTCAGAACCAGGCCGTCAGGACTTACTGATAACGAGAGAATTTGATATTCCCCTGGAATTGCTTTTTACCGCATATACTGAAGCCGAAATTGTCGCTCAATGGATGGGAACTAAAGTGATAAAGCTCGAAAGCAAAAAGCATGGAAGTTGGCAATTTGAAACGAGTGATGGGGAGGGAAATATAGTGTTTAGAGCCAACGGTGTGATTCACGAAATTGTCCCAAATCAAAAAATCACCAGAACATTTGAAATGGAAAATACACCTTTTCCAGCCCAACTCGAATTCCTTGAATTTGAAGCAATTGATGAGAGTAGAAGTAAACTCAATATGCAAATTGTATATCGTTCAGTGGCGCTTAGAGATCAATTGTTGAAATTGCCATTTGCCTACGGCTTAAACATGGCGCATGATAAATTGGAGGCGATTTTTAACAAAACAAAATAGCAAAACATGTCTAGAAGGAACAAAATCATCTATTGGATAGCAACAGTCTGGTTGTCATTGGGAATGGTATCTACAGGTGTCGTGCAAATATCGGGAATGCAGCAAGAGCTTGATAAAATGACGGAACTAGGATACCCATTTTATCTATTGACGATTCTTGCAATTTGGAAATTCCTAGGGGTCATAGTTGTGCTTCTGCCTAGATTACCTTTAGTAAAAGAATGGGCTTACGCCGGCTTTTTCTTTGCAATGTCGGGTGCTATCATATCTCATATTGTGCGAGCAAGTGAACCAATAGAGCTTTTTGGACCATCATTACTTTTGGTGCTAACTGTCGTATCTTGGTATTTCAGACTAGAAAGCAGGAAAGTATCCACTACAATTTAATCCATGAGTAAGGAGAATCCAAAAGCTGACTTCTTTTTCGACAAAGCTAAAAAGTGGAAAGAAGAATTAGAACAATTGAGACTTATTCCTCTACAATGTGAATTGGAGGAAGAGTTAAAATGGGGTGTGCCATGCTATACATTTCAGCAGAAAAATATAGTACTGATTCATGCATTTAAGGATTATTGCGCACTATTGTTTCACAAAGGAGTATTGCTAAAAGACCCAAAAGGCATTCTTATACAACAAACTGAAAATGTGCAAGCTGCAAGACAGGTGCGATTTACAAGTGTAGTTGAAATTGTAAGTTTGGAGAAAACTTTGAAGGCATTTATTTTTGAAGCTTGTGAATTGGAGGAAGCGGGAGTCAAAGTTCCAATGAAGAAAACGAAGGAGTTTACAATTCCCGAAGAATTTGAAGAGAAGTTAAAAGATATGCCTGCATTAAAGAAAGCATTTGAAGAACTGACACCTGGTCGTCAGAGAGGATATTTGCTGTATTTTGGATCAGCTAAACAGAGCAAGACTCGAATCGATCGAATTGAAAAGTATACAAGTCAAATACTTGAAGGCAAGGGATTGGAGGATTAAAATTAGCCCGAAATAATTGGAAATTAAATCTTCAACTATGAAAGAATTGCCTGCTAGCCAAGCAGAGTCTCTACTCAAAGAATTGGCGACTCGTTTTGCAAAAAATATGGACCGCCATAAAGGTTTGGAATGGTCCAAAGTTTCAGCAAAACTAGAATCGTCTCCAGGTAAGCTTTGGTCTCTCGACGAAATGGAAAGCAGTGGTGGCGAGCCAGATGTGGTCGGTTTTGACAAATCTACTGGAGAGTTCATCTTCTATGATTGTTCAGCCGAAAGTCCAAAAGGACGCAGAAGCATTTGCTACGACCATCAAGCGCTAGAGTCAAGGAAAGAGCATAAACCGGAAAACAGT
>JBDSUZ010000310.1:0-14663 GCA_039927395.1 Saprospiraceae bacterium | reverse complement strand
ATCTATTCCATTTGAACAAACTGTTGATTTTAAGCTATTTTCGATGAAAGAATATTTCCCCCACTACCTCATCTTCGGTCTCCCCCTCTTACCCCCAGCCCGATATCCGCCCTGCATCATAGCTTGGCCACCGATTTTGCTGGCGCCGCGGTTTTTGAGGCCCATCTCGAATTGTTTGATTTGGTCTTTGAGTTGAGTTTCGGTGACTTTGAGGTCTTTGAGTTGTTTGAAGTATAGTTCGGCGGTGTTCCATTTGCCTTTGGTGGCCTGGATATTGGCTAGTTGAAGGGCAACCATCGCTTTTTCGTTGTCGGTGGGAAGGCCGGTCTTTTGCGCTTTGAGGAAGTAGACTTCTGCTCTGTCGTGATCTTTTTCCTGGGCAGCTATGGTGCCGTGTAGGAGGTAGAAGTAAGCGCGATTGGCTTTATATAGTAATCCTGGAAAGAAGGTGAGTCCGAGTTGGCGACGAGCGCCCCCAAAATCAGCGGTCTGCATCTTCATCGCCGAAGACTGCACAGTACCTAGCAATAGATACCCAACGATGAGTAACAACGCAGCGAGGATAAAAACAAAGCCATACCAAAAGCCATAGGTGGCGGACAGGGCGATACCGCCCAACAAGCAAGCAGCGATAAGGGCAAAGCGGAGATAGATTGGAATCGAAAAAAACATGGATGGTAGAATTTTTGTTAAAGGTAGGTTTTTTGTTGAAAGGGTGGAAGAAGGAATGGGGGTTCGCTCTACTAACAGTCGTTGGAGTTTGCGAGTGTGCAAAGTTTGCAAAGTTTGCAAGGACTCAAGCAGCTTCCGGTCGCCTAGCGCCCGAAGGCGATTCCTTTTTGGCGGTTTCCTATGCCATACGCCATTTCATGAAGGCGCTTCGCGACGATGATTTGTTGATTTGTGTATTTGTTGATTTGAAAAAATCGCTTCGCGCTGTTCCGGGACCAAGGACCCAGGAATCTCTATACTCTGAACCCTTAACTCTGAACATTTCAGTCGCTCAACGCCCAACGCCGCTTTTGAAGTCGCTGCGCTCCGATGATTTGTGTATTTGTTGATTCGATGATTTAGTGAGAGAAAGAAAGGCGGCTTTTAAACCACCCCGTCCCGTCTTCGCGGGTCCACCCCTCGAGAGGGGAACAGACTCATTTGGTGGCGGATAAGCAAGTTTAGGCAATAGCACTGTTCTTTCTGAAAACGTCGAGCCAACTAAAAAGCCATGTTTTCCCCTTTTCTGAAGGGGTGGCCGTTAGGCCGGGGTAGTTTTCTCAATAATTCAGGTAGATTTTGAAAAACTCCAGATTCTCTAGATTCTCGTAGAGAAATGCGTATGGCTTAAGGCGCATGGCGTTTCTAAACTTATAAATCTTTTAAACTTATTTAACTAACCTATATAACTACTCCAACTTATAAAACTTATCAAACTTCAAAGGAAGCTATCGACCTTCCCCTATCCGCAAACTCGCAACTTCCTTTCGCCATTTTTTTCAATTTCTGAACTTTGAACCCTGAACTCTAAACTCCAATCCCTTGCCAATTTGTCAATCTTAACTGCCATTTCCAGCAAAGATCTACAGCTTTGTGCAAGATTGTCAGTCAGATAGCGCTTGGCACGATTCATGAAGCGGGCGCAGTGAAATCCATTATTTCACAATAAACTCATATAATAACAAACATGAAACCAATCAACGACAGAGTAGTGGTGAAGCCTGCACCGGCTGAAGAAAAAACCAAAGGTGGGATCATCATACCTGATACTGCCAAAGAAAAACCACAACGCGGCGAAGTAATCGCTGTAGGACCGGGCAAGGAAGGCAACTTGATGACTGTAACCGTTGGTGACATCGTCCTCTATGGCAAATATGCAGGTCAAGAACTCAATTTTGAAGGTACTGACTACCTGATCATGCGCGAAGACGACATCCTGATCGTCCTGTAATTTTCCATTTAACACTCAAAAAAGTAAAAACCATAACACAATGGCGAAAGAAATTTCATTCGATACTGCTGCCCGCAACGAGCTCAAATTGGGCATCGATGCTTTGGCAAATGCCGTAAAAGTAACTCTAGGGCCAAAAGGCCGCAACGTAGTCATCCAAAAGAGCTTCGGAGCTCCAACCATCACCAAAGACGGTGTGACAGTTGCCAAAGAAATAGAATTGGAAAACCCAGTGCAAAACATGGGCGCTCAGATGGTCAAAGAAGTCGCTTCAAAAACAGCTGACTTGGCTGGTGATGGTACGACTACCGCAACTGTATTGGCTCAGGCGATAATGCACGCTGGTATGAAAAATGTCGCTGCAGGCGCTAATCCAATGGATGTGAAACGCGGTATCGACAAAGCTGTCAAAGTTATCATAGCAGACCTCAAAAAACAGTCTGAAGTGATCGGCGACGACTTCCAAAAAATACAACAAGTAGCTGCAATCTCAGCCAATAATGACGAAGAGATCGGAACCTTGATCGCTGACGCTATGAAACGCGTAACCAAAGACGGTGTCATCACTGTTGAGGAAGCTAAAGGAACAGATACCTATGTGGATGAAGTGATCGGTATGCAATTTGACCGCGGATATTTGTCTCCGTATTTCATCACCAACGCTGACAACATGACAGCTGAGTATGAAAATCCTTATATCCTGATCTACGACAAGAAGATCTCCAACATGCAGGAAATCCTGCCTATCCTGGAGAAAGTAGTTCAGACTGGACGTCCGCTTTTGATCATTGCTGAAGATATCGATAGCCAGGCCTTAGGTGTATTGGTTGTCAATCGCTTGCGTGCAAACCTCAAAATCGTAGCTGTTAAGGCTCCGGGATTTGGCGATCGCCGCAAAGCTATGCTTGAAGATATCGCTATCCTGACTGCAGGAACAGTGTTGTCAGAAGAGCAAGGCTATAAGCTGGAAAATGCTGAATTGACTCATTTGGGCACTTGTGGCACAGTGACAGTTGACAAAGACAATACAACTATTGTCAACGGCAGCGGCACTGCAGATGATATCAAAAAACGCGTTGGCCAAATCAAACAACAAATCGAGATCACAACATCTGATTACGATCGCGAGAAACTGCAAGAGCGTCTAGCTAAATTGGCTGGTGGAGTAGCAGTTTTGTATGTTGGAGCTGCTACTGAAGTGGAAATGAAAGAGAAGAAAGACCGTGTAGACGATGCACTTCACGCGACACGTGCAGCTGTTGAAGAAGGTATCGTTGCTGGTGGTGGAGTTGCATTAGTTCGCGCTATCGCTTCTTTGAACGATTTCAAAGGCATCAATGAAGACGAAACTATCGGTGTAGCGATCCTTCGCAAAGCACTTGAATCACCATTGCGCATCATCGCTGAAAACTCTGGTGTTGAAGGTTCTATCGTATTACAGAAAGTAAGCGAAGGAACTGGAAGCTTTGGATACAATGCCCGCACAGATTCATTCGAAGATCTGAAGAAAGCAGGTGTAATCGATCCTACCAAGGTAACTCGTATCGCACTTGAAAACGCAGCATCAATCGCAGGTATGTTGTTGACCACAGAATGTGTGATCAGCGACAAGCCTAAGGCAGACAGCAACGACCATGGTCACATGGGCGGAGGTATGCCAGGTATGATGTAATCATAATCAATCCTGCATTGCAGCTTGATCAAATATCAAAAGCCGTTGGGGAATCTCCCAGCGGCTTTTTTTATTGCCGAAAAATGACTCGACATCCGTAGAAGCGACTAGGCAACACATTGCGAGGGTTCTATTTTTCTCTATCTTTGCTCCCTTTATATCTATCCACGTAATTATCTCAAATGTCGCGTAGCAACTGGATTCAAATCGCATTTTTCCTACTTATCAGCATTCCTATATTTGGTCAAAAGGACCTTCAGAAGCCGAAGGTCAAATTTGGGGACATTGCCATTGAAGATTTTTCGAAACGTTATCCGATAGATTCTAATGCGAATGCATTGATACTTTACGATATCGGGAGCACGGAATTTCAGGGAAATCAAAATTCCTGGTTCTCGATTGTATTTAGTCGCCATGTACGCATCAAGATCATCGACAAGGCCGGATTTGATGCTTCATTCTTCGTCATCCCATTGTATCAACAGGATTTCCAAAAGGAGAAAATACTAAAGCTAAAGGCTAGTAGTTTCAATCTTGAAAATGGGAAAATAGTCGAAACCAGCTTGAAGGACGATGCCATTTATACTGACCCTCATACTAAGAATATTTACCTCCGAAAATTCGCTATGCCAGCCGTCAAAGCAGGAACGATCATTGATGTCAGTTATGAGGTCGAATCCGATTTCTTGTTCAACCTGCAGTCTTGGACATTCCAGTCTGAAGACTATCCTTGCTTGTGGAGCGAAAATACTGTCGAACTGCCCGAATATTTTGAATACGTCGTCAATAGCCAGGGATATTTGCCATATGACATCAAGAAAGTATCTGAAAATCGCAGGACATTTGCCATTTCAGTTCCAACAGAATCTATATCAGATCGCAAGATTACTCAAAGGATCGAGGCGAAACTTAAACTGTACGAATGGGCAATTAAGGACGTGCCTGCGCTCAAAAAAGAACCGTACGTAACATCGTACGAAAACCACGTAAGCAAGGTTGAATTTCAATTATCATCTCAAGTATTTCCCCTATCCCCTGTGGTCGATATATTAGGGTCATGGGCCTCACTCTCCAATGCATTGAAGCAATCGGATGATTATTGGGCACACCTTAGCAAGCCTAATGATTGGCTTGACCAACCAATCGCGGGTATTGTCGGCAATGCCACAACGCCATTGGAAAAGGCCAAATTGATATATACATATGTGCGTGATCACTTTAGCAGTATTGATGGCCAAAGTTTTGGTCTGAGCAAGGGCATAAAAACGGTTTGGAAAGACAAAAAAGGGGAAGAAGCCGATCTGAATATTATGTTGCTTACGATGCTGCAACATATAGGAATTACTGCCTATCCTGTCCTCGCCAGCACAAGAGATTTTGGTTATCCGCCTGATATTTATCCTTTTGTAAATCGCCTCAACAAGGTATTTTGCTATGTCAAAATTGACCAACAAATCTACTACCTCGATCCGAGCAATCGATATGCAGGATTTGGATTTATTGACCAAGATCTTTACAATGGTAAGGCAGAAGTAATGACGTCTAATCCATTTCAAGTGGATATCGCAGCAAATTCTGTCAAAGAAAAGAAGAGCGTCAATCTGGTATTCAAATCAGATGCAAATAAGGGAATTTGGAACTATCAAGGCAAAATGGGCGTATTTGAATCACTCGATTTACGTGAAGATATTGCAAAAGAAGGCAAAGAAAATTATTCCAAAAAGCTGCAGTTGAAAGTGGGAAATGAATACAGTCTGTCGAATCTTATGATCGACTCTTTGTCAAATCCTGATATCGTTCTTAAAGTGAAATATGATCTGGAACTACCTGCATCGACTGATGCTCTGCTATATATTGAGCCCTTTATGCATGAAGGTCTGAAGGATAATCCCTTCAAATCGGCTCATCGGAAATATCCGGTAGAAATGCCATTTGGCACCGACAAATTAATTGTATCGACAATTTTTATTCCAGCCGGGTATGTCGTTGATGAATTGCCGCAGGATGCAAGAGTCACGCTAAATGAGCAAGATGCAGCCTTCGAATATACGGTATCCAAAGACGATGCAAAAGTGACAGTCAGAACTAAGATCACTATCAACAATACCTTTTATCCACCAGAGCAATACAATAATCTCCGCGAATTCTATGCACTAATTGCCAAGAAACACAGCGAAATGGTCGTTTTTAGGAAAAAATAGGAATCATAAATGAAATCATTCTTAGCATTTTTCTTATCAATTGTTTGCTGTTTTCAATCCATTGGGCAGGCTGCATATGATGTAAAATCTATTCCTGATTCCCTAAGGCTAAATGCGAATGCTGTGGTCAGGAAAGATTCGATGTTTGCGGAAATAGTATCGCTCGGCAAATATCGTTACTATTCCCTCGAGGCAATTACCATCCTAAATACGGTTGAAATTGAGCTGGCCAATTTTGCACAATTTTACGACAAATCATCAGCAATTCGCAAATTCCAAGCTACTGTATATAATGCAATTGGAGTCAAAGTAAAGAGCTATTCCAAAAGCGATCTGAAGGACAAAAGTTACCTTGACAATAGTCTAATCACCGACAACAGAATCAAGTATCTCGATGCCACTTATGCAGAATTTCCATATACCGTGGTCTTTGAATACGAATATGAATCTGACAATATGATGTTTTTGCCCGATTGGGATCCGATGAATCATCAACAGATAGCAGTCGAGAAAAGTACTTTGCAAATGGCGGTTCCTAAAGATTACGATTTGCGGTTTAAGGCATTAAATGGAGCTCCTGACCCTAAGATTTCACTGCAGTCCGATCAAAAGATTTTTGAATGGCAAATGAATAATCAAAAGGCCATGTCAGTGGAATCGAACAGCGCAGGCTGGCGAAATATCGCCCCAATGGTTGTGATCGCTCCTTCCACATTTGAGATCGAAGGTTACAAAGGAAATATGTCGACTTGGAAGCAATTCGGCGATTTTATATTGCAATTAAATGCCGGAAAATCGGAATTGCCAATCGAATTGAAAAATAAAGTACAGCAATTAATAGCAAATTGCAAGACGCAAAAAGAACGCATAGCTGTCTTATACAAATATCTTCAGGACAATACCCATTATGTCAGCATACAATTGGGAATTGGAGGTTGGCAGCCATTTCCAGCTTCCTTTGTGTATCAAAATAAATACGGCGATTGTAAGGCCTTGAGCAATTTCATGTACGCTCTATTGCAAGAGGCAAAGATTCCCTCCTATTACACACTCGTCAATGCCGGAAGCGAATTTGAGGATCATTATTTCATGCCCGAATTCTGTAGTGCGAACTTTTCACATATCATCCTCTGCGTTCCTGAAAAAACGGATACTACCTGGCTTGAATGCACCAGTCAATTCGTCCCCATGGGATTTTTGGGAACTTTCACCGACAACCGATATGCGCTGCTAATCACACCTGAAGGCGGCAAACTGGTGAGAACTCCGATTTATGATGCCAAATGGAATCGGCAGATCAGGACAATGCGAGGAATTATTGACGAAAATGGGCGTTTGTCTTCCAAACTTATTTCAAATATTTCCGGCATCCTGCAGGAAGATGTAGTAGCCCTTTCACATTATTGGTCCAAGGAAAAAATGCAAGAGCACTGCAAATCAAATTTGTCGATTGAAAATTCTGAACTCAAGAAATATTCTTTTGAAGAATTACCGGACGATATCCCAAGTATTCGAGAAGATATTGAATTCGAATTTTCAGATTTTGCACAGATCTCTGGCAAGCGCCTATTCATCCAGCCGAATCTGATTAGTCGCAGCAACACCAAATATGATGTAAACGCACTGAGACGTTCACCGATCGTCATTGAATACAGTTTCATCCAAGCCGATACCGTTTACTATTCCCTCCCGCCCGGCTTTACATTTGAAACCGTTCCTGAAAATATCAATATCAATTGTACGTCAGGCACTTATCATACCGAGCTTAGTCTGGAAAATGATCAAATGCAATACATCCGAACGCTAGAAGTCAAAGCGGGCACTTATCCTGCTGACAAATACAAAGAGATTGCTATATTCTATCATTCAGTGTATCAGGCGGATAGGAAGAAGGTGGCGTTGCTGAAGGAAGTTAGGCCGTAAGGGGAAGTTCAGAGTTTAGAGTTTAGAGTTCAGAGTTCAGGAATTGTCATTGCCTGAAATAGGTTGACTTCACGATAATGTTGAGACCCTTCTGGGTAGTATTCGTTTTTAGCGCGCGTCTAAGATTCCTTCAGAAAAGTCAATTCGATCATCGTTCTTAGCCATGAAATGGCATAAGATAATGAAAATCAAATGTTTGCGTAGAGTGGAAGAGCGTGCATCGCTGTTCAGTTCAGCGGCAAGGCATGCCTTACCGCTACAATTAATCCCTAACGCGAACCTCAACCGTTTTATAAGCGGACTTTTGATCAGCCATAAAGCAAACCATTGGAGGGGCAATCGCTCAGATTCGACCCCTTTGGTCAATTTTCGTTTGTAGCGCGTGCATAAAATTTTATGCGCCAACACTTATCTTTTTCAATATTGCGAATCCAGCGGAGCTGCCCGCGGCTATTCCAATCCATGAATGCCCTTCTGGTATTTCAGGTCGTTCGAAGTGTAAAATGGGCCAGAGGCGTAAGCCATGATAACCAGCCAAATGTTATTGATTCGACTATTCTAATCGTCGCATCATCGAATCATCAACAAAATCCGAGCGCCGCAACCCTAGCAAAGGTCTTATTCCTTATTCCTTATTCCTTTTTCCCTTCCCAATCCTTAAATGATCTGAGCGCAGCGACATTCGACTACATAACTAATCGACTCATCAGCCTTCAACTTTTCTCATTTCAAATCTCTACATTTACCACTAATGAAGTACAAACCCCATTGTTCATATGCTTAAAGGCTTGTTGTACGGGATTCGGCTACTAGGCAAGCTGCTGCTGAGCTTGATATTGACTGTATTGTTTGGCTGCGGATTGCTGTATGTCCAGACTATCATTTACGATTTCCCGGAACCAAAACCGTTTGCTGGAGAAAACCTTTTGAATCCTTATCAGGGACTAGACGGAAAACAAACGCTTAAAGCCAATTTTCATGCTCATTCGATTGCATGGAAACAAATCACAAATGGTCATGATACGCCCGAGGAACTAAGCCAAGCTTATACTGCAAGGGGTTATGATGTAGCCTGTATTTCAAATTATCATTGCCTAGAACCTAAAGACAGCAACCATAGTCCGATATATATTGCAGCTTACGAACATGGTATCAATATTATGAAATCGCATAAGCTGGGCATTAATCCAAAACGGGCTTCGCTTTTTGATTTTCCGCTCTGGCAAAATACCTCTCAAAAGCAGCAAATAATTAACATCATACGAGAAAATGGTGGCTTGGTCACAATCAATCATCCGATAGTGCGCAATGGTCATTCCATTAGAGATTTGGAGCAACTGACCGGGTATCAATTTATCGAAGTGCTCAATCACTATGCCAATTCCTCTGCCTCTTGGGACGCGGCTCTTCAAACAGGCCACTTGGTTTATGTAGTTGGAAATGACGACACTCACGATATTGACAAAGAGCCTACCTTCAAAAAATGGAATGAAATATACGCTGAACAAAAAACGGCTGAATCTGTCCTCTCGGCGCTTCAAAAAGGACATTCTTATGGCGTCGATGCAAAAGATGGAATTAGGGATTTTGCACCTTCATATCTGAGCACAAATGGCGATACGATTAGCTATTCCTTCCAATCGCCTTGTAATAATGTAAAAATTATAGGGCCAAATCAAACGCTTTTGGCTGAATCAAATGAAAATACCGGTCGGTATATTTTGGATAAAAAAATGCCCTTTGCGCGTATCCTGGCGTCCTCTGACCAATGTCAACTATACATGAATCCTATTGTCAGATACACAATCGGTCAATCGCCGGGGATCGGAACTGCTGTCGCGAAAGTCAATCTGCTGTTAACTTGGCTCTATAGACTACTAGTTATCGCTATTGAATTGGTGAT
The DNA here is from genome assembly GCA_039927395.1 of Saprospiraceae bacterium. GTDB lineage: Bacteria > Bacteroidota > Bacteroidia > Chitinophagales > Saprospiraceae > JBDSUZ01. Next base: position 5,022 of record JBDSUZ010000310.1, on the reverse strand, counting down.
TCTTGCTGCCATCTATTTCATTTGGAAACGAAAAGCAAATTCGTGATTCCAATACTGAGCAACAAGCGAGCGATACTCTGGATATTGTTGATATCAATACCATTTTACCTAGGATTGGGGGCAGTTCACTTGTTCGATTGGGATGAGATCAATTTCGCGGAGTCTGCCAGAGAAATGCTGCTTTCCCATGATTTCATGACTGTCCAGATCGGATTTGAAGCATTTTGGGAGAAGCCACCCCTGTTCTTTTGGCTCCAATCGCTCAGCATGGCCCTGTTTGGCGTGACAGAATTCGCAGCTCGGCTGCCCAACGCCATTTGCGGTACCATCACTTTACTTGTCCTGTACCAATTGGGAAATAAAATCAAGAATCAAAGCTTCGGATTAATTTGGGCAGCAATTTATTTGGCAGCACTTTTACCGAATTTCTATTTCAAATTTGGCATCATTGATCCTGTTTTCAATCTATTTATTTTCAGCTCGATATTCACGCTTATTGAAGCAGAAAATGAGTCAGTAAAATCAAGTTTTAAATATGGCATATTTGCAGGGCTGCTCAATGGTCTTGCAGTATTGACAAAAGGTCCAGTAGGTTTTCTGCTTTTTTTGCTGACATTCGTGATTTATCAAATTGTCACTAAATTCCAAAAATTTCCGAGCTATCGACTATTTGTGGGTTTTGCCTTGGCATTTGCACTAATCGTTGGCACGTGGTTTGGCTTGAATATTTACTTCAATGGATGGGAAATATTCCAGCATTTCATCCAATACCAAATTGACCTATTTACACAGCCTGTGGCAGGTCATAAGCAACCATTCTATTATCATTTCATATTGGTGCTCTTGGGCTGTTTCCCGATGTCTTTTATGGCGCTTCCTGCATTGAGATCTTCAAATCATATCGCTACTAATTTGAAGACTATCAGAATATGGATGCTAAGTCTTTTCTGGATAGTGATGATATTATTTACCATCACCACAACTAAAATTGCGCATTATTCCTCAATGGCATATTTGCCTCTGTCATTTCTAGCGGCGGCATTTATGCATAGTTGCATTGATTCTAAGCAGGCTGCGCCAAAATGGATGAGAAATATTCTATTTGGCTTTGGGTTAGTTTTAGGCGCATTGTGGTTTTCAGTTCCTTTCATTTTTCAAAATAAGTCTAGCTGGATTCACCTGCTTTCAAAAGATCAATTTGCCTTTGATTCATTCAATATCGAAGTGAACTGGCCGGTGTGGATCAGTATATTTGGATTGATAATGATTGGGCTTTGTTTTCTGGCATTTAAATCGGCGAAAAGGCAAAATTGGGTGAGCTTCCTTGTTAGCCTCGGAGGATTTAGTTCCATTGCGATGCTTTCCTTATTCTTTTTCATTTTACCAAGAATAGAGGAATACACGCAAGGTCCTGCAATTGAATTTTTGCAGCAAAAAGCAGGAAATAAAGTCTATGTTGCCACTCAGGGTTACAAGAGTTATACCAATTACTTCTATTTTCAATTTCCCAACTCCACCAATAAGGAATTAGATCATGCGGATTATTTATTAGATCATCCACAAGATCAACCCGTCTTTATTATCACCAAATCAAATTTCCAAGCGGCAAAAGATAATCCCTTGTTGAAATTCCTCTATCAAAAAGGAGGCTTCAGATTTTATGAAAAAGTCGATTCAAAATAGAGTCGACAACTCATCCACTATTTCCATTGTTTGCTTTTCAATAGCCAATAAACTACATTTAGCATATGAATGAATTCAAAGGAAATACGGTCTGGATCACTGGAGGATCCTCAGGATTGGGCGAAGCGATGGCAAAAGCATTTGCAGCACATCAAACAACTTTGATCCTTTCGGGCAGAAATGAGCAAGCCCTACATGATGTAAAGCACAGTTGCGAGCTACTGGGAGCAAAGGTCTTCATTGTAGTAATGGATATGAACAAACCAGAAGAGATCTTCAATATTGCCAGCCAAGTCACCCAGTTGAGCGGGCCAGTTGATATACTTGTCAACAATGCGGGTATTTCGCAACGATCCGTGGCAGCACATACCGCATTCGCAGTAGACCAAATGATCATTCGCGTCAACTTATTGGCGACCATTGCACTCACCAAGGCCCTGTTGCCAGCGATGCTCCTACGTAAATCAGGTAAAATCGTCGTCATCAGCAGTCTCGTAGGTAAATTTGCCACTCCCCTACGATCAGCATATGCCGCATCAAAACACGGATTACATGGATTTTTTGACGCATTGCGTGCCGAAACTTATGATCAAGGCATCAAGGTCACATTAATATGCCCCGGATTTATTCATACCAACATCTCTGTCAATGCATTGATCAATGATGGAGAAAAGCAGAATAAGATGGACGATGCTCAGGCCAATGGCATGGAACCTGCTGTTTTTGCCAGGAAGGTGTTATCAGCAGTAGCTAGAGGAAAAAGAGAAAGTTATATCGGGGGCAGAGAAATCCTGGGTATTTACATATCGCGCTGGTTTCCTGGGATCTTTGCACGGATGATGCGAACTCAAAAGGTAACTTGATTGTTATCCATTGAGCTCAATTAAGTAGTTCAAGCATAGTTCAGCGGTTTTTTCTATATTACTAGTATCTTTGAGCAATCTGTGCGCTTGAGAAATGATCGAAAGTGTTTAGACAAATTTGTTATATCCCCAAAAGCGAAGCCATTGAAGTATTTTCATAATATACTGGAGACGATTGGCAATACCCCCTTGGTGAAGCTCAATCGCATCACCGCGCATATACCTGCTCTAGTTCTGGCCAAACTTGAGTCATTCAATCCAGGCAACTCAATCAAGGACCGTATCGCAGTGCGCATGATCGAAGATGCTGAAAATCGCGGTCTATTGAGCCCTGGCGGAACTGTAGTAGAATGCACCTCAGGTAATACTGGCCTAGGCCTTGCACTTGTGGCGCTGATCAAAGGCTACCGCTGTATCTGCACGATGAGCGATAAGCAAAGCAAAGAGAAAGTCGATATACTTCGAGCCATGGGCGCAGAAGTTGTATTGTGCCCCTCCAATGTCAAGCCCGAAGACGCACAATCCTTCTATTCAGTAGCTGAAAGACTAGCAAAAGAGATCCCGAATTCATTTTGGGCCAATCAATATTACAATCCGGTCAATACAGATTCGCATTACGAAAGTACTGGCAAGGAAATCTGGGAACAAACCGCTGGCAGAGTAACTCACGTGATAGCAGGAGCTGGAACTGGAGGAACAATATCAGGAACTGCCCGATATCTCAAAGAGCGCAATCCAAAAGTGAAAATTTGGGCGATTGACTCTTACGGATCGGCTTTGAAGAAATTTCACGAGACCGGTGCGTTTGATCCAAAAGAGGTTTATCCATATTTGACCGAAGGTGTAGGCAAGGATTTTATACCTCCAAATGTGGATTTCAAGAGAATAGACTTATTCGAAAAAGTCACTGACAAGGATGGAGCCATCATGGCCCGTAGACTGGCTAGCGAAGAAGGCATATTGGTTGGTTACTCTGGAGGAGCCGCGTTTGCCGGCTTGATCCAATTAGCTGATACACTGACCAAAGACGATATCGTAGTTGTAATCTGCCCAGATCACGGAAGCCGTTACATCGCCAAATTATTCAATGACGATTGGATGGCCGAAAAAGGATTTCTCGAGCCTGAAACGCATGCTGCTGGTCCGCCTGTGCCTATGCCATTGAACTCCTCAAAACCGTATTCCGGTTTTTTCTCCAATTTGAAAAAAGTCACCGAATCTATAGCTAAGAGCCTTGGTTGAGCAATCGAAAGATTGACAGACAACCCTACTTTTACCATAAATACCTATCACAAACAATGGACATTTTCGCTAAAATCAAGAAGAATATGGGCCCACTGGGCTACTATATGGATGTAGCTGAAGGCTACTATATATTTCCAAAGCTCACAGGAGAATTAGGCAACAGAATGATGTTCCAGGGCAAGGAAAAAATAGTCTGGAGCATCAACAACTACCTCGGCCTTGCAAATCATCCTGAGGTCCGCAAAGCGGACGCAGAGGCATCGGCTCGTTGGGGATTAGCCTATCCGATGGGCGCAAGGATGATGTCGGGCAGCACCGACCTGCACGATCAATTGGAACAGGAACTGGCCGCTTTCGAATCAAAGGAACAAGCAGTACTGCTCAATTTTGGCTATCAGGGCATCATGTCGACTATCGATACACTCCTAAGTCGTCATGACGTAGTCGTTTACGATGAAGAATGTCATGCTTGCATTATCGATGCGCTTCGCATGCATTTTGGCAAGCGTTACGCATATAAGCACAATGATATCGCAGATTTTGAGAAGCAATTACAGCGCGCTAAGAAACTTATCGAAGGCAGCGATGGTGGCATAATGGTCATCACTGAAGGCGTATTTGGTATGCGTGGTGATCAGGGTAAACTGAAAGAAATCTGTGCCTTGAAGAAGAATTACAATTTCCGCTTGATCGTCGACGATGCGCATGGTTTTGGCACTTTAGGCAAGACTGGTGCAGGAGCAGGTGAAGAACAAGGAATACAGGATGAGATTGACGTGTATTTCAGCACTTTCGCCAAGTCTATGGCTTCGATAGGTGCTTTCGTAGCTGCGGATAAGTATATCTGCGATTACCTCAAATACAATATGCGTTCACAAATATTTGCCAAATCTCTGCCGATGCCTTTGGTTGAAGGAGCTTTGAAAAGACTGGACCTGATACGCACGAGACCTGAGATGAAAGAAAAGCTTTGGGAAAATGTGCACAAGCTTCAAGACGGACTGACCGAACGTGGATTCAACATCGGTGGCACTAATACTTGCGTCACCCCAGTATTCCTGAAAGGGACAGTGGAGGAAGCCATGGCACTAGTAAATGACCTTCGCGAGAACTATCATATTTTCAGTTCGATAGTAGTGTATCCAGTGATTCCGAAAGGCCTCATCATGCTGCGGCTCATCCCGACGGCAGACCATACGGATGAGGATATCAATCAAACTTTAGAAGCATT
>JBDSUZ010000309.1:0-13427 GCA_039927395.1 Saprospiraceae bacterium | reverse complement strand
ATCCGGCTACCCGAATCTTAACGCCAATTTACTCGCGAAATCGCTACGTCTGAAAAACTCCTCCCTTCGGTCGTCAGACAGTTCCAGCCGCTTAACGCGATTTAGCGGCAAATTGGCTAATTCGACTAATGCCTGCGAGCATGGCAATACTTAACTGTGAATGCTAGCGGTCTCTTTACTCAGCCACCAAAGTCGCCCTGTGATCGAGAAAATGCATTTTGGTGGGTTTGTAGTATTCAAAAATTATTTGGAGGCCGAATCAATCGAATTTGGCTGTTTCCAGCACCCAGAACCAAAAATTCAGATATCTCTATACTCTGAACCCTTAACTCTGAACATTACCGTCGCCAAAAGCCAATTCTTTGATGATTCGATGAGTGGATTTAGACATTCAACTTCAACCCAGACCCCTCGACTCCGCTCGGGGACCGTTTTGTAGTTATTAAGCGAAAGCGCCAGAAAAATCAAGTTTGATTTTTCTGGCGCTTTCAATAATCATTTAGATCTGGTGACTGAGATGAGCAGAAGCCTGTAGGTCGTAAACGACTCCCATCACTCCCGATTCTCCCGATCCTCCCGATTCTCCCTTATCTCCCGATTCTCCCATAACTCCAGATTCTCCCATAACTCCCGATTCTCCCTAACTCCCGATTCTCCCTTATCTCCAGTTTCTCCTATTCTTTTGATTCTTTTAATATCTTTCCTCCCATTTACCCAAACAAAAAACCTATACCAAATGAATACCACCACAAAAGAAAGCTTCAACCTTGTCGGAATCGCTTGTAGAACGACCAACGAAAATGGACAATCGTCGAAGGATATTCCCGCGCTATGGCAAGAATTCATGTCAAGAGATCTGGCCAGCAAAATTCCAAATAAGACTGGTCAGGATCTCTATTGCGCATACACAGAGTACGAAAAAGATCATACAAAACCTTACACCACAATTCTTGGCTGCGCCGTATCGGACCTAAATGATATACCAGAGGGCATGACAGGAATAACAGTCGATGCGTCGAAATATGAGGTCTTTCAGGCACAAGGCAATCTTCAAGAAGGAGCTGTTTTCAATGAATGGCTAAAAATTTGGACCACCGAAATTCCGAGGGCATTCATGACTGACTTTGAGGTTTATGGAGTTGGCGCACAAAATCCTGAAGATGCCAAAGTTGATATCTTCGTTTCAGTCGATTAGCAGGTAATTTCAATCAGATCTTGATCATGGAAAAGAAAACTAAAATTCTTGTCGCTGGAATTGGTGGCATCGGCGGATTTTTTGGCGGCCTGCTTGCCAAAAAATATCATGATGACGCATCTATTGACATCTATTTCCTCGCTAGAGGCGAACATTTGGCGGCAATACAAGCTCATGGTTTGAAAGTGGAATATGGAACTGATTCATTCCTTGCTCATCCAACACTCGCAACTGATGATCCCAAGCAAATCGGTGTAGTTGACTACATATTGCTTTGCTCCAAAAGTTACGATATCGACGAACTAGCGAGTCAACTAGCACCTTGCATCGATAATAATACCGTCATTTTGCCCGCGCAAAATGGAGTTGATGCTTACCCAAGGATTGCAAATCTCTATCCCAACTCATTAGTTCTACAAGGTTGCGCCTATATTATCGCAAGCATAAAAGCCCCAGGCATAGTTCAAAATACCGGCAACATCCAAAAGCTATTTTTTGGCAGCAACAAGGTGCAAGATCCCCACTGCCTTGCTTTGGAGGAAATATTACAGTCTGCTGGAATTGACGCTCACAGTAGCGATGATATCAAATCGATTGTCTGGGAGAAATTTGCATTCATTTCGCCTTTGGCGACCGCCACCACTTATTTCAATATGAATATTGGCGAGGTCCTACTTAATCACAAACCAGAACTCCTTCAATTAATCTCAGAGATTGTGCAAATCGCCAAGGCACAACATATATCACAAGCCGAAGACCTAGAAAAAAGCACACTTGACAAAATATTGAAAATGCCCGCCTCCGCATCATCCTCGATGCACCGCGATTTCTATAGCGGCAAAGGCAAATCGGAAATTGATTCACTCACCAAATACGTGGTCGACAAGGGGTTGGAATTGGGAATTGAGACGCCAACTTTCGAAAGAATGTACAAAGAATTGAAGAGTCGCTTCGCTCAGATGATTTGATGATTCGATGATTTGATGATTTGAAATAGTCGCTGCGCTCTGTTTAGTTGCTTAGTCGCTTAGCTGTTTAGCTGAAAAAGGCGCTGCGCGCCGATGATTTGATGATGCGATGAGTTGATGAAGTCGCTTTCGCTCTGTTTAGTTGTTTAGTTGCTTAGTCGTTTAGTTGAATCCGAATTCCAGTCTGTTTCCATAAGCCTTAGGCCATATTCCTTAAACCCTTTCGATGATCCTTACTTTTTTGTCCCAGCCACAAAAAAGTAACAAAAAAAGGCGTCTTCCATCCGGCTACCCGAATCTTAACGCCAATTTACTCGCGAAATCGCTACGTCTGAAAAACTCCTCCCTTCGGTCGTCAGACAGTTCCAGCCGCTTAACGCGATTTAGCGGCAAATTGGCTAATCCGGCTAATGCCTGCGAGCAAAGCAATATTAAACTGAGAATGCTAGCGGTCTTTTTACTCAGCCAACATTGTCGACTTGTGATCGAGAAATTGCATTTTGCTAGGCTTGAAGTATCGAATTTGGCTGTTTCCAGAACCCAGAACCCAAAATTCAGATATCTCTATACTCTGAACCCTTAACTCTGAACATTCCGGTCACCCCACACCCCACACCATTTCTTGAAAGTTGCTGCGCTCTGTCTAGTTGTTTAGTTGTTTAGTCGAAGGAAAAAGGAAAAAGGTTTTTCCAGTACCCATGACCCCTTTTTTTGAAGATTTGATGATTCGAGACAACTGACAGTTCTGCCTTCCTACGCCTTAGGCCATATGCCATAAGCCGCCTTTGATTTTGGCTGCTTCCAGCACCGAGCACCCAGGACCAAATTTTCCCCACACCTCACACCACACACCATTTCTTAGAAGTCGCTCCGCTCCCAGTCTACCTCGATTGAGGAATAATCCCTATTTTTGCCCAAGTACTGCGTTTTACTGGCCGAGTATCGGATTAAGTGTAATTTTGCATGCACTTTGAACTAAACACCGCATTTAGGTATTATAAAGCATATGTCAAAAGAAATTCGCATCGGTATATTGGCTGTCCTGGCTATAATCGTATTTATTCTTGGTTTCAAATTCCTCAAAGGTCGTAATCTGTTTTCCAGCGACAACCTGTTCTATGTTGAATATGCCAACGTCGATAACCTAAAACCATCCGCAGCGGTGTTGGTCAACGGATTTCAGGTTGGTACAGTTACTGAAATGTATCTCAATCCGAATAACAATCAGTCCATCATCATACAGATGGAAGTCAGCAAGGATATCAAGGTGCCTAAAGATGGTGTGGCTCAGATAGTTGTAAGTGGATTGATGAGTGATCGGATGATCAATCTTGCATTTGCTGAAAACTGCACCTCAAACTGCGCGGAGTCAGGCGATACGCTGAGAGGAACCGCCAAAGGAATACTTGGATCTATACTTAGTACGACCGACCTCGAAGGCTATATGAATGCGCTTGGCAGAGGCCTTGGCACTTTGCTAGATACCCTCAATTCGGATTTGGCAAAAGATGGCAACAAAAAAGGACTGACCAAAATCATTCAGGACCTCCAATCTACGATGACCAATTTGAGTATGACTACGGATAACTTTGCGAGAATAAGCAACAAGGCCGAACAACCACTCAATGGCATATTGGTGAAAGCTGATCATCTATTGGGAACTTTGGACGGCAAGACAACTCAGATCAGCGGCATACTTGACAATTTGAATACACTTACAGCCCAATTAAAAACTGCTGATCTCGGGAACACGATGTCCAAGATCAATGGTACGGTCGATCAAGCCAATTCAGCGATGATCGGACTTAAAACGACTTTGGGAAATGCCGAAAAAGCAATTGCTGAACTTTCGTCAATCCTCAAAGGCATCAAAAGCGGACAAGGCACTCTAGGTCAACTGGCCAACAACAAAGAGTTGTACGACAATCTCGAGAAATCAACGAGAAATCTGAATCTCCTGATGCAAGATCTTCGACTGAATCCAAAACGCTATGTCAACGTGAATGTGTTTGGCAAAAAGCAGAAGAGCTATACTTTGCCTGACAACGACCCGGCAGATACAACCAAATAGCCTCTACCAGATATTTACTTCAGGCGTCAGAACGATCCCAAATTTCTCCTTTACTGCAGCGATGATGCTTTGCGCATATTCGAGTATTTCTGTCCCGCTCGCATTACCATAATTGACAATTACCAGCGCTTGTTTGGCATGTGAGCCCGTTTGTCCTACTACTTTTCCCTTAAATCCACATTGTTCAATCAGCCAAGCTGCTGGAATCTTAGCCCAATCATCTGCAGCTGGATACATTGGAATATTGGGAAATTGCAACAATAAGGCATCGTAAGTAGCTCTGGGAACTGTAGGATTTTTGAAGAAACTACCAGCGTTGCCAATCTCCGCTGGATCTGGCAATTTGCTTCGTCGAATAGAAATCACTGCATCACTTACATCGTTTGGCATTGGTTCAGTAATTCCCGTATCACGAAGTACTTTCCCAATATCTCCATAATCGAGTTTCAATGCAGGCACCTGCGACAATCGCAGGCAAATCCTAGTAATTAGAAATCTTCCTTTTTCATTTTTGAAATAGCTGTCCCTATATCCAAATTGGCATTCCTCAACGGTAAATTGCTTCAAAACTCCAGTGGCGAGTTCAAATGCTTCAACCCACACCAGTGAATCTTTCAGCTCGACGCCGTATGCTCCTATATTTTGTATTGGAGCTGCACCAACTTTTCCTGGAATGAGAGAGAGATTTTCCAGCCCACTGTAACCCTTGTTTAAGCTGTCTAGTACCAGATCATGCCAGTTGACACCAGCACCTGCAATGAGCTCAGTTTCAGTCTCATTGATGACAGAATATTCAATTCCTTGAATGTCAATTTCCCAAAGAACCCCTTCCACTGGCCTGGTAAAAAGAATATTGCTTCCACCGCCCATTATGAGCAAAGGTTTACCGTAGTTATTCAGAGCCTCTGAAATGTCCTCAATTGCGTTTATCCCAATAAGCGTTTGGCATGAAACGTCAATTCCAAAGGTGTTTCTGTCCTTAAGGGATACATTGCTCTGCAGATACATATCTGTGAAAGTAAGAATTCCAAACGTAGAATGACATTTGATTTGGCAGTAATGGCTAGACTTCTATGCCTTGAAACTGCAATTTGGCCAGATTGGCATAAACTCCATCGACGAGAATCGCCAATTCTTCATGCGTACCTTGCTCAATGATGCCTCCTTTGTCCAGCACAAATATCTGGTCAACATCGCGGATCGTAGACAGCCTATGCGCAATGATAATGGAAGTTCGTCCCTCCATCAGGAAATTGAGAGCCTCTTGAACGAGCTTTTCTGATTCTGCATCTAAGGATGATGTTGCTTCATCCAAAATCAGGATTTTGGGGTCTCTCAGTATCGCTCTTGCGATTGCCACTCGCTGACGTTGACCGCCCGACAATTTGATGCCCCTGTCTCCAACAATAGTATCGAGGCCTTCCGGAAATTGACTGATGAATTCCCAAGCATTGGCTTTCTCAGCAGCAAGCTTCAGCTCCTCATCTGTAGCATCAGATTTGCCATATAAAAGATTCTCGCGAATGCTTCCGCCAAATAACAAAACCTCTTGTGGCACTATCGCCAGATTTTTGCGAAATGCCGTGATATTGAATCCTGCAACATCTTGATTATCAACTTTGATCAAGCCCGAATCGATTGCATAAAATCGCATAAGCAATTGCACAATGGTCGACTTACCAGCACCGCTAGCGCCAACCAAAGCAACCTTCTGCCCTGGATCTATATGAAAACTAATGTCCTTGAGCACTGGTAAATCCCTGCGCGAAGGATAAGAAAAGCCAACATCGACAAATTCGACTTCTCCAAATATTTTGGCAGCGCCTGCATCTTGATCATCAATCTCCACTTCCTTGTCCAATTCCAATATATCCATGATCCGCTCAGTTGATCCAACAGCCGAGACTAACTCCGTATAGAAATTTCCAATACTCGCGATAGCCCCACCGATGATACCAGTGTAGATGATAAAGGAAAATAAATCGCCCACTTTCATGCCACCAGCTTCGACAAGTAATGCACCCTGCCAAAGGACAAAAAACAAGCCGCCAAATAGAACTGTAACGATGAAAATGAAGAATACACCTTTGATTCTAGCGGCCTTCAAGGAAATATCGACAATAGCTTGAATAGACTTGCGATACCGCAATGTTTCAAATGCCTCGTTTGTAAATGCCTTGACCACCTGAAATGAGTGAAATGTTTCTTCTACAATGGTATTTGCCACCGCCAAGGCATCCTGCCTGCCCTTTGAGACCTTGCGGACATATCGTCCAAATATGATAGCCAATATTACGATCAGGGGAAAAGTTAGCAGCATGATTCCCATTAGTTTGGGCGCCATGAATGTCAATATGATCACGCCCGAAATAAGAATTACCAATTGCCTGATGAATTCAGCAAGTGTCGTCGAAAAGGCACTTTGCAGCCTCTCAACGTCAGCAGTGATTCGGCTCGTCAACTCTCCCACTCTGCTTGATTCGAAGAATTCAACAGGTTGAGAAATCATTTGATTGTAAAGCGCAAATCGGATATCGGCCATCCCTCGTTCACTAACTTCAGCAAATAATGTGGCCCGAAAATATGAAATCACGCCCTGTACCACCAATATCACAAACAGAATCAGCCCATACTGGTGTACGGAAATGTCAAATTTTGGATTTCCATTAGCCGCATTGGCCATTTCCCCAGCGGCACCAGGAAAAATCATAAAAATCAAGCTGGAGAAACTCAGTAAGACTAATCCACCAATGAAAGACCACTTGTAAGGCTTGATGTATTTGTATATCTGCAATGCCTTGCGCAAGCCGGCACGCGTCATTTTGGGTTTTGTTTTTTCTGCCATGAATGTTCTATAAATCCTTTTCGATGCAAATTTGTTCATTCCTGTAGGTTCCAGCAAAGGAATTGTCTTATTTTCCCTTCCTCATTCAAACATTTGACCTTTCTATGGCATATTGGCTCCTAAAATCTGAACCTGAAACTTATTCCTACGAGGACTTACTTAAGGATAAAACCGGTCGTTGGGATGGGGTGAGGAACTATCAGGCCCGCAATAATATACGTGACATGAAGGTCGGGGATAAAGCTCTATTTTACTACAGTGGCAAGAATCCTCAGGTTATCGCCCAAGTAAAGATTGCCTCCGAGCCTTATCCAGATCCGACGATCGATGATCCAAGGTGGCTTTGTGTCGATGTTCAGGCACTGAGTTTATTTCCCAAGCCAATTCCATTGTCAGATATCAAAGCGAATCCTGCCTGCGCAGATTTGTTATTGATTCGCCACACTCGATTGTCAGTCATGCCGGTCGATCCGGTCGTCTACACCGCCATTTGTGAAATGGGTCAATAGGTCATCATGCATTTAATCTTATTTCTCTTGCCCCTCGACCCCTCTCAAAACAAATACAGTGGCCAATAAGAAGCTGAGCCAAGTCCGCAAGGAAGAAATCAAATTTCTTGAAGGACCTCAATCCAGATGGTTGGAGTTCAAGTTCACCATTGCCACTCTTTTTGAGTTTATCAAAGGCTTTAGGGCATTGCATTTTGTCGGCCCTTGTGTCACAATCTTTGGCTCCGCCCGCTTTGAAGAGGACCATCCATACTATCAAAAAGCCAGAGAAATTGGAGCTGCGGTAGCGCGGATGGGATTTACCATCATGACAGGAGGTGGCCCCGGCATCATGGAAGCAGCAAACAGAGGAGCTTGGGAAATAGGTGGAAAAAGCGTAGGATGCAATATTGTACTTCCAATGGAACAAGACCCCAATCCATACCTGGATCGTTGGGTCGATATCCGCTACTTTTTTGTTCGCAAAACATTGCTGATCAAATACTCTTACGCATTCATTGTGATGCCGGGCGGCTTTGGCACTCTAGACGAATTCTTCGAAGCGATTACATTGATTCAAACGAAGAAAACGCATAATTTTCCGATCATCATATTCGACAGAGAATTTCACGAAGATATACTGGATCATATCCAAAGAATGGTCAAAGACATGACAATCAGTCCTGAAGATACAGGGCTCTATCTAGTCACTGACTCGATCGAAGAAGTGGTCGCGCATCTCAATGCTCATGCTATTGACAGGTTCAAATTGAGACCGCCAGAAAAAAGCCCTAAGCCGATAAAATGGCTATGGGAGACAAAACTTGGAGATAAGATAATGTAGGCAAGATGGCATTTACTTACAGTGCTTTATCAAATTGCCAACATGAACTACTGATTATCTGCGACTTATAAATTTAATATTTGCGACTTTAAATAGAAAGCTTTGTGTAACTTTGCGTTTTCTATTTTTTCAATTTGAATTCCTATGCCCCTCGAGCACAATGCCATTTCCTGGCCTTATACTTTCAATCCCTCCTATTCCAAAGCTATCGCTTATTTCAGTATGGAATTTGCAATCGACCCTTGCCTTAAAATTTACTCAGGCGGTCTTGGCTTTCTTGCGGGATCACATATGCGCAGTGTGTATGAATTGCGCCAACAAGTAGTTGGAGTGGGCATTCTTTGGAAATATGGCTACTACGATCAGGACCGCGACGAGCAGAATCGCATGGAGGTCCGCTATCGCGAAAAGGACTATTCATTTTTGGAGGATACTGGGATAAGAGTCAAGGTCTCAATAGCAGGATCAGCAGTAGTCGTAGGTGCCTTTTTATTACCACCCAAGACATTTGAAACGGCTCCAATTTTCCTTTTGAGCACCGATATCGCCGAGAATGACCATTTGTCGCGTACAATCACGCAGAAATTATACTTCAACAACACTGAGACCAGGCTTGCGCAAAATATGGTGCTGGGAATCGGAGGAGCCAAAGTGCTTGAAGCCGCAGGTTATCAGCCACAGATTTACCATATGAACGAGGCGCATAGTCTCCCATTGGCATTTTACCTCTACGAAAAACTCGGCAATCTCGATGCAGTGAAAGGACGTTTGGTCTTCACTACTCATACTCCTGAAGCAGCTGGAAATGAGATAAGTTCCATGGACAATATCCTCAAAATGGGGTATCTATCAGCCTGTACTCAAAATCAGATTCACACTGTAGTCTATCCTGAGGAAACAGAATTCAATCATACGCTGGTTGCTCTCAGGATGTCCAAGGCCTGCAACGCCGTCTCCAAATTGCACGCTGAAGTATCGACAAGAATGTGGGAAGGCTACAGCAATATTCCCGAAATACAGGCAATCACAAACGCTCAGAATAAGACTTATTGGGCTGATGATATACTCGAGGAAGCGCAGTCAAAGAAAAACATGAGTCGAATTGCTTCGCGCAAAAAAGAGCTCAAAGAGGAATTATTCAAGGAAGTGGCACTGCAAAGCGGCAAAATATTCGATCCAAATGTCCTCACCCTTGTTTGGGCTAGGAGATTTGCGGAGTATAAGAGAGCCAATCTATTGACAAGAGACCTCGAGCTATTCAAGGCAATGCTTTCGCACACGAAGCATCCGGTGCATGTTATTTGGGCTGGTAAGCCCTACCCTCTCGATTTGGGAGCTGTCAAAGTGTTCAATGAATTAATCGAAATCACCAAGTCATTGCCAAATGCGACAGTGCTCACTGGCTATGAACTCAAACTCTCCAAACTTCTCAAGCAAGGAGCTGACCTTTGGCTCAACACTCCGCGTATCACACGTGAAGCATCCGGTACTAGTGGCATGACTGCCGCAATGAATGGAGCTATCAACGTGTCGATCGCCGACGGATGGATCCCCGAGTTTGCCGAAGACGATCACAATTGCTTCCTGATACCTCACCTTGGCCACGAAAATCCAATCGAGCAACAAGATCAATTCGAAGCAGAACAATTGTATAAACTGTTGTTGGAAGAGATCGTTCCGATGTACTACCAATTGCCTCATGAATTTGAGAAAGTTCGCTACAACAGCATGCACGAGATCGCTCCTGAATTTGACTCGGGTCGGATGGCGAAGGATTATTACAAACTGCTGTATTAGGAGGAATCAAGCTAATGAATCAAATTTTTTTGCACCGGATTGTAGTGGTTTTTATTAACTGATTAAACTACGCTTTGGGCTTTCGTTGAAAGCATTCAGCAACATAGTAGAGTGTGAACTAGTCTTTTAAGTCGTTTAGGTATATCTTTGTTGAATAAATCATCAAATCGAAAAACAAATGTTCCAGGATGTGGGAGATGATTGCGTAAGATCAAAAAAAACTCCAAGAGAATTTAATTACAAAAAAGCTGTACAAGCTCTTAACTTTTTTGCTGAAAAAGAGGGCAATAGGATTAACTATATGAAAGCTCTGAAGCTAATATGGCTAGCAGATAGGTTGCACGTTAACAAATTTAGCAGAACCATAACAGGAGATAAGTATTTCGCAATGAAGAACGGTCCTGTGGCATCTTGTACCTATGACATAATACTTAAGTCCGAATTTGCGAATGAAAAATGGTTGGAATATTCGGACTCCTATATATTCAAGATAGGTTATGATATTGAGAGCCAAGGGAAATTTGACGAAGATGAATTTTCAGATAGCGACCTAAACATTTTGGAGGCTATTTATGACAGACTTGGACATAGTACAGAAAAAGTATTATCCAATGAATCACATCTATTTCCTGAATGGTTTAAACATAAAAAGGCTATTGAAAACGACGATAAAAAGAGAGAAGATATTGATATTCTTGATTTTTTAGAGACACCTAGTATCTATTTAGATATCTTCAATGAATCTGAGGAAAATCTTGTAATGGCAAGAGAAGAATTGAAATTTAAGACTGCTATTGGTAACAGTTTTAGTTAATGACCAATGCTAATTCATTGGATCTCCATTTGGAGGAACCAGGACAAGCCTTCTACTTTTACATTCAGTTTGATGATCAAACCAAAGTACCACACTATTTCATCTCAGTCTGTACAAATGATGAAGACCATGGTGATTTACTTTTTGTCTGCTGTACCAGTAATGTGAAAAGCAAAAGGCAAAGAATAGCAAGTGGAAAATGTCCTTCTGAAACTATTGTCGTAATTCCAATAGGGTCTTATAGTGAGTTGCCCTTATTAACTGCTATCGACTGTAACTCAATAATTGCTCTAACAAGAGACGATTTACGAATTAAGTTCGAAGAGCAAGGTAGTAAGATTGGTTTTAAGCTTAGTACAGAACATCTACAATCAGTTCGGGATGGAATTCATTCAAGTATTGCGGTAGAGCGAAAAATCAAAAGACGTATTCTGGCAAGGAATTAATCTATTTAAATTAATTAAAGACAATTAATCGTAAAAAAAAAGGAATTTACCCAATCGTAGGAAATTAAAATAGAATTAATACCTTTTCTGTAGCCCTACCTGAAAATTTGTCAGTTTCGAAATAAGCAAAAAGTCATACCTTATGCTGATTAATTATGAAAAAAAATCACGATTCACAAATGCGTAGAATCTCAGTCATTGCCCTATCACTACTTTTTTTCACCTTGCAACTTGCCGCGCAATGGGTCGACAAACCCGGCGACCCTATTGATTGGGTCAATCCGCTGATGGGCACTGACTCCAAAGTAGATCTCTCCAATGGCAATACTTATCCGGCAATAGGGCTGCCTTGGGGAATGAATCTCTGGACTCCTCAGACTGGCATGATGGGCGACGGATGGGCATACACCTATGACGCCGATCAGATCCGCGGCTTCAAGCAAACGCATCAGCCTTCACCATGGATGAACGATTACGGCCAATTTTCGATCATGCCGATGACCGGACATTCAACTTTTGATCAGGAAAAACGAGCGAGCTGGTTTTCGCATAAATCGGAGACTTCACAGCCTAATTATTACAAATTGTATCTGGCAGATCACGACGTTGTGACGGAAATTACCCCCACAGAGAGAGCCGCTTGCTTTCGTATTACATTTCCAAAAACCGATAGCGCATTCATAGCGGTCGATGCATTTGACAAAGGCTCTTTTATCAAGATCATACCTGAGCTGCGCAAAATCGTAGGCTATTCCACAAGATATAGCAGGGGCAAGATGCCAAATTTCAAGAACTACTTCGTGCTGATATTTGACAAGCCATTTACCAGCCATCAGATCTGGGACAATCAAGTCGAACTAAACAATCAATTGGAAATCGCATCCAAACACGCGGGAGCAATCGTCGGATTCAAGACATCCAAAGGAGAGCAAATTCATGTAAAAGTTGCTTCCTCATTTATCAGCATCGAGCAAGCGGAACTCAATCTGCAAAGGGAAATTGGAAATGACAATTTCGATAGTATCCGCGCTAAAGGACGGTCAATCTGGAACCAAACACTTAGCAAAGTGCAGGTCTCTGGTGGCACAGCAGATCAAATCAAAACATTTTACTCCTGCCTCTATCGCATGGTGTTCTTCCCCAATAAGTTGTACGAACTCGATGCCTCCAACAAGATCGTTCACTACAGTCCATACAATGGCGAAGTGTTGCAAGGATATATGTTTGGTGGAACAGGCTTTTGGGACACATTCCGAGCGCTGTATCCATTTCTCAATCTAATGTATCCGTCCATCAATCGCGAAATGCAGGAAGGCCTGATCAACGATTACAAAGAAGGCGGCTGGCTGCCCGAATGGTCAAGCCCAGGCTACGCCAATATTATGATTGGCAATAATTCAGCCTCCGTGGTTTCCGATGCATATATCAAAGGATTGAGGGGATATGATATTGATACCCTTTACAAGGCACTTCTGCATGGAGCGGAAAATGAAGGCCCGATGACCGCTGTAGGACGTGCAGGGGTCAAGGATTACCTCAAAATGGGATATGTGCCCTATGATAGCGGTCTTAACGAAAATGCCGCGAGAACGCTTGAATATGCTTACGACGATTTTACGATCTATCAATTGGCCAAAGCACTGGGCAGGCCACAAGCCGAAATCGACACATTTGCCCGACGCTGCACGAACTGGAAGAATCTCTACGATCCCATGTCAAAATTGATGCGGGGCAAGAACAAAGATGGAAGCTTCCAAAAGCCATTCAATCCGCTCAAATGGGGCGATGCTTTTACCGAAGGAAATAGCTGGCATTACACTTGGTCAGTATTTCATGATGTGCAGGGATTGATCGACAAGATGGGCGGCAAATCTTCTTTTGTCAAAATGTTAGATTCAGTATTCGTGCAGAGTCCCGGCTTTGACGATACGTATTACGGCGGCACGATCCACGAAATCC
>JBDSUZ010000308.1:0-18767 GCA_039927395.1 Saprospiraceae bacterium | reverse complement strand
GCCTTGATAGCATCAGCCATGGCAACTTCCTGGGGTGTGGTAACCAATATTACTCCAGTGATTGGCAGCGTCTGAACCAGTGTAAGTTGAATATCACCAGTCCCAGGAGGTAGATCTAATATCAGATAGTCAAGCGGAGGCCAAATTGTTTCTTGCACAAATTGCTTAATAATACCAGCAAGCCGCGGACCCCTAAGTACAACTGCTTGTTCTGGTTCCACTATATTTCCTATACTGATGACCGGCATTCCAAAGGCCTCAAGCGGAATCATCTTTGGCTTGCCATAGACTTCCTGTACTTTTGGTCTCTTATTTTGCAAATGCAGCATTGTGGGGATGGAAGGACCATACAGATCGGCGTCCATGATGCCAACCCTAGCACCGAGTTTCTTCAATCCAAGCGCCAAATTGACGGCGATCGTTGATTTGCCTACGCCACCTTTACCTGAGGCGATTGCAATTACATTGGCAACTTGCGGAAGGACTGCATTTTGAGTAGAACTTTCTTGCTGGCTCGATATCAGATGTACATTGACCGACAACTCAGGAAAAGTATCCTGAATCGCTAGCATACAGGCAAAATTAAGATCTGACTTCTGCGTCGCATCCAGTTTGCCTATCTCAAGGCTAATATTGACAAATTGACCTTCAAAATGGACCTCCTTTACGTAGCCCATGTCGACTATGCTCTGAGCGGTATTAGGATCCCTCACTCCAGCCAATAATTCAATAATCGTATCTTTGCTTATGTTCATCTATACCTCGATTAATGCACGAATGTACAACAAGTCGACTATCCTTACAGTTCAATTTGCTCATCAAGACTTAGTTGGATGATGCACATATTAATAAATTCCTATATTTGACCCTAGTATGCAAGTCATTGAAGGAATAAACGCTTTACCTGTCTTTCACAATCCTGTGATCACGATCGGCTCATTTGATGGATATCACAAGGGGCACAAAGCAATTGTAGACCGCACCTGCGAAATCGCAAAGGAAGTCAATGGGCAAAGCGTAGTAGTGACATTCGATCCGCATCCGCGCAGTATTATATACCCTAGCGATCAGGGACTCAAGCTATTGAGTACAAAGGAAGAAAAGATCGAACTCATTGGCTTGTCAGCAGTTGATTTCCTCGTAATTGTGCCATTTACTGTGGAGTTTTCGCAATTGATCGCTGATGAATATATAGAGAAGTTCATCGTCCAATATTTTCGACCTCACACCATCGTTTTGGGGCATGATCATCGCTTTGGTCTAAATCGGCTAGGCGACATTAATTTCCTGCAATGTTATGGCGAAAAATTTGGATATCAAGTGGATCAAGTATCAGAACAACTAGTTGACAATACTATAGTTAGCTCCACAAAAGTAAGAAATGCTTTAATGGACACTCAAGTTGAATTAGCACTTGAATATTCCGGTCATCCCTACCTCCTTCAAGGTAAAGTAGTGCCTGGCGATCAGATTGGCAAATCTTTGGGATTTCCGACAGCCAACTTACAAATTGACAACCCACTAAAATTGGTCCCGCCAGCAGGAATCTATGCGGTATATGCGCATATAGAAAAAGCCATTTATCCAGCTATGCTCTACATTGGCGATCGACCTGCTATCAAGGGCAATCACAATACCAGCATTGAGATCAATATATTGAATTTTGAAGCAGACCTTTATGATACAGATCTAAAGGTAGAATTGGTTTCTTTTATCAGGCCTGACATGGATTTTGACAATATGAATTTGCTTAAGCAGCAAATGCAAAATGACAGAGTAGTGATCACGGACCTATTGCAGCACAGACCCTCTCAATACGTGGCTAATGCAGAGGCATAAGGCTATTGTCATCATTCTCAACTATAATGGCTTAATACATCTTCAGACTTATTTGCCTGAAATAATCGAACATACGCCCTACTCTATACCGATCTATATGGCCGACAATGCCTCAAAAGATGATTCTGTTAGATGGGTAAAAGCGCAGTTTCCTAAAGTACTCCATTTTCAGAATGAACAAAACTTTGGGTACGCTGGCGGCTACAATCTAGCAATCAAAGCAATTGAGACGGACTATGTGATACTGTTGAACTCTGATCTAAAAGTGGAGGCGAACTATGCTGAATTTTTGATAGCTGCAATTGATGAATCAGACAAGATCGCAGCAGTTCAACCAAAAGTATTGTCGCTAGTCGAGCCCCAGAACTTTGAATACGCCGGAGCAGCTGGAGGTTGGATCGACGGATTGGGTTTCCCTTTTTGCCGAGGACGGATTCTTGATACGATAGAACCCGATAAGCATCAGTACGATCAAAATACTCGTATTTTTTGGGCTTCCGGAGCTGCATGCATAGTTCGAAGAGAAGCCTTCCTTGAAGTAGGAGGCTTTGATGATCGATTTTTTGCCCACCAAGAGGAAATAGACCTTTGCTACAGATTGCAACTTGCGGGTTACGAAATACATTTTGAACATAGATCTGTTGTTCATCATCTTGGCGGAGGAACTTTGCATTATGACTCTCCGTTCAAGTTGAGACTAAATCTGAGGAATAATCTTTGGATGTTGCTCAAAAACAAACCTTCAACTACACTGATTTGGCTACTACCTTTGCGACTGAGCCTTGATGGAGTGTTAGCCCTTCGATATATTTTGAAGGGCAAATTTGGCCACCTCACGGCAATACTGAAGGCCCACTACCAATTTTATAGCGGTATTGGATATATAATTGGACAAAGAAGGAAAGTGCAACGCAAGGTAGCGGAAGCTCAACTGCAAGGTGTATTCCGAAAGAATATGCTGTGGCGGTATCATATTGCAGGCGAAAAGAAATTTACTGATCTTAAGATTCCCAAATCTGCGCAAGACTTATGAATTTAGAAATACTCTATCAGGATGATGCGATTGTGGTGGTCAACAAGCCGCCGGATGTACTGACGATTCCAGACAGATTTGTGCTGGCTAAACCCAATCTGTATCATCTCCTACTTAAACAGTTTGAGGAGATCTACACAGTACATCGACTAGACAAGGAAACTAGTGGATTGCTTGTCTTCGCACGAACGCCAGAAGCTCACGCCAATCTCAATCAACAGTTTGTCAAGCGCAAGACCCGCAAATGGTATTATGCCTTAATACAGGGCAAACTTTCGACCGAAACAGGAACCATCAATCAACCTTTGGCTCCAAGTACAACCCGTCCAGGCGCAATGGTAGTGGCAAAAAGAGGCAAAGAAGCAGAAACAAGTTATGAGGTGCTAGAGACATTCAAGGAATATAGCTTCATCAAAGCAGAGATTAAGACAGGCAGAATGCACCAGATTAGAGTACATTTCCTATCGATCGGACATCCATTGGCTATCGATGCGTTGTACGGTAAGCGCAATGAGATATTCCTTCGGGAAATCAAAACCAAGAAGTACAAAGGAGGCGACCTAGATACAGAACGACCATTGATGAATCGTTGCACTCTTCACTCTGCCGTATTAGAATTTCAACATCCTGTGACAGGCATGGCAATGACATTTGAAGCGCCACTGCCAAAGGATTTCTCAGCCTTGCTCAATCAGCTCCGCAAATGGAGTACTCCATCCGAGGGAGGCAAATTAATTTAGCTTAGTCAGGATCGATTCCCAATTAGACATTTCTTGAACAAGATCTGATTGCGTTTGCTTGTACTTTGTCAATTGAGTATTGGAGTCATTTCGCTGGTAGAAATCTGCTTCACCCATTAGCAATTCAAGCTGCTTTTTTTGTGCCTCGAGTTCTTCTATTCGCTTTTCGATATGCTGAAGTTGTCTTTGGAATTTCTTCTTTTCAGAGGGGTCCAATTCGATCACTGGCGCTGCTACTTTCCCGCTCTTCTCGATTTTCTCAATTTCATAAGCGCGTAAGTTTTCGACTTGTTTTTTCTCCATAAATACACCGAGATCTCCAAGGAATTCATGCGTTTCTCCATCTTTGAATTCGATAGTTCGCGATGTCATCCCTTCCAGGAAATCCCTATCATGTGATACTACGATCATAGTGCCATCATAAGCATCCAAGGCTTCCTTGAGAAGTACTTTAGTAGTGATATCAAGGTGATTGGTAGGCTCATCCAAAATCAATAGATTGATCGGTGAAACCAAGATACAGGCAAGGGCTAATCTTGCTCGTTCACCTCCTGAGAGGACTGATACTTTTTTCTCAACGTCATCACCGCTAAAGAGGAAATTGCCAAGGATATTTCTTGCTCTGGGCCTCATTTCGGGCGGACATTGATCTTCCAAGGTTTCAAGGATGGTTTGTTTGCCTTCAAGCTCTTCAGCCTGATTCTGAGCATAATAACCCATGAATACCTGATGACCTCTGCGAACCACACCTTGTGTGGATGTTTCGACTCCGGCAAGTATCTTGGCTAAAGTTGTCTTTCCTTGCCCGTTCTTACCGACAAATGCCACTTTTTCCCCTCTTTCAATCTTCAATGAAATATTGGAAAACACGTTCTTATCCCCATATGATTTTGAAACCTTTTCGGCCTCCAATACCACTTGTCCAGATCTTGGAGCAGGCGGAAACTGTAAGCGAATACTCTTCAAATTAGGTTCATCGAGCTCTATTCTTTCGACTTTATCCAATTGCTTAATTAGCGACTGCGCCATTTTGGCTTTGCTCGCCTTTGCCCTGAATTTGTCAATTAACTGCTCGCGTTCGTTGATAAATTTTTGCTGATTTTCGTACGATGCCCTCAATTTTTCTTGACGATCAACTCGCAACTCAAGATATTTGGAGTAGTTGGCCCTGTACTCATGAATCTTGCCATTCTCCACTTCAAGTGTCCTTTGGGTAGTATTGTCCAACAATTGCTTATCATGCGATATAAGTACGATGATACCATCGTAATCCTTTAAGAAACCTTCAAACCAAATGATGGATTCGATGTCAAGGTGATTGGTAGGCTCATCCAGAAATAGGTATGGGGGCGATTTGAGCAGAATCTTTGCAAGTTCCACACGCATTTGCCATCCTCCGGAAAATGTCGAAACTGGCCGATGAAAATCTTCCCGGTTGAATCCCAATCCTTTCAAAATCTTCTCGACTGAACCATCAACTTCGACTGCTCCCATGTGGTTTAGTTGCTCTTGAGTATCATGCAATTCATCCAAAAGGTCCATATAACCGTCACTTTCGTAATCAGTTCTGGTTTCGAGATCTTTGTGTAAGCTTTCGAGTTCCGCTCTCAGAGTATTCAACAGTTCAAATGATGTCTTTGCTTCCTCAAATACAGTCTTTCCAAGCACTGGCTTGATATCTTGGTGCAAGTATCCAATTTGCTCCAGACGTGGAGCTCTAATATTTCCCCTATCGGGCTTGACCATACCGGTCAGTATGCGCAGTAGGGTAGATTTTCCAGCACCGTTACGGCCCACCAATCCTACACATTCCTTCTTGGTAATGCTAAAGTCCGCTTCTTTGAATAAAATTCTTCCTCCATACTGAAGGAATAGTTGGTCGACAAAAATCATAATGTGTACGTTAATTCCAGATAGTAGTATCTGGAATACCTGCGATAGCCGTGAAATTGTTGCCTTTGTGCTCCATAATCAAGCGCCAAAGTGATTCAGGTTTTTCTTTGAATAAATAATTAGGATCCATTTCGGCCATCAGCCAGGTACCCTCTCTAAGTTCTTCAGCCAACTGACCAGAACCCCAACCAGTATAGCCAACAAAAAATCGAATATTGTGTTCCGTCACCATCGAAGACTTGATCATAAATTTGACCTGATCGAAACTTCCTCCCCAATATACTCCAGGGGCAACTTGCACACTCTCCTCAATCAAATCGCCCAAATTGTGAATAAAATGGATTGTATCTGTTCCAACCGGACCACCAAAATGAACATCTGATTCAAAATTTGGAAAATCTGATACCAGATCGCCAATGTTCATTTGCAGCGATTTGTTCATGATAAAACCGATGCTGCCTGTAGAGTGATGCTCACAAAGCAAAATAGTCGCTCGCTTAAAATGCGAATCCATCATAAATGGCTCTGCAAGTAATAATTGACCTTTACTGATCTTCAATTTTTTGGGCTGATGCTTGTCCAAGATGATCTAAAAATTTAGGCTATAAAACATCGGTCGCAATTGTTTTGTCAAATCTCTTGAAGAAACCTCTCAATACTGTGCCTTGACCTCCTATCTCAATGAACTGATCAAAACCATCAGCAACCATATTTTGCATAATCTTGGTCCATAGAACAGGAGATGTTAGTTGCAAATTCAAATTCTGACGAATCTGCTCGGGATCACTGATAGCAAGAGCGTTGACATTCTGATAAATGGGACATATGGGCTCATGAAATTTTGTCTGCGCAATCACCGCTTCGAGCTCTTTCTTAGCCGGCTCCATCAATGGGGAGTGAAATGCGCCACCTACTGCAATTTTGACCGCAATCTTTGCTCCTGCCTTCTTGCAAAGTTCGATGGCTTCATCGACACCAGCAATTGTACCTGAAATGACGAGTTGACCTGGACAATTGTAATTCGCAGGAACGACAAGTTGATCAATTCCTGCGCAAATTTCTTCGATTATTTGATCATCAAGTCCTACGATTGCAGCCATGATACTTCGCTGCATTTCACAGGCTGATTGCATTGCATTTGCTCTAGTCTGCACCAAACGCAATCCCGATTCGAAATCTAAAGTCTTATTCACTACAAGCGCTGAAAATTCACCTAGGGAGTGGCCTGCTACACCCATGGGTGGGGCTTGGCTTTCTGCTAATTTGGCCTTAATGACCGAATGAAGAAATACAGCTGGTTGCGTAATTTTGGTTTGGGTCAGTTCCTCCAATGATCCTTGGAACATGATCTTAGACAGAGAATATCCTAGTATAGAATCGGCTTCATCAAACATCTGTTTTGCCACTGACGATTCAGTATACAAATCAGATCCCATACCTTCAAATTGGGCTGCCTGGCCCGGAAATACATATGCCTTCATAAAAATCAATGGAATTTATTGCCAATCAAATCCAGAAACTCGCTCCTGGTTTCAACGTGCTGGAACTGACCAGTGAAAGCAGAAGTGGTTGTCACTGAATTCTGTTTCTGCACACCACGCATCATCATACACATATGGCGCGCTTCAATAACTATGGCTACTCCTAGTGGCTTCAAGGTCTCTTGAATACAATCAAGTATTTCATGCGTCAAGCGTTCTTGCACTTGCAATCTTCTAGCAAATACATCAACGACCCTTGCCAGTTTGCTTAGACCTACTATATACCCGTCAGGAATGTAAGCTATATGCGCTCTGCCAAAGAATGGCAACATATGATGCTCACACATTGAGAATAGTTCTATGTCTTTGACGATAACCATTTCGCTGTACTGCTCCGTAAACATTGCGGATTGCAATATTGCGACACCATCGAGTTGATAACCCTGGGTCATGAACTGCATTGCCTTTGCTGCCCTTTCAGGCGTTTTCAAAAGCCCTTCCCTATCAACATCCTCTCCAACTTGCGACAGTATGGAGCTATAGAATTTGCTTAACTCAGCGGTACTTTCATCATCATACTCTTCGATTCGACTATAAGCCATCAGTTTCCATTTTATTCGCCCAAATATTCAGCAACAATCGTTTCAGTTTCATACAACTTGATACTGTGTAATTCACAGGCTGTTATGTGTGGGTACAACTGTCCCCAGATAATCTTCACTAGATTCTCAGTGGTAGGCATTGTGTTTTCAGGAATAAAGGGAACATCCAAATTTAGGTTTGAATGGTCCAAATGGTCCAGAATATGCTCTTTGATCAGGCCCGAAAGCAGCTTGGCATCAATGATGAAGCCTGTGATCGGATCAGGATTTCCTTTGACCGTTACATGGAGGTAATAATTGTGCCCGTGCCAGTTCTTATTGGCACACTTTCCAAATACAGCAAAATTCTGTTCATCAGACCACCCTTTATTCCAAAGTTTATGGGCTGCATTGAATCGTTCAATTCTGGTCAGATATACCATGAGAAACCTTTATCAGGCACAAAACTACAAAATAAAATCCGAGCAGATTGCCCCGCCAGCAAATCTGAATTCATCATCAATTGATAGAGTTTTATCTAATTATTTCTTTGAATAGCGTTCACATGCCTTTTCTTTGCAATTATGCGTGGAGAATCCGAAAAACCTTTCAAGAAGTTTAGTTTCAGCCTATACCTGATACTAACCAAACGTTGGGTATACCATTCACTATTTTGGCTTTCCTTCTATATTTTGTCAGTCTCGCTACTACAGACTGAAGAGACTTTACAATTTGCCCTCTTGAGCGAATTGATCAATGTAGTATTCTATGCGGCGATAGTATATATCAACCTCTTCGTCCTGATTCCCAAATATCTGAGAGAAGATTCTTTCTGGACCTATAGCGGCTATCTGATATTTAGCGCATTTGTGATTGCTGCATTCAAGATAGGGCTGACATACTATATATCGGGTGATCACATCAATTATCAATCGGCCATTGTCAACAACCAGCTATATGTATTCCTACAAGCAGTTCTCTTTGGCGTTATTTCCACAATCCTACGAATCCTAACAGACTGGTCACGCAATCAGAGCGAAAAAATGGAATTGCGTACACAGACTATGCAGTCAGAGCTGAATTTCTTAAAGACACAGATCAACCCACATTTCCTTTTCAATACACTCAATGCCTTATACGCCCTGACTCTGAAGAAATCGGAAATGGCACCCGAGGTCGTGCTGAAACTCTCCGAAATGATGCGTTATATGTTGTATGAGTGCAATGAAAAACAAGTTCCTCTCTACAAAGAGGTCAATTATATCCAAAACTATCTGGACTTGGAAAAGTTGCGGCAGCAGAAGGATAACCATATTGATTTTGAAATCGATGGCAATATTGAAGACATTCAGATTGCCCCTCTAATTTTGATTACTTTTATTGAGAATAGCTTCAAGCATGGCTTAAAGAGCCAACTGAAGCCAGGATTTGTTCATATTACTCTGCATGTGATAGCTGATTTTATCCATTTCGAAGTTGAGAATAGCAAACCGGATGTTTTGCCCAATCCAGGGGAACATCGGGTAAGTGGCGGAATTGGCCTGGCTAATGTACGTCGTCGTTTGGATTTGCTATATCCCAACGCGTACCAGTTGGACTATTCGCAAATGCCTGACCGTTACAAAGTAACCCTTTCAATCAAACACAAAAACTAGCCAAACTATGATACGCACCTTGATTGTCGACGATGAGCCACTCGCTCTTGATATCCTCGAATCTTACATAGAAAAAATGCCTGATCTACATTTGGTTGGTAGATGTGAGAATGCATTTGAAGCCAATCAGTTCTTAAAAAAGGAGACTATCGACTTGATGTTTCTCGATATACAAATGCCGCAATTGACGGGTGTTGAATTTCTAAAATCCCTTACTCAGCCCCCACTAACTGTATTTACCACAGCTTTTCCCAATTATGCAGTGGAGGGTTTTGAGCTCAATGCTGTCGATTACCTGCTTAAACCAATCTCCTTAGATAGGTTTATGAAAGCGGTGAACAAGGTGATGGACAAAATGCCAAACCGTTCAAATAATTTTCACGCAACTGAGCACGAGGGAGAACCACATGAAGGTGAGGATTTCATATTTGTAAAAGCTGACAAGAAATTTGTCAAGGTCAAATACGATGACATACTATATATAGAGGGCCTCAAGGACTATGTGATCATAAGAAACGAGAAGGGACGCGTGATCACTTTGCAAACGATGAAGAGCCTGGAGGATAAATTGCCATCAAAGACTTTCAAGAGAATCCACAGATCCTATATCGTCAATCTCAACAAAGTCAATGCCATACTTGGCAATATGGTAGAAGTCATTGAGAATACACAACCAAAGCACCTTCCTGTGGGTAAGAACTACAAAGACGAACTTATGTTGATGATCGAAAAGAATAGATTGTAGGAAGTTTAGAGTGTAGAGTTTAGGGTTTAGGGTCTGATTGAATTTATTGAACTTATCCAACTTCTATTCTCTTTCTGAATATACGATTGTACAACTGAAAAAGCCGGATCACTTGTTAAAGGGGAACCGGCTTTTTACTTATGTAAAATGGGATTGACTAGTGAATGACCTGCAGTTTGACTGATATAGGTCCTGCTGGCGTGGCGGCTCTAAGGAAGTATATTCCATCTTCCAATCCTTTACCAGGTATAGTAGTTTGTTGGCCTGCCACTGGAGCATTGCTTTGATAAAGCGTCCGTCCCGTTGCATCATACAATGTGTAGTAATAGATTTCTGCAGATGTCCTTTGGAAGATCTGGAAATCGCCACTACTTGGGTTTGGATATACCACCAATGGAGAGTCAGACTTTTCAATCGCGGCTTGAGCTGCCAATGGAATCAACACTTGACCATTAGGCATATGAGTCAATATTCCCGCATTACCAGAAGCATAGATATCTTCTATGTCGATTTGAATATTTTCTGGCTTTTCTCCTTTAAATCCTTCAAGATCTTCATCAACAATACAAACAAATGTACCGATCTTCCCGTACCCGCTAGCGGTCTTATTGTTTACCCTTGTGATCCCTGCATCAAAGCGCTGCAAGTTTGGCTTGACGTATAAAGGTAAGCTTGCAGATCCTTGAGCCAACCAACTTGACTTATTCCATTCGATATAAGCTGATGGGCCGTTGATTGTTCCTTCCTGCCAGTTGAAGTGAAAGGATAATCCACCGAAATTGATGGCAGGGTTGGCTTCCTCACCTACATATATATCTACTCGTAAAGTATCACCTGCATTAACGCTTGTTTGTTGAGGAATTAGGAACATTGGCACTTGTCCACTCAACTCATTGTGTTGGGTTAATATTGAATGCTCCTTAAGATAAAAATTCTTAATACCTGCTGTATCAAGTGCGGCAATCAAGCCATCACCATCTGCATCGAGGAACTTCATGTTCTGTCCATTGCCCGCTTGATCTGTAGGCCAATTGGGTGAAGATTGTCCATACCATTGATCTAGAGAAGGATTTGGGCGTTCTGCACCTGATTCACCAAGGTAATATCCTAATGATAGCAAATCGCGCATATCAACGCGACCATTATTATCACCATCACCTGGCCATACACAATATTGATAACAAACAGCTGCTGAGGTGTCAATCACTGAAACTAACACTTTGATAATATGGCAATCGTTACCAATGCAGTAGTTTAACCTAAACTCGTCTTCTCCAACAAATTCATCATCGGGGGTATAAAGAGTAAGGTTTGTGCCTTTGATAGTATCAGACCCAATAAGTACGGTCTGGAAGCCTGGTAACAACTCTACATCACCATGCCCAGCAGGAGTATTGAGCGTAATTGTATATAATTCAGGGCTGAAAGGAATGTTTTGATTAACCACAACCACGCTATTTTTAGGCGTGGTGTATTTCAACGAAGCTGCCGAAGGAAGCAGATTGCTTACAAATATCGAGACAGTGGCAGTTTCTGGTTCTGTAACATTGCTTCCGATAGTGTAGGTATATTCATCCCACCCAATAAAATCAAGCTGAGGCGTATACAAAAACACTCCGCTACCTTGGTATTGCACAGACCCATTGATCGGCTGGGAAAAGCTCTGAATTGGTATACCGTAACTTAGGTCATTGACCAATACATTGAACTGGACTGTATTGTTCTTGGGGGTGTAGTAGAGATCGTCCATAGCGAACTTGTTAGAGGTCGTATGGGCTAAGACGTGAATCCGCAGCAAGCGAGAATTGCTTGGATTGCTGTAGGAACCTAAAATGACTTCATCAGTTCCTACAAATCCGCTATTTGGACTGTAGGTTAACTGAAGTTCATTAGTCAGAGTCAATTGTCCACTATAGGGAGCCAAGGTTATTACGGTCGAATCAAAGGGCTCAAAGAAAGTCAGGTCTTGGTTCTTCAGAGTAAATAGATCAAGGGTGTCTTGTCCTGAAGGTATCTGGTTAGGTACGACTTGAATAGAAACTACTGCATAATCGCAATGACCTTCATCATCACAGACAGTATACCCAATATAAGCCATCCCCGAAGCGACAGGGCTAAAAATTAGAGTTTGTTGATCCGAAGAAATACTTGCATTTGCATTGTCGATCAATACAAATTGATCAATATGCAAAGCTGGCGACGATGTTCTGTCGTTGGACAATACTTGCAGCTGGTAACTTGGATTATCAATCGATACTTGATACACATCATTGTTGGCAATCACCTGTTTGATCAAGAATGAGATCCCCGTATTGGTGTAAACATTACTTTGAACAGGAAAATGTTGAATCAGGACTGTATCTGGACCTTCAGAATTGAAGTCGGGGTAGAAGGAAAATTTGTAATTGATTCCTCCGGTGATACTCAGGAAATCATCTCCTTTCTTAGGGCGTTTGAGGCGGGTAACGTAATTGTAGCTGGTAAAATTGAAATGGAAACTATCGGTATCCAGCAAAACAACTGGAGAATACAAGCTACTATTTTGCGCAAAAACACCCCTTGGAGCGTATATTAGCAGCACTAATATCGCAAACGCCAGGACTTTAGTGACTTTAGACATGTTTTGGGGCACTGTGATTGCAGATCATTTGAAAGCGCAAAATAGGACAACTTTGCTACTTAAACAAGAACACATGAGACATTCCACACATAATTATAATATTAAAGTATATACTATTAACTATCAACGAATTACAGATAGACAACTTAACAAATACGTAATATCTTGTTTTTCAAATATATTCATAAATAATACTTTACAAATTACATTTTCTTAACAGATGTGCTCTGTAAATTGAAACTATGAGAGATTCAAAAGTATATATATCAATCACTTACCTCAATGTAACTGAGCGAAATAAGCTGGATAAGTTCGTTCGGTCTCCATATTTCAACAGTAATGAATCGATCGTCAAACTGTACACTATCCTTGAAAATGATGTAAGAGTCAAACCATCTGAAGATTTAGAAAAAGCTGAGGTATGGTCCCATATAATGGGCAAGGAAGATTATGATGACCTACGATTTAGAAGATTGTGCTCAGATTTACTCCGTCTCGTTGAAAAGTTTCTTAGTCAAGAGGTATTTGAAGACAACACTCTACACCAGGCATCCTATCTAATGGAAGCAGTGAGTAGCAAGAAAATGGAAAAAATGTATAATGGCGCAATCAAAACCGCCAGAAGACTATCACAACAACAATATTATAAATCCGCAGACTACTATTTCTACCAATATCAAATTGAGAAAAAGCTCTTTATCATAAATCAATTGGACCTACAAAGGAGAGAAAAAACAAATTTAGAGGCACTAGTTGACAACTTGGATCAATTCTATCTGGCCGAAAAGATGCGCTATTACTGCGATTTCTTAAGCAGAAAAGGACTGACAACCCATGATTATAAGATCCTCTTTATGGATGAAATTCTTAATCATTTAGATAAATACACATACGAGGAGAATCCAGCGATTTCAGTATATCATCAGATGTATTTAACTCAGACTCAGACGCAAGAAGATACTATCTACTACAAACTAAAGGAATTATTAAGCAAATATGGGCAGCTTTTCCCGCAGCAAGAGGCTGATGAAATATACGGTTCTGCACTGAATTATTGTATTCGACGGATCAACAAAGGGGACACAAATTTTTCGAGAGAATTATTTGAATTATATCAAGATCTGTTATCAAAAGAAATCATTCTTATTGATGGAATACTCAGCCCATGGAAATTCAGAAATATCATCATTTCGGCCTTAAGACTAGGGGATTTTAAATGGGTCGAGGACTTTATCGAGGAATATAAGAACGCACTTCCTGAATCTCATAGGGAAAATGCAATCACTTATAATACAGCTCTACTTTATTTCTACAAAAAGGATTACGAAAAAGCGTTAAAATTCCTGCAAAATGTGGAATATTTCGACGTCATATACGATTTGAGTTCGAAGTCAATGTTACTTGCTGCCTATTACGAATTAAATGAGACTGAGTCACTTTTTTCGCTATTCGAAAGTTTCAGAATGTACCTAAACAGGAATAAAGGCACTCTCCAAGAAAAGAGCAGAAATATGTATTTGAACCTCATTAAATTCGTAAAGAAGCTAGTTCAAATACCAAAGGGAGATTTACCAATTTTGGAAAAACTTTTAGCAGAATTAGATTCAGCTGAGGGAGTCGCCTCCGAATCTTGGCTTCGAGAGAAAGTCGCAGAAAAAATGGCCTAATCGCCAATCTTTATTACCTTCTTATCCACAGGGTTAAGTCTCGTTCCTTCAACAAATGCTTCGAGTTCCACTCGATACTCAGAGTGGGCATTTTTGAGAAATTTTGCAGCTTTGACGAAGCCCTTGAATACCACATTTTTACTCCCAAAGTCGTCCATTTCAGATCGGAGGATTGTGATCGGGATTTCAAACTCCCGCTTGACTGGGATCTCCTTAGGAACGGTGAATGGCTCGTCAAATCGCATTTCACCTAAAGGGTATTCATTGATGAGTTTACCTTTTCTGCGGCCGCGAGTATACTTTTCAATCACACGTATCGTAAAATATTGGACTTCCTGCGTATGCAATGAATAAAAATAGGCCTCGCCCTTAAGAGCGTCAGAATTGGCCGATATGGTGTCAGGCAGCACTAATTCAGCGCGAACTCCTTCAATACCTAACCAACGTTTAAATTTTCCGATCATGATGTCTTGCTATTTGCTTCAATATAACCGTAGTATTCGAAGCTTCGTTTCAATGGTTTTGATAAACTCGATGGAATGTCTGTTTAAACGAATCGACGGTGCCAACTTTCCGACAAAGGCTTGATCCAGGATTGCTCGAAAGCACTCTTGCTGCTTACCAAATGGTCAAAAACTTTTGTGTCATTGTCGATGATTCCGCTTGCATACATTTCCTTGAATGCCTGGGCATCCGCCACTTTGACTTGATCTTTATCGATCCATGCAAATTGCATGCGATTGAAGCTGTCCATTCCAAATTTTTGATCGAGCGACTGCACAAAATGGGTCAATTTGTCAAGTGAACAACCAGAGGCTCCGATCAACTGCTCATCAACCATAAATACCAGAAATCGATCGTGATAAACTCCTGATGCTGCGTTAAGGCTTTGATCATGTGCTGTCCATTCGGCCACAAACCGTGCCATCAACTGTTGAATTTCTTCTCGTTCATGCGCTTCAAATACCTTATCAGTCTGGAAGATCCACACCCTGCTTTCTGCAGATAAATCATTCATGAGTAACTCTTCTTATTGTAGATCTTTCAACAATTGATGTTGTCATAAGTTCAGTCATATCCTATTTCCAGGAATTTGATTGAACGATCATCTCCGCCAGATCAAGTACCATGGTTTTTTCAGTAGGATCACATGCTTTGACACCATCAATCAACATTGTTAGGCAAAAGGGACAGTTCGTAGCGACAATATCAGCGCCTACTCCCATCACTTCCTGTATCCTCTCCTCATTGATCCGTTTGAAGCCTGGCTCATCTTCTTTGAACATTTGCGCACCACCAGCACCGCAACAAAGCCCATTTGCTTTGGATCGCTTCATCTCAACCAGATCCACATCCAATGCTTCGATAATGGCTCTAGGTGCTTCGTAGACGCCATTGGCTCTTCCAAGGTAGCATGAATCATGATAGGTGATCTTTTTGCCTTGGAAGCCACCGCCTTGTACTTTTAGTCGCCCATCAGCTATTAGAGACTGCAAGTATTGCGTATGGTGTTGAACCTCGTAGTGTCCTCCCAGTGCTGGATATTCATTCTTGATAATGTTGAAACAATGTGGGCAGGCAGCAACAATATTCTTGACGCCATACATATCCAGAGTTTGAATATTTTGCAGCGCAAGCATCTGAAAGATGAACTCATTGCCAGCTCTTCGGGCGGGATCTCCTGTGCAGGCCTCCTCATTGCCAAGTATGGCAAACTTGATTCCCAATTCCTGCAGTATTGTACAAAAGGCGCGAGTTACTTTTTGAGCACGTGCATCATAGCTTCCTATGCATCCGACCCAAAACAGCACTTCAGGACTAATGCCTTCCGCCGCCGATTCTGCCATTGTCATTATCTTGTCCATCGTATATTTTGTTTCGAGCCATTGTAAATTTGGCCATTTATCTTTTTAATCCTCAACATTAGCCCAAGCAGCTCTTTCTACTGGCATCTGCCATACAGCTTGACTATTTTCAAGCGCATTGAACATGGGCAACCATTCGGCAGGGCCCGCAGACTCCATTAAGATTTCAAATCTTCTCATATCCAATATAGGATCCAGTGGATTGATTAATATAGGGCAAGCTTCAACACAGGCATTGCAAGATGTGCAAGCATGAATTTCCTCTCTCGTGATGTAGTCAAACAAATTTTTGCCGTCATCAAAATTTGACAATGTAAGGGCTTCCTTCTTCTTCCTTGCCTCCTTGTTAGTCCATTCAGGATTACCTGATTCCAACTTTGTTCGCACTTCTTCCATCCTGTCTCTGATATCCATCATCACCTTGCGAGGTGACAATTTCTTACCAGTCAGATTTGCCGGGCAAACCGAGGTACATCGTCCACATTCAGTGCATGTATACGCTCCCATCAAAGTTGTCTGACTCATCTGGAATATATCCGAGGCTCCAAATTCTAATACAATATCCTCTTCAGCAGAAACTGGTTCAATTGGAAGTCCAAGCATGGATTTCACCTCATTCATTACAGCGGGCATATTTTCCATTTGGCCCTTGGGGCTCAATCTAGCATAGAAGGTGTTAGGGAATGCAAGTAGAATATGCAAATGCTTAGAAAAAGCAAGATAAACTAAGAAGCCATATACAACCATGATATGGAGCCACCAGCCAAATCTCTCGAGGAAATAGACAAATCCAGTCGGCAACTCTCCAAAAAACCACGGACCAAAAACCGAGGATAATAAGAAGCCTCCAGTTTGTGGATAATGCGGTTCATGACGGCTCTGCATTACATTGTCTGCACCGTTCATCGTAAAGATTCCGATGATGAGCAATATTTCAAGACAAAGGATAATATTGGCATCAATACTAGGCCAACCTTTCATTTCGGGCTTCTTAAAGCGGGCAAGCCTCATGATATTTCTTCTATATAGGAAAGCTACTGTCGCAATGAAGGCCAATAGTGACAAGACTTCGATAAAGGAAATGATGAAATTGTAAAATCCACCCAGGTAATGAGCAAAGAATCGGTGCGTGCCGAAGATGCCATCGACAAATATTTCAATCAGTTCAATCTGAGTCAGGACGAAAGCTGTGTAAATGGCCATGTGCAGTAATGCGGGAATTGGCCTAGCAAACATTTTCTTCTGGCCAAGAGCAACTAGAAATACATTGCGCCATCTCTGCCCAGGCTCATTTGAATGTAGCCCCGGTTTGCCCATATTGATATTCTGATATATCCTGTAAAACTTGCGACCGGCAATAGTAAAGGCTATCAGTGTGATAAGTAAGAAAGTAATCGTCTGCGCCATTTGATTGAAAGCTGCTAAATGATATACAAAATGCAAAAATATATTCAAACCTAGCCCATTCTCGCAATTGAAGGAGCATAGTTTTTGATGCAAACCTGTACTTTGCATCAAATTTAGATTGAATCTATGCAAATTCTAAATGCACTGCAGATCGAGCAGAAAGTTACGCGACTGGCTTTCGAAATCCTGGAGGACAACTATCAGGAGCAAAAATTGATTCTGGTGGGGATCAATACCCGTGGAATGCTATTTGCCAGGAAACTGATGGCAAAACTGGAAGAAATTGGGAATCTGCCCATTGAACTAGTACAATTGAAAATTGATCCTGCCAATCCACTGGCCAAACCATGTGAGGTGGATAGCCCGATGGCGGTCTATTCAAATGAGGCAATAATTATTGTGGATGATGTCGCCAACACAGGTCGTACATTATTCTATGCCTTCCAACCATTCTATCAGATATTACCTAAGAAGATACAAATAGCAGTATTGGTCGATCGCAAGCATAAAACATTTCCTGTTCTTGTCGATTTCGTTGGATTGTCCCTAGCCACTACACTTAAGGAACATATTGAAGTGACGATTGAAGATGGACAACTGACTGAGGCCAATCTCAATTGAATGTTGATTTGTGTATTTGTTGATTTGTTGATTTGAAAGTCGCTGCGCTGCGATTAGATGTTTAGTTGTTTAGTTGTTTAGTTGTTTAGCTGAATCAATCGCTTCGCTCCGATGATTTGATGATTTGATGATTCGATGATTTGATGAGGGTCGCTTCGCTCTGTTTGTTCCCATCAAGACCTCGCAAACTCGCAAACTCGCAAACTTTACCTAATCAACCGCCAATACCAAGCCTTTCAAATAGGCTCCTTCCGGATGCGCTAGACTCACTGGATGATCGCCGGGTTGGCTCAAATGACCCAAAACCCTGACATTTCTACCGCAGGCTATGGCCGCTGAAGTAATCGTATCATAAAATAATTGCCGGTCAATCACCTGGGAACAGGAAAAGGTCATCATAATGCCTCCTTTTGCAACTCGCCCAATAGCCAACTGGTTCAGACGCTTATATCCATTGATGGCATTGTGCCGCTTATCCAGGGTTTTGGCAAATGCAGGCGGATCGACTATGATGAGATCATATTCTTCATCTGTATTGCTCAGAAATTTCACTACATCCGCCGTGACAGATTGATGCCGGTCCATCGGAAATGTATTGATCTCCAATTGTTTTTCCAATA
>JBDSUZ010000307.1:0-18778 GCA_039927395.1 Saprospiraceae bacterium | reverse complement strand
TATCGAATAGTGCCTCATTTGACGCCCGACTGGACCTGCGAGGATTCCGAATGGAGGAAGCTACAAAGGAGCTTGAGGTGTTTTTTGACAAAGCGCTAATGACCAATGCAAGCTCGGTTAGGATTGTACATGGTAAAGGCGATGGGACACTTAGAAAAATTGTGCGCAAGAAGATGAAAGAAATTCCAGGAATTACTGAATTCTATCACCCTGAGGAATCACAGGGAGGCGATGGAGTGACAATTGTCAAATTTGTAGAATAAAAAAAGGGCTGAAGAAATTCAGCCCTTTTTCATATTCATAGTCTCAATTAATTAGAACATTTCGACACCTGCGAAATGAAATGCGCCTTCAATAGCTGCATTTTCATCCGAATCAGATCCGTGAACTGCATTTTCGCCAATGCTAGTGGCGTATAATTTTCGGATGGTACCATCTGCAGCATCGGCAGGGTTGGTAGCACCAATCAAAGTTCTGAATGAATCAACTGCATTATCACCTTCAAGGATTGCAGCAACGATAGGACCAGAAGACATGAAGTCAACCAATTCACCGTAGAATGGTCTTGCGGCATGTACAGCATAGAATTCGCCTGCTTTTTGGGAAGACATCTGAGTATATTTCATTGCTACTATACGAAATCCTGATTTGTTGATTAACTGAAGGATATTTCCGATGTTGCCAGCTTTGACAGCATCAGGCTTGATCATAGTAAATGTTCTTGTTAAGGCCATGTTTGGGTTTATTTTGTGCGAATTAGGCTACAAAAGTAAAATAAACAAGCCGAGCTGCTAAGGTCAATGTCTTATTTTTTGAATAAATGCCAGAAAAAGTGGACTTTTGCAGCCGAATGGAAAATTTTACCGCACTTTCTTCTTATTTGAGCTTGCCTCGCAATCTTGTGATCTTCTCACACCGCAATCCTGACGGTGATGCGATAGGCTCATCTCTTGCGTTGTATCACTGGCTCAATCATTTTGGACATTCTGTGCGCGTTATTTTTCCTTCAGAATTTCCACTCAATTTCAATTGGCTGCCTGGCTCTGAAAGCATTCAGATATTTGATCTTCAAGCAGATCAAGTAAGGGCTACGCTTGAATGGGCAGATGCTTACTTCTGCCTTGATTTCAATAGCCTTGATAGGATTGATAAGATGGGAGAGGTCTTGAATTCAACCAAGAAGCCGATCGTGATGATTGATCATCACCTTGATCCCGAGCCTTTTGCGACCTACCAATTCTCAGATCATCAAGCTAGCTCAACTTGCGAGTTGATCTACGATTTTATTAGACTTTTCCCAAGCCCGATATACTTGACAAGGGATATTGCAGCTTGCATATACACTGGAGTTATTACCGATACTGGATCATTTAAGTACAGTTTTCGTCCCGTGTTATTTCACAAGGTTGCTGACCTACTCGAAACCGGGATCGATGCTGTCGAGATTCAGAGTCTAGTATTTGACGCTGCAACCGAAAAGCAGTTACGGTTGTTAGGACATTGCCTCGTAAATCGCATGGAGATCTTGCCGGAATACAAAACTGGTATTATCTATCTCACTAAAGAAGACTACGCCCATTTTGAGATCCAAAGAGGTGACACAGAAGGAATAGTAAACTATTTGCTTAAGCTGGAAAATGTCAAAATGGCTGCGTTTATTAGCGAACAACCAAGCATAATTAAGATATCTTTGCGTTCGAAAGGCAGTTTTTCTGTCGAGCGCATAGCGAAGGAATATTTCAATGGTGGAGGGCATTTCAATGCTTCCGGAGGTTCTGCCTATGCTTCGTTGAGCGCCATTTTACAAAAACTGAAATCAATTTTACCCCGCTATCAAGCGGAATTACTTTCTACCTAAATTGCAATTTACACATGAGATTTAAACTCCAAATGCCTGCATTGCTGGCAATTTTATTGATTGGTTTTGCTTCTTGCAAAAAAGAAGGTTCCGATATGACCCATTCAGGCTACAAGGTGATTCACCATGTAAGCAAAGGTGGTACAAAGCCTAAGGTTGGCGACTTTGCGAGAATACAGACTACTGTAATGATGGATGATTCCACGATGTACAGCACCTATGACTTAGAGTACATGCCTCCGATGAATATCATGGCAGATTCACTGCGCACTAAGCAAAGCAAACCTTTGATGGAAGCCATTGAAATGATGTCAGTTGGCGATAGCCTTACACTGTTCATTCCTTTGGATTCATTGGAAAATGTGCCGATCGAATTCAAGAAACACAAGCACATCATTCATCATATCGTGCTGAATGCAATACTTGATCAAGCCACCTTTGACAAGGAAATGGCAGAGCAACAACAAAAACGTGAATCTGTTGGTAAGGCATTGCAAGCACAGGAGGCTGCAATGAAAGAGATGGTAGGCAAAACTCTTAAAGACTACAAGTCTGGAGCGTTGACTGGTATTAAGAATTTCAATGTAACCCTTGATAGTGCAAAGAACAGCAAAGCTGTGCTTAAGATGTATGTAATGGAGGAAGGCAAAGGAGACAATCCTGGCCTAGGAGCTATGGTGCGGGTGCACTATTATGGCGTGCTTCCTTCCGGTGAAATGTTTGACAACAGCTACAAAGCTGGCCGTCCATACGAGTTCCCTCTTGGAGTTGGTAAAGTTATTCGCGGTTGGGACGAAGGTATTGCTAGATTGAAGCCAGGTGCCAAAGCTTTCTTGTTTATTCCTTATGAAATGGGATATGGCGAGGCTGGTAGCCCATCTTCAGATCCTGCTCAAGTTGGAATTCCACCAAAATCAGAATTGATTTTCTACGTTGAGTTGGAGAAAGTCTACAAGTAGGCCATTTCAAAATATAATACAGGTCGGTAAGGTGTCCTTGCCGGCCTATTTTTTTAATATCAGGCGCACAACGTCTGAGAAAAAGACCTGATAATGACGCAAGAGCAATTGAAAGCTCTCCAAGAGCGCGTGGGTATGCTTAGGAGGTATCTTTGACATAGATCGTAAGGTCGAAGAGAACATTGATAAAGGTCACTCCACATTAGATCCAAAATTTTGGGAAAATCCTGCGCATGCAGAAGGAATCCTCAAAATCATCAAATTGAACAAGAAGTGGATCGAAGGTTTTCAAGTATTGCAAGATGCAATTGGAGATGTAGAGGTGCTGCTTGAATTTTCGAAGATTGGAGAAGCAACTGAAGCAGAACTTGAAGATGCCTATGCTAATGCATTGACAATCATAGAAGATACCGAATTCAGGTCTACTCTTAATAAACCTGAAGATGAAATGAATTGTACCCTGCAGATCAATGCAGGTGCAGGAGGCACTGAAGCCAATGACTGGGCTGAGATGCTCTATCGCATGTATCTCATGTGGGCTGAAAAGCAAGGATTCAAAATCACTGAATTGTTTCGCCAGGATGGCGATGTAGCGGGAATTAAGTCTGTCACACTGGAATTCATTGGCGACTATGCTTATGGGCTGCTCAAAGGCGAAAATGGAGTTCATCGACTCGTTAGAGTTAGCCCCTACAATTCTCAAGGCAAGCGGATGACGTCATTTGCAAGTGTATTTATTCACCCGATGATCGATGATCGCATCGTAGTCGAGGTAAATCCGGCGGATATTGAATGGGATACCTTCAGATCTAGTGGTGCGGGAGGTCAGCACGTCAACAAAACAGAATCAGCCGTAAGGGTTCGACATTTACCTACGGGGATAGCCGTGGAATGCCAGCAAGAACGTTCACAGCATATGAACCGCGACAAGGCTATGCAAATGCTAAAGTCGAGGCTGTACGAACTGGAAATTCAAAAGCAGCTAGCTGAAAAAGATAAAGTCGAAGCTGGAAAGATGAAGAACGAATGGGGAAGCCAGATTCGCAGCTATGTATTGGATGACAAGAGAGTCAAGGATCACCGCACAGGACATCAGACAGGTAATACTGAAGCCGTATTGAACGGCGATATCGATGCCTTTCTAAAAGCTTATCTCATGCATCATGAAGAAATAGCGGATTAGACATTCTAAATAGGTACTTATTGTATAGCGCTCATTCTATGAAGCTAGAATTTCGGCCATTTTCATCAAATCCTGGTTGAGAGGCTTCTTTTTAGATATTGCATCCTCAAATCCTGTGAAATGCACTTCGTTGTTTACGGAGCCCACCATCACATTGTATTTCCCTTGTAAAAGACCCTCAACCGCCTCATATCCTAATCGACTGGCAAGCACCCGGTCAAGGCATGAAGGCGATCCACCGCGTTGCAAATGCCCAATGACGGTAACTTTGATATCATAATACTCAAATCTTTCAGTAACTAACTTGGCCACCTCTGCAGCACTTCCAATTTCATTTCCTTCAGCGACGATGATGATGCTGAATAGTTTTTTGCGTTTTGCACTAGTCTTAAGGATACTCACCAGTTCCTCAATATTGGTTTTTTTCTCAGGAACTAGTACCATTCCCGCACCGCTGCCTATTGCAGTATTCAGTGCGAGGTAACCGGAATTTCTGCCCATTACTTCGACAAAGAATAGTCTGTTATGTGAGTCTGCTGTATCGCGAATTCGATCCACAGCTTCCATGGCCGTATTGAGTGCTGTGTCAAAACCGATCGTCCAATCGGTGCCATATAAGTCATTGTCTATCGTGCCAGGGAGTCCCATAAATGGAATATCGTACTCCTGCGAGAATAATAAACTTCCTGTAAATGTTCCGTTTCCTCCTATCGCCACGCATGCATCGATACCATGTGCCACTAAATTTTCATAAGCCAATTTCCTACCTTCAACTGTCATAAACTGGTCGCTACGTGCAGTTTTGAGTATAGTGCCACCACGGTGCATGATATTGCTGACATCACCTGTCTCAATTCTCTTGATTTCCCCTTCTATCATTCCTTGAAGGCCCCGATATATGCCGTAAGTGTGTAAGTTATGGTAAGCTGCGGTCCTAACTACTGCGCGTATGGCAGCGTTCATACCTGGGGCATCGCCACCTGAAGTAAATATTCCTATTCTCTTGATTTCTTTCTTCACGATTCAATATTCATTTGATCAAACAATATAAGACCATCGATTGGCCTTTGTAAAACTCTTCCCATCGTCATTCCTCGAGACTCTACAATTTCCCTCAACTTCGCCTGAAAGTGAAACGCGAGCGATCCTGCAAAGTGTATTGGAATTATCTGCGCCTTTGCATATGGCTGTATATGAGTTTCCACAAACTCAGTAAAGGCCATTCTCACTATATTCTGAAGCTTCTCATCTTCGGGAAATTCAGATAATACAGTGCAAAATTCAGCAAACCAGCTATTCAATCCCACATTTGCCTGTATTGTGGCCAGAAGTTCATCACGACCACCAGGCAGCCTTTTTGAGATGGCTTGATTGATTTGAGGTGACAATTTTTCGTAGAAATATGCCTTGACAATTTCCTTTCCAATCCAAGATCCGCTGCCTTCGTCTCCGAGAATAAACCCAAGATTGGGTACTTGACTTAGTATCTCTTTTCCAGAGAAATGGCACGAATTAGAACCTGTCCCTAAGACGCAGGCTATCCCTTCTTCCCCTTGACATAAGGCCAAGGCAGCTGCAAATAGATCTGTATCGACTTCTACTTGCGCTA
Organism: Saprospiraceae bacterium; assembly: GCA_039927395.1. Classification (GTDB taxonomy): domain Bacteria; phylum Bacteroidota; class Bacteroidia; order Chitinophagales; family Saprospiraceae; genus JBDSUZ01. Next base: position 13,169 of record JBDSUZ010000307.1, on the reverse strand, counting down.
TTTTGAAATGCTCAGATAGTTTTGTTGCGATGAGTTGCCTATTTTCAAAAGTCCCGCAACCAGTCCCGAAATAGCGTATACTCAGTAATTGGTCTTTCACTGGAATCGCCGCGCTCAGTTCAGAAAGTATGCGCTCAAAATAAGATATGTCTTGCTGGTTGGGATTGAATCCAACCGTTTGGATGGTATGCTGAATACCATTGAGGTCTATCAGCACCCAGTCAATCTTGGTCGAACCCGCATCTGCTATTATCCTGGACATGCTCAAATTTAAGTGTATTTTTTACACTAAGTATATTTCGGTGATAAAATCAATTTGCTTTGGCAGTACATTTTTTACTTTCCAAGATCATTCCTTTACATTTGCTCGCAAAATAAGATAATCAATGATCAAGAATATTGCTGTAATCGGAGCTGGTACTATGGGAAATGGCATCGCTCATGTTTTCGCCCAATCGGGCTTTGATGTTGTAATGATCGATGTCCAAGCAGAAGCTTTGGAGAAAGCCATGGGCCAGATCAGAAAGAATTTGGATCGTCAGCTTGCTAAAGCTCAAATTTCTGATGCTGATATAGCCGCCATTTTGGGTAGAATTCGCACTGAAACAGATCTAAAAACAGGAGTTGCAAATGTAGATTTGGTGGTCGAGGCTGCTACCGAAAATGTTGACCTCAAGTCTAAGATCTTTGGGATGCTTGGTGCATTTGCACCAGCAAATGCAATCCTGGCTTCCAATACTTCAAGTATTTCTATCACAAAGATAGGTGCACAGACTAAACGTCCGGGCCAAGTTATCGGTATGCACTTCATGAATCCTGTGCCGGTAATGAAACTGGTAGAGATCATCAGAGGTTATGCTACGACTGATGATGTTACAAAGCAAATCATGGAACTGTCGCTAAAGCTTGGCAAGCAGCCAGTGGAAGTTAATGATTACCCTGGCTTTGTCGCTAATCGCATCCTGATGCCGATGATCAATGAGGCCATATATACCTTGCACGAAGGAGTAGCTGGAGTGCAAGAGATCGATACTGTGATGAAACTTGGTATGGCTCATCCGATGGGACCGCTGCAGTTAGCAGATTTTATCGGTTTAGATGTTTGCCTTTACATCATGAAGGTTCTATTTGATGGATTTGGCAATCCAAAATATGCGCCCTGTCCGCTATTGGTCAATATGGTCACGGCGGGTAAGTTAGGAGCTAAATCCGGCGAAGGATTCTATAAGTACACCCCAGGTAGTAAAGAATTGGTCTTGGCTGATCGATTCAGTAAGTAGAAGATGTCAATCAAATGAAAGAGGCCGCCTTTGATCGCAAAGACGGCCTCTTCTATTATTCCCAAAAGTGTTCAACTTAATGGTTCACTTGGAATTTTTGAGCAACAGAAGTGGCCTTGCCATTGACAAACTGATAGAAGTATTGTCCGCTGGCAAATTGAGTAGTCTCAAGTTTGTAAAGCTCTGAATGAGCCGCAATTCTTTGAGTTGATACTTTCTTTCCACTTAGATCTGTGATGATCAAGTCTTGTTGGTTTGCAGAGTTCACTACTGGTATGTTAGTGTAAGACTGTGCAGGGTTAGGATAGCTAGTCATCAGACGTTCGACTGCTTGATCAAATTCCGTTGAAGAGATCAAGCCATGGAACCAATCATGAGTTATTGAAATAACCTTGTCAGAAGTAACTGCATTTAGCATTTCAACTCCTGGGGCAAGAAATACAGTCTTAAAGCCTGGATCATTATTTCTGATACCTGCTACTTTAAGTGGATTAGTGCTATTGTTGTAGCTGAATATTGGAACACCAGTTCCATATACTTTCAAATTGTCAGGGAAATAGTACGTTGCTGTGTAATATGCATTGATTGTCGATTCAGCTACCTCATCATAAAGGGCATCAGCAACATTAGGTGACAATTTATTGTCCGCTGCAGCGCCATCATTGACGTAATCAACACCAAAGAAATCTTTCAACAATTCCTGTCCTTCTGCAGTTGCATATGTATTTGAAGTACCAATGTCAAATGTTGCCCAAGCAACATCTTGGCCGCACACAAATACATTACCACCATTTTGCACGAATTCTTTCAAATCAGTTGAAAGACTTGCAGTAAGTGTTGGGAAACTCCATCCAGCGTTGAAATAGACATTTTGAACTCCCGTAAGCGCATTATTTAGATCCGCAGCTTGGAATACCAATTCATCCGTGTGTGCAAATGTTGTATTTCCGGCAACTGTAAAACCGGAATCAAATAATCCTTTCCAAAGAGCGGGAGTTCCTGCACCATTGCCCAGTGCGCTTGAATTATTGATTATCATATCGGTAACACCGGAGATAACATGAAATTTGGATTTGAGTACTGGAGCATCGGGATTGTCCAATGAATTGATCTCCAATAAATAGTCTCCGACATATGCACTAGCACCTGGTATTACTTTCACTTTGACGTTAAGTACTTCACCTGCTGGTAAACTAATGTCGTATTGTTGACCAAATGGTTGATCATCGATAGTAATCTCTGATGCCCAGTCTGCAGGCTGATTTGACAATAAGTTGAAACGATAGTTTTCATCTATTTCACCAGTATTTGTCATCACTACTGCGAATTCCTGGCTGATGCTCGGTGTGCCAGCAGCAACAGTAATTGGCGTAGTTTCTATACCAATGTTGAGAGGTACATCATAGGTACTTCCAGTGTTTAGTACTTCCTTGGTTTCTTGATTTTGAACAAAAGCAATTACAGCCAATTGGTCCAATTGAAGGGTCGTGTCTTCTGTATATGTAAAATTGAATGTTTCAGATGCACCTTTCACTGGAGGTAGTATGCTTGTTCCATTTACGTCAGGGAACATAGCTCTAACTACATCGTTGAAGTACTTTTCACCATTTGCAGCTGGAACTGTCCAGTTGATTTCTCTTTCTACCATGACTACATGCAATCTCCAATCGCCGGGAGGTATATCTCCAAATGCTTTCAGGTTTACGGTGATATCTCTTGTGTCGCCGCTGTCGACCCAATTAGTAGTTACTTTCAATGGACTTGACTTGCTCCATGCATTGTCGACGGTTGCCTGTGAAATACTTGAAGGATTGGACTGCACGAAATTGCCATTCACAACAGCGTCAGGAACACCAGCCACTGCATAATATTGAGTTCTTACAGTGTTTTGGTCAAGTGCATAAAGGTAGAATGGGTCCTGATTAGATGGCCACCAAGGGTGATATGCGATGTGACGCACCACCTGCGCGTTAGGTTTGATGATATTGGCATCAAATACAGGGTTAATTGAAGCACATGGTCCGCAAGAAGTATTGGTAAAATGTTCGATCAATACATATCGAGGAACTTGGGCTTGTGCCATACTACTCAGGCACAACATCAGACTCAAGAAGGTAAAAATGCGCATAGTTGAGACGTTAAATTTTTGAAAAGGAATTAATTCGGTACTACCGACTTCAAATTTAGAATTTATTCTGAACCTAGAGCTGATTACAGTAGAAAAATAGGAGTACATGAAGATTATAGTATAATAATTTGTTTACAAATAAAGATTTCATGGGTGAAATGACCTATTCTACATCAAATGCGTCGAAATCGAATTGGTTGTCTTTGAAGTCATCAATGTCTCTTCGCTCTCGCTTGGTGGGCCTTCCACTGCCTCTCTCCCTAAATTCTGCGGCAGCTTTTCCTTTAAACCAGGCTTGAAATTTATTCTTTTCTTCCTCAGGTGTAAGATCCGTGTAGCATGTAATTGCTATGGGAGCACCAACTCGTTTGTCTATTAGTTGTTCGACCTTGATGTGAAATTGAAAGCCATTCTTGCCAATTTGTAGTGTTTCATTTCCCTTTAGAAGGAAGGAGGGCTTTACTGAAATTGCATTTAACTTGACGCGCCCTGATTTACAAGCTTCCGTAGCAAGCGTACGAGATTTGTAAAACCTTATGCACCATAGCCATTTGTCAACTCTTACCGGCATGCTATGCTATACTAGTTTTTGAGTTCAGGATTGGTTGCGAAAGTTGGCATTTTCATTTTGAGATTTTTCAAGGCCTTAACTACGGCATCGGCGATTAGGTAATCTCGATACCATTTTTGATCTGCTGGTACGATCTGCCAGGGAATAGTACTTTGATTGAAGGCATACTCATAGGCTTCCATGTATTGGTCCCACAATTCCCTTTCCTTCCAGTCAGCAGCATTGTGCTTCCAGTTTTCTTCTGGACTATCAATGCGGTCTTGAAGCCTAGTCTCTTGTTCTTCCTTTGATATATGGAAGTAAAATTTCAATACCGTCGTGTTGGCATCCATCTGAAGCAATTCCTCGAATGCGTTGATAGCTTGCATGCGCTTCTCCACTCTTGGCATATCGATCCAATTATGGACCCTTTGGATCAAAATATCTTCGTAGTGCGAACGATTGAAAATGCAGATGATCCCTTTCTGTGGCACTTGTTGATGTACCCTCCAAAGGAAATCATGAGCCATTTCAAGTTCTGTAGGCTTCTTAAATGCAACTACTTCCATCCCAATGGGGCTCAATTCCCCAAATACTCTCCTTGTCGCTCCATCTTTGCCGGAGGCATCCATTCCTTGAAATACTACTAACACGCCATGTTTTTTCTCCGCATAAAGAATGTGCTGGAGCTCAGCCATCTTTTTACAGAGGTCTTTGGTCTTAGCTATTATAGCTTCTTTCTCGTGTTTTTTGGGCGCGGTGGTCGCGATGTTCTTGAGTTGAATTGGCATTGGAGTCAAATTTAATTTGTGTGAAAGGTAATAATAGTATCGTCTTGAATGAACTACTTATTGCATTCGATTTCTCTTGATCATATATGACTGGAGGATAGGGTAGAATCCTTGGGCAATATCGGCCTCTACCAAATCTATCTTGTACTGGAGACAATGCTGTCTGAGCTTATTCATAAACTGCTTCATCTGTGTTTGGTAATGTTCTTTGACTAATGCAGGTTGTAGGCGGATATTTTCGCCACTCTCTAGATCGATAAATAGGTGCGGACGATTGCTGTATTCAAAATCCATCTCATGACTCTTGTCCATCACGTGAAATAACACCACCTCGTGCTTGTTGTGCTTTAGATGTTGCAGAGCCGAAAACAATTCCTCAGAGTCATGCGCATGATCAAACATGTCGCTGAAGATGATTACTAAGGAGCGGCGATGAATTTTCTCAGCAAGTTCATGTAAAGCTGCTGCTGCGGCAGTTTGCCTGTTTGGTGTCTGGTCTGCTAGCTTTGCTTCAAGATAGGAGATGAGCAGTTTATAGTGCGAAGTCTGTGATTTGCACTGCGTATGCAAGCGAATCTCCTCATCAAAAAGGTCTAGGCCAAAGGCATCTCGTTGTTTTTTGAGCAAATTCATGATAGATGCTGCAGCGAGGCTGGCAAATTCAATTTTAGAATATTGGACTTTCTTGTTCTTGTCCTTTTGAGGGAAATACATGGACGAGGAACAATCTATAGCAATTTGGCAGCGTAGATTGGTTTCCTCCTCGTATTTTTTGGTAAATAGCTTATTTGTGCGCCCATAGACTCTCCAATCGATATGTCTGGTGCTTTCACCGGGATTATATAAGCGATGCTCCGCAAATTCAACCGAAAAACCATGAAATGGACTTTTGTGAAGACCGACAATAAAGCCTTCCACCACTTGGTTTGCCAGCAACTCTAAGTTGCCTGGTGCATTGACTTCTGGTATTTGAAATATGGACATGTACTAATCAAAAAGATTTGATAAAAGATAAAGCTACGGATTCGCTTTTGCTTAAATGAAAAACGGCCCTTGCATAAAACTATACAAGAGCCGTTTTTGATATAGGCCGCAATTAAATATGTGCAGCTATTTTGTCGTTCAGTACTTTTTTAGAGGTAGCTCCAACTTGTTTGTCGACTACTTCTCCGTCTTTGATAAAGAGGATGGTTGGAATACTGCGAATACCATATTTCATGGAAATCTCTGGATTCTCATCGACATTTACTTTGCCAATCATGACCTTACCGTCATATTCGGTTGCTAATTCTTCGATGATCGGTCCAACCATGCGGCAAGGTCCGCACCATTCTGCCCAAAAATCGACAACTGTCAATCCTTTTCGATCTAAAGCGGTTTCTTGAAAATTGCTATCTAAAAATTCAAATGCCATCTTGTATGCTTCGTTTAGAGTAAATAATACTCTACAAACAACTTAAGTTTGTAGAGGTTCAAAAGTACGATTTTCAATGATGTATTTACAGAAACTTTAACATTATCAGCTCCTGATGCATTGGATAGAACACCTATATGTGTATGGATTGTATCCATTTATTCGCTTTCTAGGCGACGGCATTAGTAAATTGATCCCCTTTCCATTGTTGCTCCTTGCTGTATCGACAATCGTTCTAGTGGTGCTATATCACCTCCTCAGGAGAATATTTCTTGGCGTCAGATTGTCAATTGGCAAATCAATCAAGATCATATTGGTTACAGCATTTACACTCGTGATCTGTTTCTACTTACTCTGGGGCTTGGTGTATAGCCGAAGCAGTTTCACTGAATTGAGCGGTATAGCTCTGAAAGAATCTTCCTTGTTGGATCTGAAAGAATCTTTCACCGCACAAAGCAAGCTTCTCGACCAAATGCGATATTCGATTAGATCGACTTACTGCTTCAATTTGAATAGAGATTTCTTTGATGCCGGAAATATGGAGAAGAGCAGACAAGATTTGTTTCTGGCATTTGATCGTGTGAAAATCAAACCAGTCGGCAAGCCGACAATCAAAGCCTTCGTGCCGCAAGGATTCTTATTGCATCTTGGCACGGCTGGTTTCTACTTTCCGTTTGGTTTTGAAGGATATGTGGACAAAGGTCTGCATCCAATTCAGTTGCCATTTACTATCGCTCATGAATTGTCGCATGCTGCCGGAATTCCGGGTGAAGGCGAGTGCAATTTCCTTGCCTGGCTTGCTTGTTCCCAATCTGATAATGCATTTGACCGTTACAGCGCCGCTATTGTATATTGGAAATATTTGGCCGGACAAATTAGAGTGGATGACCAGGAATATGTCACCCATGTGATTGAAAATTTGTCAGAAGACGTCAGAAATGATCTCTTTGATATCAGGAAATATTCAGATCGATATCCGGACTGGTTTCCCCAGATGCGAGACGCGATATATGAATGGTATTTGAAAATCAATGGTATCCCCGAAGGTGAAAAATCGTATAGTTCCTTAATTGGCTATATCAATCGCTGGAATGAATTGCAGGAAATTAAGCTTTCGCAGCCAGCTCAGTGATGGTATTAGACATGGTTGTTGTCAGTGATTCAATTGCAGATTTGATTTGCCACTTTGATTTGTCTCGTATTTCTACATAATTTGAAATGGAGCGAATCTGTGCATAGGCAATCGATTCAGTGCTGCAGGCATATGCAAAAATGGCGCCTTCCATACTTTCAAGATCGGCTTTGAAATTAATCGACCTTTGTTGGATAGTCGACTTTTGTCCACTCACGTTATTGATTGTAATGGAACTGGCCTTCGGTAAATGCCGCAGATGCTCATAATCTCCCGAAATGAGTTTCCCTGCGGAAAATGGGAAATCATCGAGTTGAAGGAAATTCATTTGAAACAGATTGCTAAACTCTCCATTGGCATTTTCAGCACCGAGGTCTGCAAACTGATCTTCTGCTACTAGATATACGTCGCTTAGTGGCCAGTCAGGATTGAAAGTGCCAGCTATGCCAATTTGAAATGCAAAATCTGGTTTGGATGATTGGCCAAGATATTTTCCCAATACATAGCCTGTAATTGCTGAGCCAATTCCTGTTACTAACAATGTGACGGTAAGATTTCCAATTAGAAATCTGTTTGATGACAATTGAGTAGCATTGGTAAGGAGGAATTGCCGCGTTCCTTCCATTTCCATAGAAGTAGCGGCACAAAGGAGAATATTCATCGAGCCTTCTCTTTGCTATAGCCAAGGCTAAATGAAGGGCTACTTCCCAACTGGGGATGGAAAGCATTGGCGACATCAACTGAAAATGCCTTGCCAAATCTAAATCCGACACCGATGCAGAATCCGCTGGGATTGCTATTGAATCCCAATCTCAAAACGATCACGTTCGCCGGAAAATATTCGATGCCAGCTTTGAGATTCATCGCGAAATCTATATCCTTTTCAGCTTCAGCATATACTTTAACCTTGTCTGATGGACTATAGGCAAGACCAATAGCTAATATTGTCGGTAAACTATTGTCATCTGGTAGGTCGATGTGAAAAGGATTTAGAATATGAAATCCAAATAGAACTTGTTTGCCCAATTGATATTGAATTCCGGCCTCGGCCGAAAACTTGCCAGTACTGCCATATTCATTTATGCTAAATCTGTAATAGTCAAAGGCAGCTCCAATGCTCAGGCCCGAACCTAATACACGCGCATATGACAATCCATATTTCTGCTCCGAATATCCTTCGATTCCAACTTGTTGAAATTGCAGACCAATCACATCGAATCTACTTATTGGAGCCGCGATACCAAAATTGTAGACTCCTATTGCTTCAGATATTGAGCGTTGTTCGGTCGATGCGATGATGCTCAATCCCTTCAAACCCGTTAAGCCAGATTGATTGCCAAAGGCGGCATTGATATCTCTCTGAACTGTCCGTATGTATCCAATGCCCTGGAGTCGGGCACTGCCAAACGAAGGGTAGAGGCTTTGGGCCTTTGCTGAAATGCTTAGCAAAGCACAAAATGCGATGCTCAGCAGATAGAACTGGGCTTTGAATTTTTGCATTCCCTAATTTCCAATTATTTCAGAGATTTTACTCAACTCTGCCTGAAATATTTGTATGTATAATTTAGTTTGAGCTAACATTACAGTCATTGGATGAACTAATTTTTGTGATCTTTGGAAATGGTCCGAAATATTGGATTCATATTTTAGCTAATATATAAGCGCAGCAAATGTCAGATATCAAAACATTTACCGACAAGGTTATAGCCGGTAATACTTTCAAAGGGGATTCTATCATTTTTGGCGTCGGCATGCTGGATAAGGCTGCTGTACCTGGCGCCATGGTCAAGATTCCCCTAAGTACGCTCAGTCGACATGGTCTGATAGCTGGTGCTACGGGTAGCGGTAAGACCAAGAGTTTGCAGATACTTGCGGAGCAGATCTCCTTATTGGGTGTTCCTTCGCTATTGATGGATATCAAAGGCGATTTAAGCGGTATCGCCGCACCGGGTTCGATGAATCCAAAGATCGAAGACAGATGCAAAATGATAGGAATTGATTTTGTGCCGCATGGTTCCAATATTGAGCTGATGTCCTTGTCCAAAGAACCTGGAATTCGCCTTCGAGCCACGATCACGGAGTTTGGACCAGTGCTGTTTTGTAAGATGCTCGACTTAAATGATGTTCAAAGCGGCGTAGTTTCGATCATTTTTAAATATTGTGACGATAATTCCTATCCGCTCATTGATCTTGATGACTTCAAGGAGGTGCTTCAATATGTCGCCAACGAAGGCAAATCGGATATGGAGAGGCAGTATGGTCTGATATCGACTAGTACTGTCGGCAGTATCATGCGCAAGATCGTAGAGTTGGAAACACAGGGCGCAGAGACTTTCTTCGGCGAACCCTCATTCGAAGTTGCTGATTTGTGTCGACTTGATCAGAATGGTTATGGGATGATCTCGGTGATTCGCCTGACGGATATTCAGGACCGTCCCAAATTGTTTTCGACATTTATGTTGCAGCTCCTGGCGGAGATTTATGCCAGTTTCCCAGAGGAAGGCGATGTGACACAACCAAAATTGTGCTTGTTTATCGATGAGGCCCATTTGATTTTTTCCAATGCTTCCAAAGCCTTACTGGAGCAAATTGAAGCGATCATCAAGTTGATTCGTTCCAAAGGTATTGGAGTATTTTTTATCACTCAGAATCCAACAGATATTCCTGAATCGGTGCTTTCACAACTTGGACTCAAGATTCAACATGCACTGCGGGCATTTACGGCCAATGATCGTAAGGACATCAAGCTTGCAGCTCAGAATTTTCCGATTTCTGAATTCTACGAAGTTGATCAAGTGATTACAGAATTAGGAACAGGCGAGGCTTTTGTCACTGCCCTCAATGAAAAAGGAATTCCAACACCTCTGGTGCATACTTTGGTCAGACCGCCACTTTCAAGAATGGATATATTGTCGCCGGATGAGATTAGTGCCATATTGGGTCGCTCCAAACTAAGTTACAAATACAGTGCACAGCTTGACCGTCAGAGCGCCAAAGAGATCATACAAGCTAAACTAGCCTTAGCCAGAGAAGAAGCGCAGGTCCAAAAGATGGATGCGCAAGTTGAAAAAGGAAGAAAAAGTACTGAAAAGGGTTTCGTTGAGTCATTTCTCAACAATTCTACTGCAAGGCAAATTGGTAGAACATTGGCCAGAGAAATATCAAGAGGCTTGTTGGGTGTGCTTGGGATCGGCGGCAGAAAGCGTTAGTTAAGGCTTCTTGCCAGAGCAAGTTGGGCTATATTGCTTTTCGTATTTGGTCCAAGGCATGCTCTTGTAAATATCCTTGCCAAAGTAAGTCATGATCATCTGAAACCTAGCGGGTTCCTGATAACCATCTACTGGCTGAATCACGTTTAGATTTTCATCAAGAAAGACTACTGTCGGGAAGCTTAGCTTGCCATTCATCAGTTCAGCTGCGAACTCATGATAGCCTCGGCTACCTTGTCGCACATAATTGTAGACTTTTGATTTGAACTCTAAATTCGACCGCTGTTCAGCGTTGAATTTGACAGGATAGTAGGTTTCGTTGATATACTTTGCAATCTGAGGCTGCTGAAATGTATTTTTATCCATCACTTTGCACCAGCCGCACCAATCTGTATATACATCCACTAGTACTTTGCGCGGTCGGCTTTTATTCAATTCGACAGCTTGTTCCCAGCTTAGCCAATTTACTTTTTCCTGAGCGTTGACCAATAATGGAGCACTGCACAAGGCAATGACCATGACATTGAGGAGATTACAGAATGCTCTTGAAAAAGTAATTGCCCTGAGGCTGTGTTGGATGGAATACATTATTCGTTAATCGACCGATTTGATTGCAATAACAAAGAAACAGCCATTTATGGAGATTGACTTGTATTTCAAGCCATTTAAACATATTTTAACTTTTGTTCCGCGATAATTTTTACCAGAATAAAGTTAATAAATTCAATATTATTTCTGCTTGTCTTTCAATTGTTTACATCTCCGAATTATAAAATATCTCCAATTTGTCTTTGCCAACCTCAATAATTCTATTTGCAGCTATGCTGATGGCTGGCGCTACAACATTTCCAGCATTTATTGGCGCAACGAAACGACGCAGCTCATCCCAATGTCCTGATTCTAAGAGAGATTGAATTGTGTAGGCCCCACCTTCGACCATCAAGACTCCAATTCCCAATTGATACGATTGCCCAAGCACCTGCGCCCATAGCGATCTTTCTGATTCTATCGGCATCTCAAAGTTTTGGTGGGCTATCTCGGTTCCAAGGAGGTATTCCTTGAAGCGATTACTTTGAGTTGGAACTCCTTTCTTATCATTTATGATTCTGATGGTGGGGGCCGCATCGTCGAAGACCTTACAAGTGCGCTTTAACTTTTGTTCTAAGTCAATGACCATTCGAATAGGATTTCTCCCCATAACCAATCTAGTAGTTAGCCTCGGATCATCCTCGTCTGCGGTGGTCCTGCCGATGAGAATTGCGTCGACTTCAGATCGCCATAAATGTGCGATTGTGTCGGCCTCAAGTCCGGTGATTTTTAGCGTAGATCCCCTTTGGCCGATATAACCATTTTGAGTTTGGGCATACTTAATGATCACATATGGTCGCTTCCATTTCATCTGGACTAGATAGGGCATAAGTACTGCAGTTCCCTGCTTTTCCATGATTCCTGTCTCCACATTTACGCCTGCCATTTTGAGTCTCTCAATTCCTTTACCTGCAACCTGCGGGTTTGGATCTATGCAACTGATTATCACATTGGGGATGCCCGATTCAATTAGCCTGTCTACACAAGGGGGAGTTTGGCCATAGTGCGCACATGGTTCGAGGCTTACATAAATTGTGGATTCTCTTAGCAAATGTTGATCAGCAGGAGTCACATTTGAGAGAGCTACTACCTCTGCATGCGGCCCACCAAATTCAGCGTGATATCCTTCGCCAATAATGCGGTTATCATGCACTATTACAGCCCCAACTCTCGGATTAATCAGGGTACAATTGCCCCTCAATGCCAGGTCCAATGCACGGCACATCCATTTCTCGGAATCGTTGATTTTGGAAGTGTTGCCAGGATCTTGATCGGCTGATTTCATAAATAAATTGCATTTAGATGTGAATTCCCACATCCTTCAGAGGTTTATTGCGTAAGTAAATGCAGGTCTTCGTTTCTGATTGTATATCAAAAGTTTAGAATAAGACAGCAACTTCTTTCGCAACTTAATGGTTATTGGAGTACAAATAGAATTCGCATGGTCCACAAAATAAAGCTTAAAAATGACGAAGCATACGTCTATTTCGATGATAATGTATACAAATACATTCAAGGTCATCCATATTACAACGAGATCAATTTGATGCAGAATTTGCGAAAGCACAGTTCAGGTTGTGCCGTATTTCAAAAGACCTTGAAAAACGATGCCGGAGGATTTCGCACCATGACACTCTACCTGCACCGAATGATTGCTGAAAAATTCATTCCAAAAATCAATTCTAGCGAAAAACAAGTAGTTGGTGCCAAAAACGGAGATAAGCTTGATTGCAGACTCGCTAATCTCGAATGGCGCAGCCGTTCGGTATCAAGTAGACATCGCCGCACAACTTCCAAGACAGGTTATACTGGTGTATATCAGGAAAACAAAAAATACAGAGCTATCATCACCATTGAGGGTAAAGCAGTTCACCTAGGAATGTATCAATCCGCCGAAGAAGCTGCAGAAGCATTTAATTCAAAAGCGCAGGAGATTTATGGAGTTCAAGCCAAGTTGAATACCTTCTAAATTGCAGCGCAGAATCTAGGCATGTGCCAATGCTGGAATAATTGCTTTCAGTTTTTCCATGACAAAGTCCATTTCTTCCATGGTATTGTGATGTGAAAATGAAAATCT
>JBDSUZ010000306.1:0-4320 GCA_039927395.1 Saprospiraceae bacterium | reverse complement strand
AAAATCCAACGCAAAGAATGGGGACTAAATTGGAATGCAGCATTGGAAGCAGGCGGAGTGCTAGTTAGTGATGAGGTTTGGATCAATTGCGAAGTTCAACTGGCAAGACAAGCTTCCTAGATTCTACCATTTGGCTTGGGCCCAGTAGTCTGAGATTCTCAAAAATATTGAAAAGAAAACCACCTGAAATCACAATCTTTGAAGATGGAATTAGGTCTATATACCTTTGCAGATACTGCAGTCGAAGGAGTGTCAGGTGGCGCTCTCAAGACAAATAAGCGATTTAGCAATTTGCTGGAGGAGATCAAACTTGCGGACGAATTGGGGCTGGATGTATTTGGTATCGGTGAACATCACCGGCCGGATTATGCAGCCTCCTCTCCCGCTACAATATTGGCTGCAGCAGCAGTCATTACGAGCAAGATCAAATTGACGTCTGCTGTTACTGTATTATCATCAGACGATCCCGTTCGCGTATTTCAGCAATTTGCCACTATAGACCAACTCTCCAATGGACGGGCGGAAATCATGGTTGGACGAGGCTCGTTCATCGAGTCATTTCCATTATTTGGCTACGATCTGGCAGACTACGATACCCTTTTTGCTGAGAAGCTTGACCTATTGTTGGAAATCAACAAACAGGAAGTCACCTCTTGGAAAGGAAATCACCGTCCTTCATTTGGTAGATTAGGCATTTACCCACGTCCATTGCAAGATTCAATTCCGATTTGGGTTGCTGCAGGTGGCACTCCTGCATCGGCTATTAGGGCGGCCAAACTCAAATTGCCATTGGCGCTGGCCATCATCGGTGGCATGCCTGAGCAGTTTGTTTCGTTCCTCGATCTCTATCGCAAAACTACCAAGGAAGATGGACAAGATCTCTCCAAATTGCAGATCGGCATCAATTCACACATGTACATAGCAGACGATTCCCAGCAAGCTGGTGATGAGTTCTATCCCGCATATTCTATGATGATGAATAAGATTGGCAAAGAGCGCGGTTGGTCTCCTTTGAGCAGGCTACAATTCGACTATTCCCGTTCGCCCAAAGGAGCTCTATTAGTTGGCAGTCCGCAAGAAGTTATCGACAAGATCCTGTACGAACATTCCCTATTTGGCAACACAAGATTTCTTGCACAAACAAGTATGGGCGATCTGCCACACGACAAGGTGATGCGCAGTATTGAGCTATTTGCTAATGTTGTGGCTCCTGCGGTGAGGAAGGCATTGGGATAGGGTGGTAATTGAGCATTCTTGCGCGGCAAAATATCGCTTTAACTTTTTGAGGGACCAGATTCAAAGCAAGAATGCAGATGATGTTGGGCATTTCCTAAATGCGACCCCTATCACAATTCCCATCACAATCGGCATTCAGAGAGACAAGGCAGGCCATTGTCTCTACACCGTATTTTGACCATCATGGCGTGTAGGGACCTACAAATTGTGCGTCGCTACCTTTGGTTTATATGAATGATTCAACTTCATAAACTTCCGATCCTTTTGATCATAATTTCAGACGTAGCATGCTACGTCTCTACAAACACCAGATTTTTTGAACGGTCATTCGAATTAGACCGCGACGTACATATTGTGCGTCGCTACTGTTTTTCTGAATGAGCATTTTCGTGACGTCAACAAGGGAAGGTCGCGACCTTCCCCTACGAAATCGCAAACTTTCTAAACCTTATAAACTTTCTAAACTTCTCAAATAGCATCATGGCATACGTATTCCCCTAACAATCAATAAGTACAGTATTGCAACCTGGCGTTTATATGAATCCACTATCATAAGCCCCAAGTTCCTTTGGTACTGTTATCTTATATTTTGCAACATACACGCCGTTCTTCACGATACTTCGCTTTCCCGAACCCAATCCGATTCTTTCTAAATCGAGAATTCTAAACCATTCATGACCTATCTTCTCCGCCATATAAAGAAAGAGACGTTTTACTTTAACAGAGCTACATTGCTCTAACAATAATTGCAGTTTTAATGGTCGAAGGGTATTAAGTCCTTCGAGCAATTCATAGCATTCAAGAAGTTCTTGTCTACCTGGTGCCAAGTAAAGGCATTCTAAAATTGCCCGTTCTGCGCTTGAAACTTTGATCGAGAAATCTTTTTGCTGCACCTCAGTCAATCCAATTTCTGAAGGCAGAAATGAAGATTGATGGTAATCCACTATTACACCCCAGTCATATCCTACAAACCATGCTGGAAGCGCTTCATTTCTGTTACCGAATACTACTATTTTGCTGGGGGACAATTCCAGATATTGGGTTCTGCCAATAATAGAAAGGGCTGTGCGGGCCGCAGGGTGAGCACTCATGCCCGACTGAATTTGAAGTGCATAGATCGCACCTTCATACCCCACGTCATCTCCTGCACGTTTCAACGCTCCTCTTCCTATGGATTCGAGCCATTGGCTTTTCCTGTATCGCTTCAATAGATCAAGGCTATACCCTATCCCTCCTAGCCATGAGGTCAACATCACTATCCCTGAAGGCTGAGATCTCAGTAATTGGTTTATTTTTGATGTATTTTGGGTACTCACAGTACCAATATAGCGATAAATTCAAACTATTGCAAACAAATAGTTTTTAATTGTTCAACTATAGGCCATCGATCCCTGCATTCTTTTGCCTTTGCAATCGTCATCCATTTAAGAGACGACACAATGCGTTGCGTCGCTGCTGCTTTTTTGAATGAGCATTTACGTAAAATCAAGAAGAGAGGGTCACGACCCTCCTAAATCGAAATTTGTTATAAACAGCCACGCAGGATCTTGCGTGGCTAAATGATCTTCAATGCAAAAATGCTGGTCATTGCGGGCATTTCCAAAATCCGACCCTCCTGATCAAAATTCCTAAGCAAAAGGCATTCAGAGAGACAAGGCAGGCCATTGTCTCTACACGTATTATGACGATCATTGCGTGGGGAGACCCACAAATAGTGTGTCGCTACCGTCGGTTTGTATGATTGATTCAACTTCCTAAACTTCCGATTCTTTTGATCATAATTTCAGACGTAGCATGCTACGTCTCTACGAACAGCAGATTTTTTGGACTGTCATTCGAATTAGACCGCGACGTACATATTGTGCGTCGCTATCC
The DNA here is from genome assembly GCA_039927395.1 of Saprospiraceae bacterium. Classification (GTDB taxonomy): domain Bacteria; phylum Bacteroidota; class Bacteroidia; order Chitinophagales; family Saprospiraceae; genus JBDSUZ01. The sequence continues at coordinate 1,209 of JBDSUZ010000306.1, read as the reverse complement.
TTGGTTGATGAAATTGATTCAACTTCATAAATTTTCGATTCTTTTGATCATAATTTCAGACGTAGCATGCTACGTCTCTACAAACACCAGATTTTTTGGACGATCATTCGAATTAGACCGCGACGTACAAATTGTGCGTCGCTACCGTTGGTAATCCCTCGCGGATGCGCCTGTGAAAACGAATTCCATTTTTAGGATTATCCCATTGATCCCAATTTTTTGGACGATCATTCGAATTAGACCGCGATGTACAAATTGTGCGTCGCTACGTTTTTCTGAATGAGCATTTTCGTGACGTCAACACGGGAAGGTCGCGACCTTCCCCTACGAAATCCCAAACTTTCTAGACCTTGTAAACTTTCTAAACTTCTTAAACTTTTCGAAGACCATCAGGGCATACGTATTCCCCTAATAATCAATAAGTACAGTCAGCAAAAATTGTCTACTTTTGCTTGATAGTAGAGACATAGACATTATATAGCGAGAAAGGAAAATATGAATTTTTTTAAGCGATTTTACTTACCCGTAATAATATGGGCCTGCGCGATTGGGCTTTCCTATGCGCAAGACCCCTTCTTCCTGCAGTTTGCAAACTCTGAATCGCAATTCAATCCTTCCCTAGTTGGCAACAAAGGAGCAACGAGCATTATGCTTAAGTACAAATCCCAATGGAATGCAACTGAAGTGAATGGGTTTAGATCCGGCTCTTTACTCTTTGAGGAAAGTATGCCATGCACCATTTTCGACTATGGACTCAACCTGGGGATTGATCAAGAAGGTGCGGGTTTGTTGAAAACAATGAATCTAGGTGGCAAATTGGCGGGTACCATTCCTTGGGAGATAGGGAATTCCAATCACAATCTCCGGGCGGGATTGGGATTGCAATGGATTCGCAAAAGTATCGACTACGGTCGCCTTATATTTTCTGATGAATTAGATCCTAAATATGGAACAGTAGATGTTTCTGGAACTGATATTCCTACTAGCTTTTTTGCAGATAATGATGGACGTTCATTATGGGTTTTTGCTCCGGCAGTTGGATTTAGTCACCGAATTTTATTCAATAATAAGAGTAGAACATCTCCAACCTTACAATATGGCATAGCGGTGCACAATGCCTTTTCAATGAGTTCAGGCAACATTGAGTCCATTCTAGATCAGGATACCAGGATATCGCCAAGGTATAATGCATTTCTCATGACAGAGTTT
>JBDSUZ010000305.1:0-1595 GCA_039927395.1 Saprospiraceae bacterium | reverse complement strand
CTGTGCAAGAGATGTATAAAATATTTTGAAAGGAACTATGCTGAACTCAGTAACTGTATGCATTTCAATTGCTTGCGTTGCGTAATTTTTATTTCCCAAAGGGTTGAGCAAACAAAGGATTAGTCAGGATAGCTGCATTTGAACGGAAGGAAGTACCTTTGCAACTTGTGGCTGCTTCCGCTTTCACCGGAACGGAGACCACTGTCCATATTAAGATGAGCAAATTAGGTAAAGTATTAGTCGCCATGAGCGGCGGCATCGATAGCACTGTCACGGCGATGATGCTGCATGATCAAGGATACGAAGTGATTGGAATTACGATGAAGACCTGGGATTATGCCAATTCCGGGGGTAGTTCTAAAGAGACAGGTTGTTGCAGCCTAGATTCCATCAACGACGCTCGAGCAGTAGCTGTAAACATGGGATTTCACCATTTTATTATCGATATCAGAGATGAATTTGGTGACTATGTGATCGATAATTTTGTCGATGAGTATTTGGCCGGACGTACGCCAAATACATGTGTGCTTTGCAATACTCATATCAAATGGAACGCGCTCCTCAAAAGGGCTGACATGATGGATTGTGAATTCATTGCTACTGGCCATTATGGCAAGATCAAGCAAGCCAATGATCGCTATTTTATTTCTGAATCCAAAGATCTCAAGAAGGACCAATCCTATGTATTATGGGGTTTAGATCAACAATGTCTCAGCCGCAGCATGTTTCCGCTCGGCGATTATGTCAAAGCTGAGGTTCGCCAAATGGCCGCCGACTATGGATATGAAGAATTGTCAAAAAAGGCCGAAAGTTACGAGATCTGCTTTGTGCCAGACAATGACTATAGGGGATTCCTCAAAAGGAGAGTTAAAGGCTTGGCTGAAGAACTTGCGGGTGGCAATTTTGTCAATCGCATCGGAGAGGTAATCGGCAAACATGAAGGTTATCCGTTCTTTACCATCGGACAACGTAAGGGTCTTGGAATGGCATTTGGCGAACCGATGTACGTGACCGAGATTATTCCAGACTCAAATACGGTGGTACTTGGTCCGCTTGAAGAATTGGTTAAGAATTCAGCTCAAGTTGGCAAGATCAATTGGATGAAATACGATGGTGTGAGTGATGGACTTGAAGCTATTAGTCGAATACGATACAATGATGCTGGAGTCTTAAGCACATTGCACCCAATTGGCGATAATATTGAAATCCGATTTTTGGCAAATGTAAAAGGTGTTGCTCCTGGCCAATCTGCTGTGTTTTACGAAGGCCCTGATGTTATTGGCGGTGGTATATTGTTGGCTCAACCAAACTGGAATGTCAATTAAGAAGTTCGTACTTTTTATTTTTGCTGCCTTACTTTTTGCTGCTTGCAATGAGCCTAATGATCCATTTGTATTAAATGAATTGAAGGAATATTTCCCCTTAAGAATAGGCGGTAGAACGACTTATCAGGTGGATTCGATTCTTTTTGACAGAGAAACTGGATTCCAAACGAGAGATACCATTTCCCTTGTTGTCGAAGAATTGTTAACTGATACCTTCAGAGATCCCGGCAATAATTTGATTTACAGGATCGAGCGAAAGGAGAGGCCCAT
>JBDSUZ010000304.1:0-3313 GCA_039927395.1 Saprospiraceae bacterium | reverse complement strand
GGAAGCACGTCTGAGCGGACTTTTGTCTGCGGTTTTGCTTTCGAATTTTAGATCACAAAAACCAAAATTACCTATCATATGAAATTTGTTCTTAAACTTTCAATTCTCTCCAGCATATTGATACTTTCGATAGGCTGTGGCGACGAAACAACTGAACCAAGCGGTGACTACAAGGCGGTGATAACCAATGTCTCCAATGATGTGATCCTCAAAACTTACGAGGACCTATTCAACAAGACAGAGTCTTTTGTAACCACTTTGAATACATTATACATCTCTCCTACGGGCCTTAATCTCGATGCAGCTCGGCAAGCATGGAGGGATGCTCGAGTGCCTTGGGAACAATCAGAAGGATTCCTTTTTGGCCCAGTAGACCAAAAAGGAATTGATCCATCGATCGACAGTTGGCCAGTCAATCAGCCTGACCTTGAAGCGGTATTGAACAGTCCCAATGCACTGACCAAGACATATATTGATGGCTTGGATGGCACTTTGAAGGGATTTCACACATTGGAATTTTTGCTTTTTGGCCCTACGGGAAATAAAGACATATCCACCTTCACCCCACGCCAGATCGAATACCTCAAAGCATGCGCGGAGAGCTTGCACGGTGCTACTCAAGAATTGTATTTCAGCTGGACACCTGAGCAACAAAATTACGTGGACAACTTATTGAAAGCAGGAGAGCCAGGCAATAGCGTGTATCCTTCACAGAAATCTGTTCTTCAGGAATTTGTAAATGGAATGATTAGCATCGCGGACGAAGTTGCCAATGGCAAGATCAACGATCCCTTAGTTCAGCAAAATGTCAGTTTTGAAGAAAGTCGCTTCAGCGCCAATTCCAAACAGGATTTTGCCGATAACATACGAAGCATCAGAAATGCATATTTGGGCACCTTCAATACTTCTAGCGGATTGGGATTGTCATCAGTTATCTCCGCAAACAATGTCGCATTGGATGTAAAAGTTAGGCAGCATATCGATGCTGCGATAAATGCAATAGAAGCTATTCCAGGAACATTTACTACCGCGATATTCAATGATAAGTCAAGTGTGGAATACGCCCAGGAGCAAGTTCGCGCTTTGCAAGCAGTATTGGAATCTGAGGTACTTCCATTGATTTCAAATCTATAGAATGAGAGTTCTTATTTTGTTTTGTGCTATTAGTTTGATGGGGTTCATCGGGTGTGGACCTGATGAACCCTACAACGCAGATGATATAGAAGACATTGACCTTGGGGGCCAGACTAGCGTGGAGGGGGCATTTGTACAAATATTCCAGCAGCCTGCTGCCAATCTGAATGCCGAACAGATTGCGATGCACTTCAAAGGTGATGTTGCTTTTGGTGATCTGTTTGTAACGGCTCCAAGTGAAGTTAATTCAGGCCTTGGTCCGATCTTCAATCAGAATTCTTGTGAAAATTGCCATGTGTCAAATGGAAAATCCCCGTTTCCATCAAGTCAAGGAGATCTACGAGGAATGCTCCTACGCTTGAGTATACCTGGCGCTGATGTTCATGGTGAACCATTGAATGTGCCTGGATTTGGAGGACAATTACAGACGAAAGCAGTTTTTGGAAAATCTCCAGAAGCTACCTTAACCTGGCAGGAAATCGAAGAGATCAGGCAGTATGTAGATGGCGATGAAGTAAAGTTGTACCGTTACCAAATGGACATTATCAATCCTTATATTCCATTTCCCTCCAATGTGATGCGCTCGATTAGAATGGCGCCACTTGTCGTGGGACTGGGATTGCTTGAGGCCATCAGGGAGAGTGACATTCTTGCTAATGCAGATGTCAATGACCTCAATCAGGATGGCATTTCGGGTAAACCAAACCGAGTATGGAACTATCGTACACAACAATTTGAGCTGGGTCGTTTTGGATGGAAAGCGGGACAACCGAATCTATTGCAGCAGACCGCCGCGGCCTATAATCAGGATATGGGCATTACAAATCCATATTTTGCCGTCGAAAGTAGTTTGAATCAAATACAAGGAGATGGTCTGGGGGATGAACCAGAGATTGATGAACAGACGCTCAAAACTGCCACCTTCTATGCCCAGTCACTCGCAGTGCCAAAGCGGCGAAATGCCACTGATGCAGAGGTAATGCTTGGTAGGAAGATATTTTACAACATCAAGTGTACAGACTGTCATCGGCCAAAATTTGTGACGGGACAGCATGAATATGATTTCCTAAGCAATCAGACGATATTTCCTTACACTGATTTGTTATTGCATGATATGGGCCCTGATCTGGCTGACAATCGCCCTGAGTATGAGGCAAATGGATTCGAATGGCGGACTGCGCCATTGTGGGGAATTGGGTTGACAAAATTGGTTGGAGGTCATAGCAATTACCTGCATGATGGCAGAGCTAAGAGCCTAGAGGAAGCTATCATGTGGCATGGGGGAGAGGCGGAAACTAGTCGCGAAAGGTTTAGATCACTTAGCAAGGCAGAGCGGACAAGCTTAATAAGATTCCTCGAATCACTTTAGGAATTACCGATTTTGCCATTCAGACTTTAGTAAGCCGTAAATTTCAGAATCTAGGAAAATGCCTTCGAAATAGTAGTTTTCACGGAAGTAGGCTTTCTTTTTAAATCCATGCTTCTTTAAGATATTGCGAGAGCGCTCATTTGCTGGATTGATGTCGGCCTCGATACTGTGCATTTTCATATGGTCAAATCCAAAATCAATAACGGCGCTTAATGCCTCAGACATAAATCCCATTGAGCCATGTGATGGCTTCAACATGTAACCGATCTCAGCACGGAAATGTGCACTTGACATCCGATAGAAGCCAATTGTTCCAAACATATGAGCGGTCGAATGTAAACTTATACCCCACATCAACAATTCGCCTCGCTCGATCTGGAGCGCTGTATCATGTATCATTTTCACGACCTCTTCCACATTAGCTGGACGAGGTCTTTCGACGTACTGCATCACCTGATCATTGGTGCGGAGATAGAATAAATCCTCAGCATCGTCGGCGATAATCAATCGCAATTTTCACCTTTCAGTAGTCAGCGTCGGAAATGGATCAAATACTGTTTGCAACATAAATTGAATATTGAGACCGAAACTAATTATTTCTCTCAAAATATTAAAGTCAATCCTTATCCCTACAATGCTAAAGCGAGTGAAACTGAAATTATTTTGAACAGTCTTTAAAATCACTAATAAAAGAATGAACATTCATTTATATTTGCGTCCAAGATGAGAATACGCGACGAACAGAAGGAACTAACGATAAGGGAGCAGGCAGTCAAAATGATTGTTGCCGAAGGCTTGACTGGTATGAGC
>JBDSUZ010000303.1:0-2103 GCA_039927395.1 Saprospiraceae bacterium | reverse complement strand
TTGGACGCAATGGTAAGTACTTGTATATTTGTCATTACGATATTTCATAATGTGTAAACACCTGCAACATAATGCGTATTAACTTTCACTTTTCTTTAATACGTAACTCATTGATTCAAGTTTCTTGTGTTACGATGATGTTATTGTTCTTTTGCCCTGATTCTCAGGCTTGTAAGGATTGCAAAGGTATTTTTGCCGCCCTTGAACACACAAAAATACAGAATCCAAACGCAGTCTGGGATGTAATTGATACACATAAGCCTCCATCTAATGGATATCGCTACAAAATCAAGAAAATTGTGCTCGATGCAGGTCATGGAGGTCATGATCCAGGATGCCTAGGCAAAAATTCAAAAGAAAAGGACAATACGCTCGCGATGGTGCTGAAGATCGGAGCTCTCATCGAGCAACAATTTCCCGAAATTGAAGTAATCTATACACGCAAAACAGATGTTTTCATTGCGCTTGATGAGCGGGCAAAGATTGCCAATCGAAACAATGCCGACCTTTTCATTTCTGTCCATTGCAATATGATCCCAGGTAAACCTCAGGTTCAGGGCACAGAGACCTATGTGATGGGGGTTACCAAAACCAAGGCTAATCTCAATGTAGCCATGCGCGAGAATTCAGCTATCCTTAAGGAAAAAGACTACGAAGAAAAATATAATGGATTCGACCCGACTTCTCCTGAAGGTCTGATCATCATGTCGATGTATCAAAATGCATTTATCGACAAAAGCATCAGCTTGGCCAACAAGATCGAAAACCGATTCATCAAAGACGGTCAGAGAAAAAGTAGAGGAGTGAAGCAAGACGTATTCTATGTATTATGGCGCAGTATGATGCCCAGTGTATTGATCGAAACCGGGTACCTCAATAATGCTGAAGATGAAAAACTATTGAGTACCTCCGATGGTCAATTGCAAGTAGCTCAGAACATCGTGGCAGCCATCAAGGATTACAAACTCGAAATGGAAATTGAAGCACAGGAACCTGCTGCTGTTAATGTGCGCAATGAACTTGGTGTAGCCGAGGAAACTAACCCAACTAAATCTGTTGATCCTCAGTTAAATTCAAATAAGACAGAAGAAAAAGGGGCAAAGCCCGCCAAGACCAATGTCGATGAAAAACCAGAACAAGTAGACATCGTTGACGGAAGAAAATTGCCAAAATTCTACGTCCAATTGGCCAGTCTGCCAAAAGCTGCCGATATCGCTCAGACCAACCTCAAACAGGTAAAGTCGCTCATCATTATTAAGGAGGATGGCAAATTCAGGTACATGATCGATGGAATCACTGACTTTGCAAATGCCGAAAAAGCAAAAACGGAATCTATCAAACGCGGATTCAAAGACGCATTTATTGTTGCCTACTTCGAAGGGAAACGAATCCCGGTCACTGAAGCGATCCAACTTATCAATGCAACTTATCAAGTTCCTTGATAAGTTGATGATCTGATGATTTGATGATTTGATGATCGAAGAAATGTGTAGTCGTAGAGTCGAATGATCCATCATGGAACCTCCATGACGCTCATCAAAAACGAGGTCGAGACAATGGCCTGCCTTGTCTCACACGATGTCAAGTGCGCTACGATCATAGATTAGGAAGATCGCGACGGTCTGATTTGATAATGAGTTGTTTAGCCGATTCAACCGAGATTTTTCCAGAACCCAAGACCCAGCACCCAGAACCAAAATTACGACATACCTCATACCGCACACCGCACAACAATTCTTGAAAGTTCGCTGCGCTTTGTTTAGTTGCTTAGTTGTTTAGTCGAAGTCATTGGCATTGGCATTGGCTGTTTCCTACCCCTCCAGCTAAAGCAAGAGGCAATTGAAGCATATTCAGATTCTCGAAAGGAGTTGTATCATATCAATCCTTGACGGTAGAGAAGCGATTTATCGCTTCTGGAAAATCTTTAATTTCAACACCAAACACCATTTCAAAGACTGGGCTTCATCAGGAATAGGCTTCAATAGGATTGGGCATCAATAGGACGGGGCTTCAGCCCCGTCACTAGATTAATAATGGAATTGGACTTTAGTCCAAACTTGCCAATCTGTTGGGCTAAAGCCCAAAAATCAATCAATTTCCTAC
>JBDSUZ010000302.1:0-16045 GCA_039927395.1 Saprospiraceae bacterium | reverse complement strand
CCTTGCATGTCAATAATTGACACTTGAGTTCCATTCCAATCGTTTTCAGGGACTTCAACAGTGATGAATCTATTGCTCGGATTGGGATAGCAAACAAACTCCATTTGTTGTTTAAGATCCAATTTGCTGTCGATGCCATCGATATCGGCTTTCACTAGGTCTGTTTCTTCATTGAGATAAGTGTCGCCCATATCAATTTTCAAGTCACCAACTGCAGCTGTAGCGCATATGTTGAAAGTACCTTGATTACCACCGTATCCCCAAACTCTAATGTATAGAACAGTACCAGGAGTACCGGTGTACATTATGGAAGGCATGGTTGAACCATTGTAATCATCAACGCAAGTCACATAGCTCAAGCTATTGCAATTGCCTGTGTAAAGCGCCAAAACAATGTCATTCATTGTACCCGCGCTTGTATGGATTGTTACCATTCCACCTGCAGGAACTGTAGTTACAAACCATATGTCACCACCGTTGTATGAGCAAGCTGACGGTGGAGGCGGCGAAGTTGTATTCGTTGCACCCACGTTAGTTGCACCCGCTGGACTACACATAGTTGAAGTTGGCAGACTGTATGCTCCACAAGGATTGTCATTTGGCAAGTTGCCGTTGTAGTTAGCCGTAGTGAATTGGTCGGTTGGAGTGAAGTCACTATAGTAACCATTGCCACAATTAGCTTTGACTCTCCATAGGTAAGTTGTATTAGCTTGAAGCGTGGCAAGTGTCACAGTATTCGTTCCAACCGTGGTTTGATTCCAGTTGACCGCACCGACGATCTTATACTGTAAAGTATATGAAATAGCGCCATTGACAGCCGACCAGTTTAAGTTAGCGGTATTGTAAGTAATCGGACCTTCGTAGGTATTATTTGGTATACCACAGTATCCACCAGTGGTAGTAAACCATAGCATATACGAGTAAGCGCTATAATATCCGTTACCACAATTGGAGCGCACTCTGAAAGTGTAAGTCGTTCCAGGAGTCAAGTTATTGATCAGTACATTGTTAGAGCTCGTAGTCACAGTGTTGATATTTCCACTACCAGAAACTTGGTATTCAACTGTATAATTGACTGCGCCGTAAACTGTATTCCAACCAACCACAGCTGAATTGCCAGTGATATTATTGACCCATAGATACGATGGAATAGCACAGGTCGGAGCACCATTGGTAGTGAAGTATTCTAAAGCACTGAACTCAGAATAATCACCATTATAGCAATTGGTTCTAACCTGCCATACATAGGAAGTATTTTGATTCAAACCTTGGATTGTGTAACTGTTACCAAATACGGTAGCACTTCCGATCCATTGGTTGGAATTAGCGTAACGCCATTGTACAAAATAAGAACCGGCATTTTGAACTGGATCCCAGTTAACGGTTGCCGAGCTATTGGTGATATTGGTTTCGGACAACCAAGTCGGTGCAGAACACCAGTAACCTGTTGTTGAGAAATTAGACTCATATGACCAAGGGCTTAGGTTGCCATTGTAGCAGCTAGCTCTCACATACCACCAGTACGTTGTGTTGTTCAACAAATTGTTGACTGTAGTGGAAGTACCGAACACAGTAATAGTAATCCATGTATTGGAATTGGTCGGTTTGTACCTTACTTCATAGAAGTTTGCACCAGCTACCACATTCCATGAAAGCGCCGCTGATGATCCCGTGATATTGTAAGCAGCAAGTCCAGTTGGAGCATCACAACCTTGGTATCCGCCAGTGGTAAAGGTCGCTTCATTAGACCAAGGACTGAAACTTCCATTATTACAGCTCGATCTAACATACCACCAGTAAGTGGTATTACTCAACAAATTGTTGATAGTGGTTGAAGTCCCGTTGACCGTGATAGTAATCCAGCTATTGGAATTAGTCGGCTTGTAGCGAACTTCGTAGTAGTTGGCCCCAAATACAGCGCCCCAAGCTAGAACAGCAGATGAGCCAGTGATATTTGAAGTGGTAAGTCCTGTTGGCGCATTGCAACCTTGATATCCGCCAGTTGTAAAGTTGGCTTCATAAGACCAAGGACTGAAAGTACCGTTACTACAGCTCGATCTCACATACCACCAGTAAGTGGTATTGCTCAACAAATTGTTGATAGTGGTTGAAGTCCCATTGACCGTAATAGTAATCCAGCTATTGGAATTAGTCGGCTTGTAGCGAACTTCGTAGTAGTTGGCCCCAAATACAGCGCCCCACGACAGAACAGCAGAAGAGCCAGTAATATTAGAAGCGGTAAGTCCAGTTGGCGCATTGCAACCTTGATATCCGCCAGTTGTAAAGTTGGCTTCATAAGACCATGGACTGAAACTTCCATTATTGCAGCTCGATCTCACATACCACCAGTAAGTCGTATTGCTCAACAAATTGTTGATAGTGGTTGAAGTCCCATTGACCGTAATAGTAATCCAGTTATTGGAATTAGTCGGCTTGTAGCGAACTTCGTAGTAGTTGGCCCCAAATACAGCGCCCCATGATAGGACGGCCGAAGATCCAGTGATATTAGACGATTGTAAGCCAGTTGGAGCAACACAGGACTGATAACAATCTGTACTGAATGTCCTTACATTGGAAAATGAGCTATAACCTGAATTGCAGCAGTTTGTTCTTACCCTCCATTGATACTGGGTGCAAGACTGCAAGTTTGTGAGGTATAACTGAGTAGGCTGCAAGTTAGAAGAATTCCAAGTACTGGAATTTGTCGCTTTCCACTCTACAGTATAGCTACAAGCACCAGGCATGGCATCCCAGCTAAGTACTGCTGATGTGCTGGTAATGTTATTTTCCATGGTCCATGTCGGAATTGGACACGAACTATAACCACCGGTGGTAAAGGTAAAATTGTAAGAGTAATCGGACCAACCTCCATTACAAATGGCCTTGACATGAAATGTGTAAGAGGTATTGTTTTGAAGATTGCCCAATGCATACCAGTTATTGACTGAATTCACCGTGATCCAGTTGCCTGAATTGCTGACCTGATACTGTATTGTATAGTTTGTGGCGCCTGGAATATTTGACCATCCTAATGTAGCACTATTGTTAGTAATATTAGTTGCTGTTAAGTTGGTCGGAATAGTACACGCAGGTTGGCAGTTGGTGGCAAAGTAAACGTAGTTACTAAATGCACTTTGATTGCCATTACCACAATTGACGCGAACTCTCCAAACGTAGCTGGTATTGTTGAACAAGCCCATCATGTCGAAGAAATTGCCATTGGTGGTACCTGAATATGTCCAAGTGTTGGATCCACTCTCCTTCCATTGTATGTAATACGAATAGGCGCCTGGAATCGGATCCCAGTTAGCACGTGCCATATTACATTGAATATTGGTAGTCGATAACCAAGTTGGAGGGTAGCAGTTTACGTATTGTGTCGTAAAATTGCTGATATAAGACCAGTTACTTTCATTGTTATTATAGCAATGTGTCTTTACTCTCCACTCGTAGCTAGTATTAGCATATAGGTTGTTAAGTACTAAACTAGTACCGTTGGCGATAACTGATGTCCAGTTGGCATATTGATTAGACATGCGATACTCAACTACATAATAAGCAGCATTGTAGGTCGGGGACCATGATAATGTAGCGGAGTTATAGTTGATATTGTATACCGTCAAATTACCTGGCGCATCACAGCCTTGACAATAGGTAGTCCCAAAAGTTTGAATAGCTGAATAAGGGCTACTGCCGCCATAGGCGCAGTTCGTTTTGACTCTCCATTGATACCAAGTGTTTGGTAGCAATTGAAGCATATCAAAATAATTGGTGTTCACCGTTACAAGACCTGTCCAAGTGTAATCGTTTTCAGATTTGTATTCTACCGTGTAGCTAGCTGCTCCCGGCATGATATCCCAGCTCAAATGAGCGCTATAGCAGGTGATGTTGCCAGCCATTAGCCAAGTGGGTACTTGACAGCTTGAACCAGTTGTGGTGAAACTCCATGGGTAAGAATATCCGGAGTTCTCTCCGTTGTAACACTGAGTAGCTACCTGAAATTGATAGACTGTACCAGGTTGCAAGGAGATTAGGTAGTAGCTATTGGAGCTAACTTGAACAGTAGTCCAGTTGCCTCCTGCAGCCACACGATATTGCAACCAGTAATATGATGCACCTGATGAATTACTCCAACCAACTTGAGCGCTGGTGCTGGTAATATTAGTCGCATATAGTCCCGAAGGTGTCGGGCAGGAATACGATGAGTAGAAAGCTTCCTTTGAGTCTGTAGTCGCAGAGGCTGGCATCGCAATGCCGCTTAGACAGCAGAAGACCAAAAGCCATTGCCATCGAATCAATTTGGTCAATGAATTTAGGGTAAGATTAGTTTGCATAAGGTAAGATTTTTGAAAAAAGTTTGTTAGCGAAGATAATATCCTCTTCCATTCACAAAAAGAATCAACTATTTAAGGTTACGAGCCTTAAATATAATTATAATTCTAAATTATAAGGGAAACTAAACCTTAATCAAACAATCTTTAACACTTAAGTTATCATTATTTGGCGGGCACAAAATCCAGTGATACTGAATTCATACAATAGCGCAGACCAGTAGGTTTGGGACCATCATCAAACACATGACCCAGGTGACTACGACAGCGACTGCATTCTACCTCAGTTCTTTCCACACCAAAGGCTTTATCAACCTGTTCTAACACATTCTTTGCATTGATTGGTCGGAAAAAACTTGGCCAACCCGTCCCTGATTCAAATTTTGTGTCCGATGTGAATAAAGGCAATTTACATGCTGCGCATACGTAGGTTCCCTTGTCATGTTTGTCCCAATATTTACCTGTATAGGCTTTTTCGGTACCTTCTTCGCGCAAAACCTTGTATGCCTCAGGGCTAAGAATCTTTTTCCATTCCGCATTAGTTTTTGGCTTATAAGCGGCAGCAACCGCTTTATCCTGGGCCTGCAAAATACCTGTAAATGCAAACATGCTAATTACAGCAACAATCATTAAGTTTTTCATATCATTCAAATTTACGTTCGTCATCTTTTTGAGCAAATTCGACCAATTTCCTGATTATCTGTACGATCGAAATAATAATCAGATAGCCAAGAGTCAATACCATAAATATCCAGCGATAAGAACCAGCTTCATCAATTCCAAAGCCACTGAAAAAGGTAGCGGCCATGGTCAAAATAATCATAAGCAGCACATAGGAAAGTGTCGACTTGAACCAATATTTGATCGAGCTGGTCAATAACAAGTACAATACGCAATTGAATATGCTGAAGAGCAACAATGAAGCTCCAGAGAGCATCCAATATGATCGAGGATTAATACTAAAGTTCAACCAAGTATCAAGTCCCTTTGTCAAGCACATTGCTAGAACGCAAATTAACAGTATTAATGCTGCGAGTACAAAAGGCTCTTTAAGACTTAATGGTCGACGCATCAGTTGAGTTGTATTGGCTCTCCAATCAGGTCAAATTCGGTCGCATCCTGAATCATTATCATGGCAAAATCACCTATCCGCACATAGTGCTTAGAGGCATCGACCATTACTTCATTATCGACATCCGGCGAATCGCTTTCGGTTCGCCCGATAAAGTAACCTCCTTCTTTACGATCAAATAGTACCTTTTGGATTGTACCTATCTTCAAAATGTTCTTCTCTTCAGAGATTTTTCGTTGGATCTCCATCAATTGCTGAGCCCGACTGGCCTTTAGTTCAGGACTTACATCGTCAACAAGCAGATATGCGGCTGTATCTTCTTCATGTGAATATTGAAATACTCCCAATCGCTCAAACTTCATGCGTTCAACAAATTGAAGCATTTCATCAAATTCTTCCTCAGATTCTCCAGGAAATCCAACCAGCATAGTTGTCCTGATCGCAATTCCCGGTACTATTTTCCTAGCCTCTTGTATCAGTGCCTCCGTTTCTGGTCGAGTAATTTGACGTTTCATACGCGCCAGAACAGCGTTGGAGCCGTGTTGCAATGGTATGTCGAGGTATTTGCAAATCTTTGGCTGTGCCGCCATCACGTCAAATATTTCCATCGGAAATTTACTGGGATATGCATAGTGCAGCCTGATCCACTCCAATCCCTCAACTTCACAGAGCGCATTTAGAAGATCGGCCAGTTTCCGTTCTTTATACAGATCCAATCCGTAATATGTCAGTTCTTGTGCTATAAGCATAATCTCTTTAACACCTTGCTTTACGAGATTTTTGGCCTCGGCCACCAAATCCTCCATGGTCCTCGATACGTGTTTGCCACGCATGAGAGGAATAGCACAAAATGTACAGGTGCGATTGCATCCTTCGGAAATCTTGAGATATGCGTAGTGACTTAAGGTAGATATCTGTCTAGAGCCTATCAATTCCTGTCGGTAATCGACCTCAAAGCGCTGAAGCAATCCGGGCAACTCTAAAGTGCCGAAATATGCATCTACCTCAGGTATTTCAATTTCAAGTTCATCCTTGTACCTTTGTGATAGACAGCCGGTGACGTATAGTTTTTCGATGTTTCCCTTGGCCTTTTGATCGGCGTAATGGAGGATAGTATCTATCGATTCTTGTTTGGCCAAATCTATAAATCCGCAGGTATTAACTACCACGATATTGGCCTTTTCATCCCGATCGTGCATCACTTCGAAATCGTTGAAACGAAGTTGTGTTATCAGATTTTCAGAGTCAACGATATTCTTAGAGCATCCCAATGTGATAATACTGACAAGGTCTTTAGTAAGTTTTTTTGTTTTCAAGCGCTGGACAGTTAGATTTGCATGTCTATATAAAAGCACAAAGTTAATGAACGCATTCATGATCCCTTCTTTTATCAGAGCCAAATGCTTCTGATTGGCTACTTGTCTAGTTGTTTTCTTCAGTTCAGTCGTCACTCCTTCGCAAGCTCAGATTGGTGTCAACCTTGGCTATACAGGTCTCACAGCGAGAAAGTGGGAAAATATAATGAATCTCAAGAATTTTGAATTTGATTCTCCCTTTGGACCCGGTTTGCATGTTGGAGTCGATTATGCTTACAAGTTAAAGGACATTCGTATCGAAGTAGTTCCCGAGCTCAATATGCAATTCTACAAGGAAACGCAGGAAATTCCTGATGAATTCGTCAAATTGGACCTAGCTATGACATATGCCGGATTGGATATCAACGGACATTTCTATCTGCTTGATTTATATGGAGAATGTGATTGCCCTACATTTAGCAAAAAAGGTCCTTGGTTGAATAAAGGACTATTCATCATAGCAACATTAGGTGGAGGGATGTACTTGAAAAAAGCTACAAACACATTGACCGATGTAGACGGTATAGATAGCACCGCTCATATCGATGATAATAGTTTCGCCATGAGAATAGGATTAGGACTAGGTATGGATATCGGCGTAAGCAAGACATTCACAGTGACTCCAATGATCAAATTCCAATTTAGTCCTGCTGTTCGTTGGGATGGATTTGCTGATGTGGGCCCTGTTCGCCAAAATCTCGATCTTACTGATCAGGAAAAAAGTGGAATACTTCGCTTCACTGCAGGGGTGAGATTTGGATTTCATCCTCCCAAGAAGTATTAATTCTGTTGCCTCTAATGGCTTCTTAAGCGATTAACCCATTCCCAAGCGACGATTCCGGCGCAAACAGCAACGTTAAGTGAATGTTTGGTACCATATTGCTCAATTTCTAGATTTGCATCTGACAGCTGGATAATCTCGTCGGCTACACCGTCAACTTCATTTCCCAGAACAAACAAGATCGGACGATCAATAAATCCTGCTATTTCCTCAAATCCAACGCTGTTGTCAACTTGCTCTATCGAAACGATAGTATAACCAATCTGACGATAATGCTCAACAGCTAACATACTTGATTCCCAGTATGTCCATTGAACAGAATGGGTCGATCCTAAAGCAGTCTTCAAGATTTCCCGATGAGGAGGAACTGCTGTAATACCACATAGATCTAATCCTTGCAATGCAAAGGCATCAGAAGTTCGGAAGATGCTTCCCACGTTGAGTGCTGAACGGATATTGTCCAAGAGCAATCGTACAGGAAATTTATCCGACGACAAAAACTCTTCGAGTTCAGGCCTATTTAGCGCCTTGAGGCTGAGCTTTTCCATTGAAATCGTTTCGTATGAGCCTGATTAGAATAGCTCCATTTCTAGCTTCAAACAGCACCTCATGATCAATTGTATCTTCCAGCAAATTTGTTGGAGCCTCATTCATCACAGTACAAACCAACCAATAAGGGCGATTCTTGTCGACGTTTGAGAAAGCATCGGTGCGGCCCCCAAGATTGAGATCATCAATCTTCTTATTGAGGGGAAACCAAGTATAAATTGAATCGGCAGAAATGTCATTTGCCTCCATGTATTTGAGCGTCTCATCAAATACCGGAAAGAATTGCCAATGAATGGTGCTGCAATCCCATCCCATACTAACGCCTTTAGGATATTTCCACCAATGCCCTGAAAGAAATACACAGGTGCTGATGAGCAACAAAAACACGTTGCTAATGCGATTTTCGTAGTAGAGATAGGCGATCACCACAGAAAGTATCGTGATCAAGTAAAATATCGGCAAAAGGTAACGGTGTGCAAGAATACCAGAATGAATCAACATACTTGGTGCTATGATGACAAAGGCTACTAGAATCAATAGCAGTAGCGATTTGACTCCAGTCTGACGAAAAATATCTGACTTGCGATATAAAATGAAAGTACCACCAAGGAAAAGTAGGATTCCTACCCGGCCAAAATCAAATACGCGCCAGATAAGGACTAGTCCATTGCGAATGAATCCAATGATTCCCACTCGTTCGAAGCTAGGAGCCCAGGGAGAAGCTATTGAGTGGCCAATCCAACCTTTGGCTTCGTAATGGTAAAATAAAAACAAGATACCAAGTAAGAAACCAGGTATAAAAGCGATATAACTCCAGTAAATCCGTCTAAATCCGGAACCATAGTTGCGGATCACAACAAAAATGAAAATAACGGCTGAAATCATCATTCCTCGTAAGCTTATAGCGCAGAGGACAAATATCGAGAGGCAAATGAACCAGGCATTGCGCTGATACATACCTAGCAATGCCCAGACAAAGGCTGACATGAGAATCAGATCGGGACTAATCAAGGTAAAATGGCTTACAAATACTGGGTCAAGCAAAAAGATCAAGGCGCACCATTGCGCTGAAATGTACCCTGTAAGTCGCTTAAGCAATATGCCAGTGCCTGATAAAAATAAAATCAGCCAGGGAAGCATAGCGAAATGCGAACTCACTAGATTTCTACCAAAAAATGTCCAGACCTGAGCCAAATACCAACCCATACCTGGTGGATGCCCCGAATCAATCGAATTGGGAAGTAAGAATGAATTGTGTTTGTAGACCCAGGTGGCTTGCTGCGATGATAACTGTACCGAATCCCAAAAAAATGGAAAGTCCTTGACTAAATAGATTAGTACAAAACTCAATATGCATACTGAAGTTTGAAAAAGGATTGAGCTCCAATGACTACCTTTAAGCAAGACGGACTTCATATACAGAATGATCAGGACACTTTCTAAAACTGAACACAAATTAAGCGGAACTCTTGATACTGCAGACTGCTTCAGAATTTTAATACTATATTTTATATTTCTACTCTCGATTGGATATTCATTTGGAGCAGGTGATATGGTCGAATTACTGCCTTATGCAAGACAACTTTCGGATCCATCTCTCTATCCTCAGGATTTTTTCATTCAGCATATTATCCAGTATCCAATCAATGAGCGGGTAGTATTTGCATCTCTTATTGCATTGTGTCAAAGTTCTGCACTACTACCCTATTGGTGTTTTGCAATTCATGCGCTAAGTAGCATCGCATTGATAGCCGCATGGTACTGCATCATAAGGCATTATCAATTTGGCAAGAATCAATCAGCTCTTCTTATAATCTTGTGTTTTGTACTTTTGTACGGAATCAATCTTGGTGGCAACGAACTCTACTACAATTTCTGTGTATCGTCTCTCAGCGCCAAGGCTATTTGCTCATGGGCCTTCCTCGCTTTCTTAAGGCGGAGAAATATTGCAGCTTCACTTTTACTTGGAGTATCTGTATTTATACAGCCTATAGTTGGCTTACAATTATTTCTAATTTTCAGCGGCATCATTTTCATCCAATTGGTTCAAAAAAGAGAAACACCAAAAAGCCTACTTCAATTTGCATTTCCGTTCACAGTAATTGCAGGTTTTTGGATATTCCAGTTGTATAGCAATTATGCAGCACAAAACATTGACAAGGACCTGTTTTTGGAAATCATAAGATTTAGATTGCCACATCACTTTTTGCCTTCCTATTTCCCAATAAAGTCTTACTTAGTGTTGGTACCTCTAGCAATCATTGGCTGTCTATGCTGGTTTCGAAATGATATTCGAATAGGATTCTTCTTTATCTTGGCATTTTGCGGCACAATAATCTACGCTATTGGTGTAGAAAAATTTGAACTAACGACTCTGCTTTCATCCCAATGGTTCAAGATATGGATTTGGCTCAAGCCGCTTAGCATTTTGGGCATAGCCCTACAATTGCGAAATAGAGGACTACCAGAAAAACTACAGTTTCTTAGCAAAATCGAAGGTAAATTCTATGTGATTTTGTTCATATTATTATGCCTGAGAGTTCCTCTAAGTACCCAATATTTTGCCAATAATAGTGCTGAAATTGATTGTGCATTAGCAGCTAAAAAACTTACGGCAAGAGATGCTGTATTTGTGATTCCTGCATCAAATTCGAGTTTTAAATACTATAGCGAAAGAAGCTGCTATATAGATTACAAAAGCATGATACACAAGCAAGAAGTCATGCCAATTTGGTATCAGCGAATAAGAGAAGTCTATAAATCTGATTTGGCAAATGCAGGACCTGCATTTGGAAATGTTGCAATTGCTGATCAACACTTGCGCGAAATTAGCCGCACCGATTTAATTAAATTGCGCGATTTAGGCGTACAATATGTAATGGATTTCAATACGGGAAATGAGAATCAAATTCCCGCAATCTATTCCAATGACAAATACATCATTTACGACCTAAGTAAATTATAAGCTATTTGCTCTCATGGTATTTCAACGCCGCCTTGACCAATCCAACAAATAGTGGATGAGGCTTTTCAACAGTACTTTTCAATTCCGGATGATATTGTACGCCAATAAAATAGGGATGAGCTGGAATCTCCACGATCTCGACCAAATTGGAGTCAGGATTTATACCTGAAGCAATCATACCTGCTTCTGCAAATGCCGCTTTGTATTCATTGTTGAACTCATAACGGTGTCTGTGGCGCTCGCTGATCATTTCAGTACCGTATTCTGCAGCAGCTATGGTATTTGGTGTGATTTGACAAGGGTACGCCCCTAATCTCATTGTTCCACCTTTCTTCTTGATATGCTTTTGGTCCTGCATAAGATCGATCACAGGATGAGTTGAATTGGCATTAACTTCTGATGAAGCTGCTCCTTTCCACCCAAGCACATTTCTGGCAAATTCTACTACTGCGCATTGCATACCAAGACAAATACCGAAGAATGGTATTCCATTTGTTCTCGCAAATTCAATGGCGTTGTATTTTCCGTCGATGCCGCGCTCTCCAAATCCTGGCGCTACTATGATCCCATCAAGTTGACTCAAATACTTAGTTAAGTTGGCTGCCGATATCAGTCGTTCCGAATGTATCATCTTCACATGAACCTTTGTTTCAATCGCTGTACCGCTGTGCACCAAGGCCTCGAGAATAGATTTGTAAGCATCGGGAAGTTCTACATATTTTCCTACCAGACCAATCGTGATCTCATGAAGTGGATTCTTTAATCGTCCTAAGAAACGTTTCCATACTTCCAGATCGGGCTCGCCATGATTTGGAAGTTGCAATTTCTGAAGTACAACTGAATCTAGATTTTCTTTCAACATCAACAAAGGCACGTCATATATTGACTCGGCATCAATCGCTTCAATCACTGAATTGGTGTCGACATTACAGAACAATGCCATTTTATTGCGCAGTTCCTGGCTCAAAGGATATTCGGTACGACAAACTAAAATATCTGCTTGCACACCGAGATTGAGCAATTCCTTGATAGAGTGCTGGGTTGGTTTAGTTTTTAGTTCTTTGGCCGCCTTAAGGTAAGGAACCAATGTAAGGTGAATTACCAAGCAATTTTGAGAACCAAGTTCCCAACGCAATTGACGCAAGGATTCGACGTAAGGAAGGGATTCAATATCGCCAACTGTGCCTCCTAATTCTGTAATGATAACATCGAAATCGCCGCCAGCACCAAGCAACATTGCACGACGCTTGATCTCATCGGTAATATGTGGAATTACTTGCACTGTCTTACCGAGATAATCTCCCGCGCGCTCTTTGGTGATGACGGTCTGATAAATGCGACCTGTGGTCACATTATTTGCCTGCGATGTCGGGGCATTGAGAAAACGCTCGTAGTGACCAAGGTCAAGATCGGTCTCAGCACCATCGTCGGTGACATAGCATTCACCATGTTCGTAAGGGTTGAGTGTACCAGGATCCACATTGATGTACGGATCAAATTTCTGAATAGTTACTCGTAAACCACGGGCTTGTAAGAGTTTAGCTAAAGAAGCAGATATAATGCCTTTACCTAAAGAGGATGTCACCCCACCCGTAACAAAAATATATTTGGCCATATGAATTCGCCCTTCTTGGGCTTGCTTTGTTACGGGGTACAAAGGTAGCCGAATATTTTGGCAATCAATGATTGATACGAAGCAATAATATCAGGAATACTATTTACCAGGGCTTAATCAGAACTTAACAGAGACTTAATATATGAAAAAACATAAAGTGATACCCCCCAGCCTACCTTTGAGATATTATTCTGAATAGGCATTTACGGATGCTATAAACGGAATTTTATTTCGATTGAAAAACTATACACAAATGTCACTACACAAGATTAGTATAATAGTTTGCACTATTATGTGTCTCGCCATTCAGGCAAATGCGCAGCGCATCAGCGGCAAAGTTTCTGACAAGAAATCACAAGAAACACTTATCGGAGCCAACGTCTATTTCTCTGGGACAACATATGGATCAGAAACTGATATTGATGGCCAGTATTCTATCGACAATGTGCCAGAAGGCGTATATACTTTAGTCGTAAGTTATGTGTCTTTCAACTCCGATTCTATCACGCTTGTGAAGGTTAGCAAGGGTGTCGATTTGACTTACAATTTCACCTTAAATGATGATCAGATCCTTTTGAAGGAAGTCCAAATCAGCGGAACAGCATCAAGGAAATCTGTTTCGGCTTTAATTTCCCTGCAACAACGCAGCACAAGTATCGTCACAGGTATCAGCAATGATGACATCAAACGGACTCCGGATCGCAACACCAGCGATGTCCTCAAACGTATTAGCGGAGCTTCTATTCAAGACAATAAGTTCGTGGTAGTAAGAGGATTATCTGAACGCTACAACTATGCGATGCTCAATGGTCAACCATTGCCATCAACAGAACCAGACAAGAGAGCTTTTTCTTTCGATCTGTTTCCATCTAATATGTTGGACAATCTAGTGATCTACAAAACAGCTACACCTGACCTTCCGGGAGAATTTGCTGGTGGAGTCATTCAACTAAACACTAAGGAAGTTCCAGAAGAATCATTTATCAATGTAAGCCTCACAGGGATTTACAATAGCCAATCTACATTCAAGCCATATCAGAGTTCCACGAAGTCTAACATGGACTGGTGGGGCAAAGATGATGGATCTCGTGCCTTACCTGCCGGTGTCAATAAGGAAAACCTGAACAATCCTGACACAAAATTTGAAACTTCTAAATTACTAGCAAATGACTGGAAGGTTATTGACTACAAATCGATGATGCCTTCGCTAAGCGCGCAGGTCTCTGGTGCTCTGCACAAGAGAGTATTTGGAAAGGATCTCGGTTTCATCGGCGCTATTAATTTCTCCAATACTAATAAAAGACAATTGAACGAAAGAGGTGACTTCAACGTAGATACATCTCGAAGAATTCAATACCTCGACGAAGTATTCACACACCAAAATACTTGGGGAGGACTATTTAACTTTGCGTACAAACTCAACGACCGCAACAGCATCTACTGGAATAATATCCTCAACCAAAATGGCAATGATCAATTGACAAGCAGAACTGGCCTAGATATCGAACAGGCTCGATATGTCAAAGGATTTTCAAGTCTATATCTCGGTACACAGCTCTATTCTACCCAGTTAAATGGTGCCCATATGGTCGGCGATGCTGATCTTAAACTAAACTGGGGGCTATCATTCAATCAAATGAATCGTAGTCTGCCGTCCTATCGCAGGATTACCTACTTCAAGAATGTCGATGATGAATTTGAAGCGCCCTATTATGCCTTTATTCCTCTTGGTACTCCATCTCCTAATTACGCGGGCAGATTCTATTCTGATCTATCAGAAAACAAATATGCTGGAACAGTAGATCTTGGTGGCAACTACCGCCTATTTAACGAAAAAGGCAATAAATGGAAGATAGGAGCCTTTGGCGACATGAAAACAAGGACGTTCGACGCTCAAGTATTTGGCTATACACAGGCAACGACTGGATCGCAGTACAACAACCTCAAGAAACTTCCAATTGATAGCATTTTCCTCCCGGAAAATATCGGACCTAAGGGCTTTGTGGTGAAAGAGTCGACTAATCCTAGTGATTCGTATGATGCCTCTTCAGCACTCTACGGAGGCTATGCGATGGTTGAGCAATTGATTGGAACTAGAATCAAAGCGGTATTTGGTGTAAGAGTCGAGGGATACAATCAAAAAGTAAAATCTACCGAATACGGTGGAAAACCAATCAACATTGACTCAAGTTATGTCACGCCATTGCCTTCACTCAATTTGACTTACAAGCTAACAAGCAATTCAAATTTGCGCTTTTCTGCTTCGAGAACATTGATACGCCCAAATTTCAGAGAGTTGGCTCCCTTCTCATTCTATGACTATGAGAGAGGTGCTGCTATCAACGGAAATCCTGATTTGTTGCCTACAAATGTTACAAACCTTGACTTGCGCTATGAAATATTCCCTGGTACTGGAAGGGTATTTTCAGTGACTGGTTTCTACAAGAAATTTAAGAATCCTGTAGAGGAATTGTACGAAACATTGGGCGTTGGTACTGTTAACCTCAACTACGGAAATGCACCTGAAGCGACAAATTTTGGAGCAGAGATCGAATTCAGATATCAGCTTGATAAGTTTGCCAACTGGTTGCGCAACTTCACCTTCCTAGCCAATGGTGCATTGATTCATTCAAAAGTTGATTTGACGATGTTTGCCGGCAATCGCGAACGTCCTATGCAAGGTCAATCACCATACTTGCTCAACACAGGCTTGAGCTACTACAATGCTGAGAAGGCCTTCGGTGCCACTGTGAGCTTCAATCGCGTTGGTAGAAGAATTTGGTTTGTAGGAACAGATCAAATCCTCGATTCTTACGAGAATCCACGAAACGTGTTGGACTTCCAGGTGAGTGCAAAATTATTTAAGAAACTGGAGTTGCGAGTAAATGCAAGTGACCTATTCAACAACGAAGCGATCTTCTATCAAGATCAAAACAGCAATAAGAAATTTGATGCCGGAACCGATACCAAAGTACTGGGCAGCACCTTTGGCTCTAACTATTCCATGAGCTTGTCCTACACTTTCTGACATTCATACCTAAAGAAGTATAGTTTTTCGAATTAGCCGCATAGCTGAGTCATCAGTTGTGCGGCTTTTCAATATATAAGGGCTTGATTATCTGATATATTTCACAGGAATAACATATAGAATTAACATTGACTTAATGTTTGCTTTGGACCTTTGCATTATCCTCAAATAGGATCATTCACAACCTTAAACCAAAGCCAAGAACTGGTATGAAACAATTACTTCAACTCTTCATCTTCTTATGCCTCTCATGGACAGGTTTGCAAGCGCAAACTATCGTGGAGATCACATCAGACATCACTGTCAATACCAATTGGACAAGTGATAACATCTATGTTCTGAAAGGAAC
>JBDSUZ010000301.1:0-3463 GCA_039927395.1 Saprospiraceae bacterium | reverse complement strand
AAATCGTGCTCGATGCAAGAGTTTTCAAACATCTTGCCAAACTCATGTGTTTAATGTACTAATTTTAAGCCGCCTACTTCAATTTTTGTGAAAGAACTTGCCTCGCTCAACCATTACTTTTGGAAATATCGATGGCGCCTTAGCCTAGGCATCTTATTTATTGTCGGCTCTAACATCTTCGCCGTATGGCAGCCAAAGGTGATTCGGCAAGCTTTGGACATCGTAGTAAATTATCTCAAGGAGGCGCAAGGAAAGCACTTTCAAGTAGAGAGTCCTGAAGTGCAGGCCTTGAGTTCTCAACTTGCCTGGTTTGGCCTAGCAGCTCTCGGTTTGGCTTTCTGCATGGGGATTTTTATGTATTTCATGCGACAAACTGTAATTGTGATGTCTCGATTGGTGGAATATGACATGAGGAAGGAAATCTTTGAGCATTACGAGAAGCTTGATCAATCATTTTTCCGTAGGAGCAGTACTGGTGACCTGATGGCCAGAATTACAGAAGACGTGTCAAAAGTGCGCCAATATATGGGACCTGCACTTTTGTACGGAATCAACATGGTTTTTCTATTCTCATTTGTGATCTACTCCATGTTTTCAGTAAATGCAAAATTGGCATTTTTCTCAATCCTCCCCCTACCCTTTTTGTCTATTTCAATCTATTTCATAAGTAATATTATTAACAAGAAGAGCACCTCAATTCAACAACAGTTGGCCGTTTTAAATAGTACGGCACAAGAAGTATATTCGGGAATTAAGGTTATAAAATCCTATGCGCAGGAGGACCGTCAGATAAATTTTTTCAAAGAGCAAGCTGCAGTCTACATGGATAAAAATATGTCCATGACTCGGATCAATGCTTATTTCTCGCCTTTGATGATCTTAATCATTGGCATATCGACGATCATTACAATCTATGTTGGAGGTTTACAAGTAATACAAGGTGAACTTACACCCGGTAATATCGCCGAATTTGTGATCTATGTAAATATGCTGACCTGGCCAGTTACATCAATCGGTTGGATTGCATCTCTGGTACAGCAAGCATCCGCCTCTCA
This sequence comes from Saprospiraceae bacterium, assembly GCA_039927395.1. Classification (GTDB taxonomy): domain Bacteria; phylum Bacteroidota; class Bacteroidia; order Chitinophagales; family Saprospiraceae; genus JBDSUZ01. The sequence goes on along the minus strand of JBDSUZ010000301.1, from coordinate 2,408 downwards.
AAAGAGGATCAATGAATTTCTCAAATTGCAGCCCGAAATCCTTTCGCCCTTGGATGAGTCTAGAAAATTCGATGGTCATATAGAATTCAAATCGGTGGCATTGCGATACTCTGATACAGGCATAACAGCACTTGAGAAGCTTAATTTCAGTGTGTTGCCGGGGCAAAAAGTTGCACTGATAGGTAGAACAGGAAGCGGCAAGACATCGATCGCCGATCTGATACTTAGAATGTATGACCCAACTGTAGGGGCCATCTATTTGGATGGCGTTGATTTGCGAAAGCTTGATCTACACAATTTGCGTCAGCGCATTGGCTATGTTCCTCAAGATCTTTTCTTATTCTCCGATACTGTTAGCAACAATATAGCATTTGGGCAAGTAGATACTGATATTGAAACTATCGAGGCCTTTGCCCGCCATGCTTCTGTGCATGACGACATTCAGCGCCTGCCCGCAGGATTTGAGACGGTGGTGGGCGAAAGAGGTGTAACTCTTTCAGGTGGACAAAAACAGAGAATTTCGATTGCAAGAGCGCTAATCAAATCGCCTGACCTCATCATCCTCGATGACTGTCTGTCTGCGGTGGATTCGAATACGGAAATGCAGATCACAGGGTATCTAAATGATGCATTGGAAGATAAGACTGCAATCATCATAACGCATAGGATCTACACGAGTTTGCAGTTTGATCAGATTCTTGTACTCGGTCAAGGCACGATTGTCGAATCCGGCAAACATGAGGAACTTCTTGCCGCTAAAGGCTATTATGCGGGATTGTTTGAGCAACAACAGCTCGAAGATCTTGCTATCAACGAAAACTAATTGAAGCATTAGCTGCAGTAATGCAGGGTATTTAGGGCAATTGTAGGAAGACAAAGTTCATACCCTTAGTATTTATCAGATTACAGCAAATCCATTTGCAACTGCAAGTCATTCAATAAATTATATTTATCTTAGGAAAATGCATGAAAATATAAGTGGATGAATAGATTAGTAAAAAGATTAATCAATCTGACGCCTCAAAAGATCCTGATACTCCCAAATGGGGATCCGAATGTCGCAAGTAAATACTTGATCGCCAAACGAATATATAAGGCCAAAACGGCGGTCGTACATAATGTCAAAGAAATACTCAAAATGACAATCGGCGTTGTAACTGCCGGTTTTGGTTTGAGAGGATTCTTGCTTCCAAATAATTTTATAGATGGTGGCGTCACAGGTATTTCACTTCTAATCCACAATTTGACTGAGATCGAACTGCCGTACTTATTAGTTATCATCAATATCCCTTTTATGATACTTGGGTATTTTCAGATTAGCCCAAATTTTGCATATAAAAGTATTCTATCGATTGTCGGCCTTGCATTAGCAATTACATTGATCCCCTACCCAGTGATCACTAGCGACAAATTGCTAATTGCCGCATTTGGCGGATTATTTCTAGGAGCTGGAATAGGATTCGCTGTGCGTGGTGGAGCAGTATTAGATGGAACAGAGGTCCTAGCAATCTATCTAAGCAGAAAAATTGGAGCAACTATAGGCGACATAATCCTCGTATTCAATATTGGTATATTCTCGATCGCAGCATATTTGCTTTCTATCGAAATTGCGCTTTATGCGATTTTGACTTATTTCTCAGCGGCTAGAACTATTGATTTTATCATAGAAGGTATCGAAGAATATACGGGTGTGACTATTGTCAGTTCGCATTCAACGGAGATCCAATTGATGATTCGCAATGTAATGGGCCGAGGTTATACAATACTTAATGGTCGACGTGGACATGGCAAGCAAGGAACAGTCAAAGATGATACGGAGATCATCTACTCGGTAATTACCAGATTGGAGGTGGCCAAATTGGAAAAGGAGGTAAACAAACTTGATCCCAATGCATTCATAGTCAAGACAAGTCTTAAAGATATCCGTGGAGGAATGGTCAAAAAGCGTCCATTGCACTGATGGAAAGTTACATCTTTCAAATGTTCTGGCAGCTCATTTAAGTCTGGAAGCTTTATTTTAATCTTTCGGGAAAAAATGAAATAATGTTTACTTTTAGTCTTACGCTACAAAATAAACACTATGCCGAACAACGGACTACAGCTTTTTGACTACCTAGTATTCCTCCTGTACTTTTTGCTGGTAGCCGGAGTTGGATATACCATTTATCGACGAAAAAAGAGCCCCGAGGCCAGTTCAAAAGACTTCTTCCTTGCTGAAGGATCTTTGACTTGGTGGGCCATTGGTGCATCATTGATTGCTTCTAATATTTCAGCCGAACAGTTTATTGGGATGTCAGGATCTGGTTTTGCGATGGGACTAGCCATAGCTTCTTACGAATGGATGGCGGCCATTACCCTGATTGTAGTGGCAGTGTTCTTCTTACCGATCTACCTCAAAAACAAGATTT
>JBDSUZ010000300.1:0-3301 GCA_039927395.1 Saprospiraceae bacterium | reverse complement strand
CCAGGTCATTTCACCAGATTCCATTGTATAGTAAGATTCGTTAGGCCACTTGCCTATCGGAAAATATTTGGCTTGGTCTGTAAATGTCTTTGGAAGAATGCGCCCTCCGAGATCGGAGAAATAGGCCTTCTGATTTTCGACAGGATTGATATAACCGGTTGGAGCTTCTGCACCTCCCATGCGCAGAAAACGGCCGCCGTAGTTTTCAGACCAGCAGGTATTGCCGTTGTGGTATCGACCTCCAACCGCGATGTCTTTACTCCAGCCGATATCAAATCCCCATAGATCGGAGCCATTTAGCCCTTGATTTCGGGCTGATGTCTGGGCCGTATTTGCAAAAAAATCAGTGGAAAAACTCATGCCTCCATCAGTTGCAATCCACGAATCTCCTCCTGCAACATGCATTTCCTGAATATCTGGATGTATCGGAAAACTTCCTGTATATCCTCCTACAGCAGTAAATGTGCTGCCGCCATTGATGCTTTTATAAGCGGTGGTAGTGGCAACAATCACTTGATTGGCATCGCTTGGTGATGCCACAATGTCAAGGTCATAATAGCCCTGGCCATTGTTTAGAGGCATTTCGGTTGTTTCTCCTGTAGCTTGTGTGATCCAACTAACACCGGCATTATTTGATCTTAATAATCTGGGACCTTGATCGGTCAACAGCAATGCATAGAAACGATTTGGATCAGCTGCTGAACTTGTCATCCTTCCTCTGCCATCAGTTACCCCTATTGGCCATCCTGTGCTGGACTTCTGAAATGTTTGTCCACCATTTGTGCTCTTCCAACACTCAAAAATGTCGCTTACAGTATTGTACTGCAAGGCAAGTACGATTTGTGGGTTTGCTTGATGCATTTGCACATCTGAACAAGTGCCGGGAAGCGAATTGGTCCAGGTTGTTCCACCATTTTGGGTATAGAAAATCCCTTGTTCAGTGCCAGCAACGAGATGCAATGGATTGCTCGGATCAATCTGCAAGCTATTGCCGTATAAATTGCTTTGAGTGTATTGGGTCGTCCAGTTGAAGCCACCATCTGATGAATAGTAGATATTAAATCCAGCACTTGCCCAGAGTTTCTGGGGATCTGTGGGATGGATGACCAGCGCTTCGGCAGAACCAAGTCGGTCATTGAGTGCGATTTGGGTCCAATGTAGACCCTTATCAATCGTTTTGAAATATCCACCGGTTTCAGTAGCGACATAGAGGATATTGTGATTTGAAGGAGCTATGTCGAAGGCATAAATATTTACCTGCCACGGACAAGGATCTTGTTGTGCCTGATCATTTGCCAGCCAAAATGTCTCCATTGGAATTGGATTCCAAACTTGGGCGGATCTACTTTTTTTAGCAATTCCAGTGCGATTTGCCCAAAATTCCATGCTAGGTTCTAGGATATTTCCCTTAGGATCAATGGTATGCCTGTGCAACTGTCGCAAGCGCTTGAAGTAGCGAGTGTACTCATTCTTGACTAGCGGATTTGATTGATAGAATACCTTGTAAGCGCTATCAATCCTGTATAGATTTATTGGTTTGCTGTAGAGAAATGAAGCCCAGGAAGGCATGTCCTTCTTTGCAGGAGGGATACTTAATTTTGAAAATTGCTGTGCTGATAGGGTTTCTGACAACATGATGATCAAGAATATTCCTAGACATTTTAGCTTCATAATGGGAAAATTTGAAGGTAGAAAAGAGCTTTCAGACTTGGGCGATTAGGTGAAATCAAAGCCCCAAAGCCATCTCTTTATATTTCAAAGTAGGGCCGCAGCCATGCAGTTCAAAATAGTCTTTTATTTCGAGAAATGGGTTGTCCGCAGCTATCAAAATGAAATCTCCACCCCATGCCCCGAGCGATTTTATGGCAAATGGGCATCCTTCAAATCGCTGTTCCTTGAGCGCTGGGATATGCAGATGCCGCGAGAGTAGAGTCTCATGTTCTTCCATCAACCCCACGAAGGCTTGCAGCTGTTGCACCTCTGTCATAGCCATCGAAATGCTAGAGATAGCTTCAATCAATCCAGGGTCTTGCATTTGGCTTCGCCATGCTCTGATGGCCGATCTTGAATCTTGTTTTTGGCCCAAATAAGTGAAATACAGTTGATCAGCAAATACGGGATGAAACGGAGCAGGACGAAAAACTGGAAATTGGTCTGGCAATCGCTCATAGAAAATCGGCCCTTCAGCCTGAGCGCAAGCCACATCATAACCTGAACCGCCAAAAGTCTGATCTAATAATACATAGGGGCTGATATCGCACCATTGTGCTATCAAGCTGATCAAAGTGGATGAAGTACCTAGGCCCCATTGACGATGGAAACTCAATTCAGTGCGAATGACCCAATAGGGAGCTGCCGTTGGCAAGGAAGTAGTTTCTGTAAAAAGCAAATCTCTGAGACTGGGCTTAAATCGAAATAGCACCTTAAAAATCGAAAGCAATCGATCAGCGAGAGGTCCGTCAGTTGCCTCGATAATTCGCATTTCATCAAGGTCTAATCGCACGTGCATCCATACACTGCCATCGGCATCAAGACTATTCCACCACAGTTCGCTCGAAGCTACACGTGGGGGATTGACCTGCATAGTTTGCCCAAATTTGGAAGGCAATGCCAAAGCCAGGGCGCCATCCAATACGGCATATTCGCCAGAAAGCAACAATTTTCCATGTGCTGAATATGTCTTCACTTAGATCTGATTCGGGTGATCGCTCAAAAATGTCCTCAATGCTGAAAAGGATACTACCCTATCGGCAAAGTATTGGCTTGCGGCCTCTACTTGATTATCAGTTGCCGATAACTGTGATAGCATATTGGCTAAATGCATTTTCATATGGCCCTTCTGTATTCCTGAAGTAACCAAAGATCGAACAGCAGCAAAATTTTGCGCCAATCCCAATACTGCGATCATTTCCATCAATGTCGTGGCATCAGGATTGCCTAGTAATTGCAATGAAAAATCGGCCATCGGATGCTGTTTGGTCAGACCTCCAACTGTCCCTACATTCATCGGTATCTCCAACCAAAAATGAAATACTCCCTCATCAATGCAGCAATCACTAAGGCTGCGATACTTGCCGTCTCTTGCAGCGTAAGTATGTCCGCAAGCTTCGATTGCTCTAAAATCATTTGCAGTGGCAAGGACTAGCGCATCGATGCCGTTGAATATGCCTTTGTTGTGCGTTGTAGCCCGATATGTATCGATATGAGCGATGCGGATTGCTTGGTAAAATCGCTCGGCAAGTTCCTGAGATTCGATACCTTCCCATGTGCCCAGATCTGTGATCGGACAAGAAACTTCGGC
>JBDSUZ010000299.1:0-3474 GCA_039927395.1 Saprospiraceae bacterium | reverse complement strand
CCAAACTCATTGCTGATCCGCATATTCATTTGGTGATCAATCAGCCACATAGCAACTTCAGCGATGCGGGCAGGGAATTCTTCGTATTCAATTCCATACATCATATCTACGTCAAGCCAAATGATTTCTCTTATGTCAGAGACCGTTTGGCCAGATTTATGAGTTGCACGTAGAACTTCCAGCTCAAGTAATCTTAATTCTCGATAGGTAATCACCAGGAAGTTACCACAACCGCAAGCGGGGTCAAGGAATTTGAGCGAGCTTAACTTTTTGTGAAATTCGGGGAGTCTATTCTTGTTGTCTTTGATGCTTTCAAATTCCTTCCATAGTTCGTCCAGGAAAAGGGGTTTGATCAGCTTTAGAATATTGGTTTCACTTGTGTAATGTGCTCCCAGGTTTCTTCGCTCTTTGGGATTCATTACGCTTTGAAACATTGAGCCAAATATTGCAGGAGATATTTTGCTCCAGTCGATGTAACAACAGTTCAGCAGTGCTTGGCGCATTTTGCTGTCAAAACTTGCAGTTGGCAGGTTTTCTTCGAAAAGTTTTCCGTTTACATAAGGAAAGTCGGCTAGTTGTTCATCAAGATTCTTGTAGCGGCCTTCTTTGGAGGTATTAAGCACTTGAAATAGTTCCTGCAGCTTTGATGCAAGATCGCTACCGTCTTCGGCTGTCCTCTGTTCCAGATAATCCTGGAATTGTTGCTTATTGAAAATCGTTGTATCCTCAGCAAACAGGAGAAATAAAATACGAACTAAGTACACTTCCAGCGGATGACCGGTGTACCCAATTTCTTCAAGTCTGTCGTGGAGTTTGCCCATCAACTCGGCAGCTTTTATGTTTGCCGGATCTTGCTCCTTGTAAATCTTCTTTTGATAGCCTAGGATATATCCAAAATGTTGAACATTATTTACTAGCTCCTTCAATTTGAATTCTATGATCACATTTCCGAGTCCAGAATTGTCTTCAAGATCAAAAAGCTTGAAGTTTTCAAAGTCAGAAATCAAAATATATTTGGGTAATTCGTGTTGCTTAAGCCCGTGTAAGTAGTCTTTAGCTTGTTGATATGCTCTGTCGAGATTTTTACCTCGACTCTTCATTTCAATTAAGATGGTTCCTTTCCAAAGTAAGTCTATGTAACCGTCTTTGTCGTCTAGTTTCTTAACTCTATGTTCAAATGTCGAAACACGTTTACTGCTAATCCCAAATACGTTAAAAAACTCAACCAGAAATGGCTTTGCATCTGCTTCTTCGTTTGAAGTATCAGCCCATTCCTTGGAGAAGTTTAATGCTCTATCTTTTATTTCGTTCCAGCTTAATGCCATACCTAAATTGTCAGATTGCTAAGATAATTATTTAAAGTCCTAATGTCAATTTGAGCGGCAACAAGCATCCTAAGGCAAAAGCCCTTCTAATTCCCTTCCATAATCATATTGGAGATCTTCGTGCAAAGAAGGAATCAATTTTCTGACCTTCTCAACTTGCCCGATGAAGATCTTGCCTAACGATGAGCTCGAGCGGATCGACAATTTGGCTACCTTCCATTGAAAGCAAAAATGCAGGCGGATCTCAGTCTCAGTAGCTTTGTTTGAAGCAAATTTGAGGTATTTGTTCATCAGGCGAATCATCTTGCGGAGGCTCTTCTTGGTATTGTATTCTGTACGAGGCGTCAGTTCCTCGTAAAAAGTGTCGATCTCACTTTTGAGCTGCTCGATGAATAGATCCTGATTGTCAGCGTCGAATAGCAAATAGCTTAGGAACTCCTTATTCTCCTTTTTGTATTTAGATATCTTAAGCAGGAGCTCAACCAATTCCTTGCTTGAAAAGGTGTTGATTTTCTTTTTGATATCGCTAAGTCCTGCAGTTGGCATCATAGGGTCATATGGATCAATTCGTTACTAAAGAAACGAATTAGATGGCAAAAAGATTATTGGAATCGCAATGCTCAGCAAAGCAAACCCTTCCATAGCCCTTGCGCAGCGCGTCAGGGATCGCAGCCACGCTCCGGCGTGGTGTAGAGCTCGACCCTGTGGATACAGGGTGACGCCCAAATAGAAAACTTAATATTGAAGCAGCTCCCGTATAGCCAAAGTGACCTTCTCGATCGAGGGAATCATCGTCGCCTCCAAAGTGGCATTGAGTGGAATAGCGGGCATATTTTCTGATCCGATGACCGTGACAGGTGCATCCAGCGAGGTAAAACATTCTTGCTGAATCCTGCCAGCCAAACTCTGGGCGAAACTATTATTGACCGGTTCCTCCGTGATAACCAGCACCCGATGATGCTTGCGCGCGCCCTCATACATGGCTTGTTCGTCTAATGGATATAATGTGCGCAAATCGAGAATCTCGATCTGATCGCCAAATTCCTCAGCAGCATTGAGCGCCCAATGTACTCCCATGCCGTAGGTCACGACAAATAGCGAATTGCCCAAATCAACTGATTCTTGACTGGCTGCAGTCACCAATCTGCCCTTGCCAAATGGAATGACATAATCTGCATCTGGCTCAATAGTCTTGGCAGTTTCGGTGCCAGGCACTTTGGACCAATAGAGGCCCTTGTGCTCAAATATGACTACGGGATTGGGGTCGTAATAAGCTGATTTGAGTAGACCTTTGAGGTCAGCTCCATTACTCGGATATGCGATCTTGATGCCTCTGATATTGGTCACCACAGACTCGACACTGCTCGAGTGATAAGGTCCACCGCTGCCATAAGCTCCAATCGGAACGCGTAGGATGCTGCTTACGGGCCATTTACCATTGGTAAGATAGCAGGAGCGACTCACCTCGGTGAATAGCTGATTGAGGCCTGGCCAGATATAATCGGCAAACTGGACTTCAACAATAGGCTTGAGTCCTACTGCAGACATCCCCACTGTGCTACCGACTATGAATGCTTCCTGAATTGGAGTATTGAATACGCGCTGATCGCCAAATGTCTGTGCTAGTGTCGCCGCTTCGCGAAATACTCCTCCTAATCTGGCTCCTACATCTTGACCGTATAGGAGGCATTCGGGGTGCTTCTCCATTAATTCACGAATTGCAAACAAGGCACAATCAACCATTACCGTGGCAGGTTTGCCCGCAGGACTGCGTTCGCCCAGTTCCTCTGTAATCGGCGTCGGAGCAAAATCGTGTGTAAATAGATCGGCTGGACGTGGATCCTCGGCCAATAATGCTTCCTTGTAGTCTGCAAGTACCAACTGATCCATGGCAGTCTGAACTTCTTCAAGTTCCGCAGTGCTAAAGCCGGAATCTAGCATAAGTTGCCACATGCGAGGATAAGGATCCCTCGCAAAATGTTCTTCCAAATCGTCGCGATACCATTCCTTGCGGACGCCTGAAGTGTGGTGATTGAGCAGGGGAACTTTGGCATGTACTAGAAATGGTCTGCGCTCTTCGCGCATCGTGTCGATAACCTTTTCGAGCAATAGATAGCATGCTTCAAAATCATTTCCTTCGATCGTGTGC
>JBDSUZ010000298.1:0-7094 GCA_039927395.1 Saprospiraceae bacterium | reverse complement strand
CTTCAGAGATCTCCGCTGGACTGGAAGGGCCGCCATATTTTGACTTAAGCTTAAACCCGTTGTAGGATGGTGGATTGTGGCTGGCCGTGATTACGATACCGAGATCAGCTTCTAATTTGACCACACCTAATGAGATCATTGGTGTTGATACAAATCCAGTGGCTAAATGCACTTTGATGCCCATCGCCGAAAGCACTCCCGCTGTTGTCAAAGCAAACATTTCACCACCAAAACGACAATCATGGCCTAAAACGACCGATTTCATGCCTTTGGAAAGCATCCAAAGTCCAGTTCCTTCGCTGACCCTGCGTACGTTGTCGACTGTATAATCATCTGCGATAATTGCACGCCAGCCATCGGTTCCAAACTTAATTTGCATTGCTTTGATTTTGATTTCAAGATATGGTCAAATGTAGGCCAAAACTATCAGAAGCAGGTTTTAGCCTACGAAAATCCTGTGATTCTTCCATTGTGTGTTCTGAGCTTAGCTGAAGAATTATGAGTTCAAGATTTGAAAGGCAAAGTAAAATATATGCATTATTTTTGTAATATGTAAAAATTCCCTAACTTGCCTTTTCATTATGGTGCATACAGAAACTATTGTTGATAATTACCGACACAAGGGCTTGCGCAAGCAATTGGTTCTGCTATTGGAATCAAAAGGCATTTTGGACAGATCGGTGTTGAAAGCTATGGGACAAATACCAAGGCATGTATTCCTTGATCGTGCCTTTGAGGAGTTGGCTTATCGTGATCAGGCGTTGCCAATTGGGCACCAACAGACTATTTCACAACCATTTACAGTTGCTTACCAAACGCAATTATTGGGAATAGAGAGAAGGCAAAAAGTGTTGGAAATTGGCACTGGTTCTGGCTATCAGGCTATGGTCCTGGCACATATGGGCGCTAGAGTATTTACTATCGAACGCATACAAGCATTGTACAATAAGACCAAAGTCTTTCTACAAAAAATGCAAGTGCCTGGCATACGAACATTTCTTGGAGATGGATACGCAGGGCTACCAGAACATGCGCCATTTGACAAAATCTTAGTGACTGCAGGTGCCACTGAAATCCCTCAAGCTCTGATCGATCAACTAAAGATCGGAGGGCAACTGGTCATTCCATTGGGAAATGACTCAGTTCAGACCATGATTCGTCTAACCAAGATTGATGCAGAGCATTGCGAGCGAGAGGACTTCGACAATTTCCGTTTTGTCCCTTTCTTGAAGGGTATCCGCTAAATTTTACTCAATCGTTGACCGATCTTCCTTTTGCTTTTCTAGTGGAGTAAGTGGTTTTGCTATACTTATCCATATCGATCAACAAAGTCGCGTAGGCGCTCCTTGAAGGTACCTGCCATTCTTGGCCATCATAAGTAACGGTTCCATAATCGTTTTCCCAGTCTTTGGCTAGTAGCACGAAGTCATTACGGCGTTTTGGATTTGGACCAAACATTAGGAATCGATCACTTCCTGCTTCAAAACTTACTGCCACGCGATTGTCCTTTGGTGATCCTATCACTACACCTTTTGTATTGGCAGGGATAATCACTTCCTCGACGCGACGGCCATTAACCATCCTGATCTTACCACCACTTATTTGCGCGCTTCCTTCTGATGCTGCTCTTTGCAAAATCACATCTGTAGAAAGATAAAACTGCACTTTTTTGAGATCATCGACTGTAAATGCCTGATAAGTACTTTCGGTAAAAGGCGATAAGGCTGGGCTGCAACTACTAAGTAGTAGAACACAAAAGGCCGCAAAGCTGAAGAATCCGGTGTTTCTTTTCATGATTAAAGGAGGTATTGTTTTGTATGATAAAGCCTAATTTATGGCTTTTATTGGGGCAACAGCGCTATTTAAGACATATTTAACCACTCAATAGTTTAATGCAAATGAACTCTTAATTTCTTTTTTCCCTGAAGAATTCAGTCATCAGGTTGCCACAAATATCCATTCTTACTCCAAATGCAACACTTGTCTTTGGATGGAGCATTTCAGAGCCAAAATTCATGTAGCCATTTTTCTCATCAGCAGCTGCATATACTAGACGGCCAAGCTGAGCCCAACGCAATGCTCCAGCGCACATCGGACAAGGCTCGAGCGTTACATATAGAGTGCAATCTGGCAGATATTTGCTTCCCAGAAATTCAGACCCGGCAGTAATCGCCAATATTTCAGCATGAGCAGTGACGTCGTGCAGTAGCTCCGTCTGATTATGTGTCTTGGCCAAAATTTGGTTACCACTAACCAAAATTGCTCCAACTGGAATTTCTCCTTCCTCCGCTGCAGCTTTAGCTTCGCGAATTGCAAGATCCATGAAATAATCGTCAGTGAAAAAAGGCATAGGCATCAAATTCTCAACAAATTAAATACTTTCTTCCCAAAATATCGAGAACTGCGATGCGTCCACCCTTAAATGTATTTATTCAACAATAAGAAAATCAGGTTTGTATATACATGATCAGTACTATTTGTCTTAATTTTGCAGATGGAACACAACAATAGCCCTTCCCACAAATTTTTACAAGACGGATTCACCTTTGATGATGTATTATTGGTGCCAGCATACTCTGAAGTATTGCCTCGCGAAGTCAATATTCAGGCACGTCTGACGAGAGGAATTACCATCAATGTACCGATCGTATCAGCCGCAATGGATACAGTGACTGACAAAAATCTGGCTATCGCAATCGCCCGTTCGGGTGGATTGGGTTTCATACACAAAAACATGACGATCGCTGAACAGGCTGCCCAGGTGCGCAGCGTAAAACGTTCAGAAAGTGGCATGATACAAGATCCTGTGACACTGTTGGAGGATGGAACTATCGGTGATGCTTTGGAGATAATGGCACAATATCGCATCGGCGGTATTCCGATTATCAGCAAAGAACATATTTTGACTGGAATCTTGACCAATAGAGATTTACGATTCGAAACACAATTGGATCGCCCAGTGAGCGAGATCATGACCAAAGGCAGATTGATCACAGCTCCGGTAGGCACTACGCTTGAGCAAGCTAGGGAGATACTGCAGATAAACAAGATCGAAAAATTGCCTGTAGTCGACAAAGACAACCGCTTGATTGGATTAATTACCTACCGAGACATCATGAAGATCAAGGAACATCCAGATTCTTGCAAAGATGCCTATGGTCGACTGATGGTTGGGGCTGCAGTTGGAGTCACTCATGATACATTTGAGCGAATTGATGCGCTTGTCAAGGCAAATGTTGACGTGATCGTTGTTGATACGGCTCACGGACATTCTAAAGGTGTACTTGACACTATCGCCGCTGTCAAAAGAAAATATCCAGATCTACAGGTGATTGGCGGAAATGTCGCCACTGGCGAAGGAGCCAAAGCTTTGGCTGATGCAGGCGTGGATGGTGTCAAAGTAGGGGTAGGACCTGGAAGCATTTGCACCACCCGCATCGTTGCAGGTGTCGGTGTTCCTCAACTTTCGGCAATTTATATGGCGGCTCAAGCGCTGCGTGGAAGCGGAATACCAGTAGTTGGCGATGGAGGAATTAGATATACAGGTGATATAGCTAAAGCAATTGCTGCCGGTGCCGATACCATCATGGCAGGTTCATTGTTTGCGGGTGTCGAAGAAGCTCCAGGTGAGACCATCATTCTTGAAGGCCGGAAATTTAAAGTATACCGCGGTATGGGATCACTTGGCGCGATGAGCATCGGATCCAAAGACCGTTATTTTCAAGATGTAGAGGATGATATCAAAAAATTGGTTCCTGAAGGAATCGAGGGCAGAGTTCCATACAAAGGCAGCCTGGCAGAGGTAATGGTTCAATACATTGGCGGTCTTAGAGCAGGTATGGGCTATTGCGGTGCTTCAACTATCGCTGAATTGCAAAATGCCCGATTTATCAAGATTAGCAATGCCGGCATCAACGAAAGTCATCCGCACAATATCACGATAACCAAAGAATCGCCAAATTACAGTAGGAGATAGGCTCATGAATTCGATTTGGAGTGGTGAGAAGGAAGTGATCAAAAATATTTTGCCTGAAGAGTACTATCAGTCTCAGGATGTCTTGGGTATAGCCAAATCTCTATTGGGAAAATTAATGCTCACACGTTTTGATGGGCAACTGACAGCTGGCATCATCGTCGAAACAGAAGCATATATGGCTCCGGACGATAAAGCTAGCCACGCATACGGCAATCGGCGTACTGCAAGAACGGAAACAATGTTCTCGAGAGGTGGAGTTTCATATATTTATCTCTGCTATGGCATACATCACCTATTCAATATAGTGACAGGCCGACAAGGCACAGCACATGCAGTATTGATTCGAGCACTGCAGCCCATTGTGGGGATTGATTGGATGATGGAACGACGAAATTTGCTGGACTTTAAGCCAATCATTACCAAGGGGCCTGGCTCATTGACTAAGGCATTAGGTATCGATCGATCTTCCAATGAACTTGTCTTATTTGATCCTGCGAGCCCAATTATTATCGCCGACCATGGCATCACTTTAGACGAAGAGGAAATCATTGCCAGCCCAAGGGTTGGTGTGGGCTATGCTGCAGATTGGGCCCTGAAGCCTTGGCGTTTTCGAATAAAAAATAATTTGTGGACAAGTCCGGCTAAATGAGTCTTTTCTACGTTCGAGTATTTGTCCTACATTCACCAGTTCAATTGTGCTTTACCTAAGCCACCACATGGATTCTCATCACCTTACCATATTTCCCAATCGAGTTCGCCTGATATTTGTCAGCCTCAGTCTTATGCTTGCGCTACCTCAAATGACTTATGCAGGACCTGGAGAATTTGAGACCGTCGATCATGTGTATCAAGATTTCATCAAAACGGTGAAATTTTCCCTCAGTGGATTGCCAAATACCATGCCTATAACCCAAATGGGAACTGGTGAGCTAAACCTTTCATTCGACGATCTACAAGCCAATTTCAAAGATATCAGATACCGGATAGTACATTGCGACATGGATTGGAATCCATCAGACCTACAGGAACAAGACTACATCAGTGGATTTAATGACGAGCTGGTCAGGGATTTTTCTTTTTCGAGTCTTGCCGTCCAGAATTATACTCATTACGAGCTGTTTCTGCCAAACAAGGACCTAAGCTGGAAGTTATCCGGTAACTATCTGTTGCACCTGTATCAGGATGACAACAAACAGCCATTGATTACCCGCAGATTTTGTGTTGTAGAACCAATCATGAAGCTATTTGGTGGTATGGTGACTCCATACAACGCCACTAAATACAATACACATCATGAGCTGGACTTTAGAGTACAAATGGGTGCCAGTCGGATGATAAATCCGATGCTAGAGGTCCGCGCCACGATCTTGCAAAACAACCGCTGGGACAAAGCCATACAGAGCGTCGCTCCTAACTATATCATGGGTGAGGATCTGCAATTCAAATTTCAAGACAAGATCACATTTGAAGCAGGAAAAGAATTCAGGCCTTGCGATATTAGAAGTGCGAAGTACAAGTCGGAATTTGTCAACAATCTCGAACTCACCACTGAGGGATTTTATGCAGCATTGCGAACGGATAAACCTCGATCGGATCAGAATTATCTAAGTCGACGGGATATCAATGGTTCCTTTGTTTTGGAAAATGCCGACAGACCTGGTGATGATGCCCTCAATTCAGAGTATATACACGTGCTGTTCAGACTGCAAACGCCTGAAGATCCGATGGAGGATTTCTATGTCATTGGAGCATTTTGCGATTGGACATGTTCATATGACAATAAAATGGTATATGATGAAAAGACCAATTGCTACATCGCAAATATTTTCTTGAAGCAAGGCTATTACGACTACATCTACGCCATGTCGGCCCCTGACAAATGCAATCTGGATAGTTCAGAATTGGAAGGCAATTGGTATGAAACTGAGAACACTTACAACATTCTGATTTACTATCGCCAACAGGGCGAGCGATATGACCGTCTGGTGGCAAATGGTGCCATTAGCTCAAAATAAGGCATTCGATAAGGTTTTGAATTGGGGTTTTGGTCTGACAATTGTTCGAATTGATAGAATAAATAGGGCGAATTTGATCTTAAGCCTGTAACATTGTAACGTCCTATCTTTATAATGATGAAGCGTCTCCAACTTTTACTTTTCCTACTTATTACATTGCTATCCGCGAGCAGCTCATTCGGGCAAGACAAATGGGATTTAGCAACTTGCATAGTGTATGCCCGAGCGCACAATATCACCATTAAGCAAGGTGAACTCCGCCAGGACATCGCTCAGATAAATTTGGAGCAAGCTAGGCACGGTAGATATCCCAATCTCAACGCCAGTGTCAATCTGGGAAATAGTTATGGCCGTACGATTGACCCCACAACCAATACTTTTCGCAATTCGACACTTGGGTTCAATAGTTTCAACCTCAATTCGGGAGTAAATCTATTTAGCGGTGGTAGAGTGCATTACCAAATACAGCAAAATAAGCTTGAGATCGAAGCAGCATCGCTTGATGTCGCTGAACTGAACAACAATATATCATTGATGGTCGCTCAGGCCTATATCAATGTATTGTTTGGTCTCGAAAATTATAAGAATGCCAAGGCAAATCTGGACCTCACGCAGAATCAGGTTGATCAATTGATGAAGTTCATCAAAGCCGGCGTTAGACCCGAAAATGATAAATTGGAGGTCGAGGCACAGATAGCTCAGAACAAGCAAGACATCGTCGTGGCGCAGAACGCAATTGATCAGGCATACCTCAATTTGCGTCAATTACTGCTCATTCCGGAGGAGCAAAAACTGGAAATCGCAGAGCCAATCTTGGGAGCCGCAGCTGAATTGGCTGTGAAACTGCCTCAATTGGATGAAGTGTACAAAACTGCATTGGCTAATCAACCGCAGATCAAAGCTGCAGAGGTAAGACTTGCTAGCAATCATGTCGCTGAAAAAGTAGGCAAGTCAGCTTATTATCCCAGTCTAGGCCTGAATGCCGGGATGAATTCCAATTATTCCTCCGTCAACAGCCTCTTTAGTGCGGGCCCATTGGTTTATTCAGCTCCAACCCAAGTATTGATTGACGGACAAGCTATCGAAGTTCAGTTTTCACAACC
>JBDSUZ010000297.1:0-6413 GCA_039927395.1 Saprospiraceae bacterium | reverse complement strand
CTTCTCTATCTTGTTTGACAGACATGAATACAATAGCTAAAGTTGGCTTGAATTTGTCGTTTACAGCCTCAGCGAGGGCAACTTTAATCTCTTCCGTTGATTTTCCTTTGATTGATTTTGCTTGCATGATTAATTTTTTGCTGACAATGCAGAGAATTGAATTGCACCTTCACGGAAATTCGTTTTTACTTTTAATTCTCTATTATAGCACTCATTAGATCTGCTTCCCATTTCTCTTTCTTGCTTGTCATGGTATTTGAGTTCGATTATGGACATTTTGCCAACCTTTCCGCTTGTTGTCCTACGACCTCGTTTCTTCGTTAGTACTATCGACTTGCGCCACTGGCTACAAGGTTCGAGTATTGTTGTAGGTGCTGTATTGGTGGAATGCCTCACCTGGAACAAATGATTATTGAAAGACCTTGGATGAAGATAACAAGTAAAGGCAAAACTTTTGTTGCCAAGTCGAACTTCTGTTGATTATTGACTTGAAAGATTCATTGCAAACTATAGTCAACGATTGGCTCTAACAGGGGTGTGGTGTAAGATTGCCTACAGTAGTTCTTCCGCAGTGCAGAGTTTCAAGTAGACTCAATTCCTGTTTCGACAACACAAAACTAATGCTGAGCAAATTTGTTGTTGGCGACTAATAGATGCTAAAATAATTTCCCAACTGAAAATCCAAAAAATGGGAATGAGTCATAACGGTTAAAGATTGGCGTTATTCCGATTTTATACATAAAGTTCTTTCTAGTATGCCATCGATAGGAAATACTTGGAATGAAATTTATGTTTTTGATACCCTTGGGCTCTGTATCGTTTTTTTCTACTACCCCAAAAAGTGAAATTATCGCCTTTGAGTATGTTGCCCCTAAGCCAAATTCAACGAAGTTATTTGGCCCTTTCACCTTTAGTAAATAATTGATACCAAAGGGAATTGTTACATATGTTGGTTGAATTCCATACATACCTACGCCC
The DNA here is from genome assembly GCA_039927395.1 of Saprospiraceae bacterium. Classification (GTDB taxonomy): domain Bacteria; phylum Bacteroidota; class Bacteroidia; order Chitinophagales; family Saprospiraceae; genus JBDSUZ01. Next base: position 5,435 of record JBDSUZ010000297.1, on the reverse strand, counting down.
AAATGTGCGTATATATTTGCTTTTTCAATGATTTTTCTTTCATAATTTAATGACAGAAATATTCCATTGCCTCCAAGCTCGAGATAGATATTGTTTTGGATGGGCTTTTGTCCAAAAACAATAGCCGTTAGAAAAACTAAAATGATTGCAAGTTTAAATCTTAACATAGCTGGGTGTTTACTTTTTATAGCATTCCTTTTGGATGGCAACGTTTGTGGCTTCGTGAAGGTAGGCAATCGATGCTGACTGAATCAGGGAATCCCGATAACTATAGGGCCCGATGAAAAACCTTTGATGAAGATAGCAAGTAAACGTAGAATTATAGGGGCCTAGTTTAATTACTGCTGATTGTGTATTAGTTGAATTTTGAGGATCAACAGTCGGGTTGTAGATTTTAACAAAGATGAAAGATTAGAAAGTGCAGTAACCAATGGCTTCTGTATTTCCGTTAAATACCCAATGTTAAGATTTGAACGACAGCTAACAAGGTTCAACATACTCCGTGAAATGGTCGATAATATCGGCCTGACAATCTTGAGTCCAACGATACAGTCATGATTTCCTCTTTCATAACATGAAGCGTTAAACCATCATCATAAGGAAGAAAATTTGTTTCGATAAAGGTCCGGGACTCTCCTATAGAATGCAATCGATGATCGAAGTCGACAAAGCCTTTGATCACTATATATTTTTGCCTGGGAATGAGATTGAGAGAATTTCCCATTAAAGTATATGATTGTTTTTTGCTTGTGGTATGTCTATCAAAAGTAGCGGATTGGTGTAAAGTATCTAAGGAGCATTTTATGTGGCGCTTATGGTCATAAGGGGAATATAGATTAAATGTAATTTTTGCTGTTAGGCATGGATTATTTTTGTTCTTATTTTTTGTCTTGGATTAGTAGAAACTTGTAACGCAGGTTTTTAATAAGGGTACAAGTTACTCGCGGAAATATCCGTGTTTCTTGTACCCTTATTTTTGCTGCTTCCTCAGCTGGGGATTGTCGAGTAGTTTTTCGCTGTTATTCTACCACGATTTTCCCTGTGAATCCGCCAGTTGATAGAATGTAGAATCCTGATACTAATCCTGCAACTGAAATTTCATCCAAGCGATTTTTCAAAGTTTTGGAAAGCACAACACGTCCACTAGCATCCGTCAAGGTGCATGCGAAGGGAAACGTTAGATTCACATTTTCAGGAAAAGAGATTTTACAAATATCGCTGCAAGGGTTAGGAGAAACCATTAAGCTTGTCGACTCTTTCATTTCAGTGGTAGACGACGATAATGAAAATTGTAGGTAAGCTTCTAGAAGTGCATCGTAAATTCCTCCCGCATCATAGGTCGGTGAAGTAGGGTCGTCTTCATCATGAAAGCGATTATCGTTTTGTTGGACTGACAGTGACATCTTTTCAGTTGGATAGTATCTTGCGATGGTTTTGTACACTAGATCGCCATCGTGTCCCCAGTTCTCCAAATTGTAAGAATTCGGAAGAGAAAAGGTGCCTAGTCCCGCAATATGGCCCAAACCATCTTGTACAAAATCCGTTTGCATCTGCGCCAATGACGCGGCTGAAAGTAAGTGTCCGCCGTAAATCCGCTCACTGAATTTGACCAAATCTTCCGTTGTGGAAGAGTAGGATCCAGCGCTGCCTGCAAGACTAAGAAAACCGCCAACAGGTAAACCGTTGCCCTGAAAATCATCCACCAATCCATCACCGTCTAGGTCAAAGAATGCATGAGAATATGGTTGTACTCCCGTTGATTCCCATGGATAAGCAATAGTATGGGTAAGTCCAAGCGGTGTTATGACTTGCTCTCTCACCACTTCGTACCATGCTTTTCCGGTCACGACCTCAATGACTAGTCCAGCTAAAAGATAATTTGTATTGGAGTATGACCAGTCGGAATCTAATGGAAAATTAGGTGCCAGTACGTAATGCGCCAATAGGGTTTCGGCTGACCAAATGCTATCAAGATGTGCAAATAAATCATTCAAAGTCGCAGGATTTTCATCAATATAGTCACTGAACCCTGTTCTGTGGCTGAGTAATTGACGCACGGTAGCCGCGCCCGAAATATTCGGATAGGCGGGCAAAAACTGTCCGATACTGTCATCAAGATCCAGCATATTTTGTTCTTGCAGACGCAATAACGTGACGGCTATGAAAGATTTTGTGACACTAGCTATACCCATCAGATGCTCTGTCGTGAGCGGCTCAATGCTGGGCAATTCCGCTGCCACGCCATGCGCCCGTTTCCAGAGCGAGCCGTCCGGTAGGAGCATCGCCGCGTTGGCACCTTTCAAATCGGTAAGGGCGGTAATACTGTCGAAAACCTGATCGAGTACCTCGGGCAGCGTGCCATTAAATACTGGGGGATTGAAATTTTGAGCTGTCGGGGCGGTGGTCAGCTTATCGCCCTGCGTTGTGCATTCGTGCAGAGGTCTTATTTGTGAAAAAACACTGGTCGTCTGAATCAAAAACAAGAGAAGAAAGAGGATTACATGCTTCATATACAAGAGAGTTTTTTTGTGATTGAGCCACAAAAGTCTCTCTACTGACCTCTTCCGCTGTTCGAAATCATAATTTAGAACACCTTTTTAGGAAAATGTGGCGACTGCTTCGTTCTTAAATTCCGTTGGCGAGCCTCCTGTCATTTTTTTGAAAGCCATATTAAATGCTGTTTTTGAATTGAATCCTGCCTCGTAGGCGATTCCAACCATACTTAGGTGACCATGTTTTTCAGATGCCAGCAAACGCTTGCTTTCCTCCACACGATAGCGGTTGATGAATTGGTTGAAGTTTTCACCGAAGCCATTATTGACTAGTTCCGAAAGTTCGTTCAGGCTCAAATTCATTTGCCCGGCCAGCGAAGGCAAGGTAAGATCTGGATCAAGGTATGGTTTTTGGCTTTTCATATTTTCCAAAAGGCTTGATTTCATCTGGATAAGCCTTTCCTCGGACAAGAGGCTGCGTTTAGCAGTAGTCGAGAGGTCATCCTCCGCAAAAAACTCTTTTATCTCCTGAGCACTTTTTTGAGAAAAAGGGAATACTTCTTTTTGCCGCAAAGCGAAAAATGCAAGTGCATAAACTGCCAAGAAATAGATAAAAGTTTGCCATCCACCATCGTGTGTGAAGCGTGGAACAAACAATTCGCCAAGCCAAAACAGCATCAACGCGCCAAAGCAAAGCAAAAAATACAGTAACCAATGGAGGCGAAATCCCTCAGGCGAGGCCGTGATAGTTTCGAGGTGCTTTCGGTGTTGCCGCAGTTTACGGAGTGAAAAAAACAAGTATGCTAGGACCTGAAATGCCAGCAAACAAAGCATGATTTTGTCTTCTGCTTCAAGTCCCGACGTTTTTTCCTCGGCGAGTTCATGCAATTTGACGGCACCGGGCAACATCAAATAAGGTAAGATCTTTAGGAAGAACAAGACGAAGGGTAAGAAATGCCATAAATCACGCCATCGAAAGGCCCACCCTATCGAAACGAATGCCGAAACGCAGAAGAAAAGCACGGGTGCAAAGGCCCAGGCTGGCAAAAATGCAATGCCGAGTAATTGCGGATACTCATCGTATATACCATAGATAACCAAAGTGTCATCAAGTAGAAAGATTCCAAGCAAAACCAGAAACAATGCCAGCCAACCATTGGCTGCGCGATTGGCATCACGGCGAACTGATAAAATCAAAAACGCCAGAAAAATGACGCTTCCGGCCGTAATTGTGTTTAAGATATTGAGCATAGAATTCCCTTAGCTTTTCGTTTGACCATGTTAGCGTCTTCACCTCAATGACGATATGCAAAAACTCGCAACAATCAGCAGGACTTCGTAACCAAATCTTTGCTGTGCAGCAAATCTCTAAATTTGGACGCAACTTTTGGTTTTTACTCCAAACTTATCTCCACTACGGCAACGAAAAGGCTTATTACCTCCTAATTCCGCCTACTAGCTTAGGGCTCGGCAACAATGAAAAATATCGATTTCGCATTTGCAAGGTCAAATCAGGCACTCATGGTCGGGCTGATTGTCTACTTGGTTTTCAGAGGGCTTCAGAATTTACAAGGAGAGTACCTTCTGCCCGCAAGATTTCTAGATAGTCTTTTTCTAGCAGTTCAACTTGCTCCTTATGCCTTGTGGTCTTTATGAATCTTAGGATGACCAAAGAGACTGCTATCAAGCAAGTGAATACAACAAATAGGATTTGCCAGTCAAAGTATGGACGGAGAAATCCTAATAAGGCAGCTCCCGAAGCTAAACCAGCGTTAAAAATCGTCATGCTAAAAGTGAATTGAATTGCCGAAATGCGTTTCCAGCATAATTTCATTGCTAAGGCCAGTACACCGATATTTATCAACGTCAGTAGCGTGCAAAAAGCGGCAATAAATGCGATTACAAGATTGTTGTATTTCCAGAGTGGCGCCGAAAATGACATGGTAAGCACCAATATGGCGATAAGTATAAGACCGCCCTGAATCAAACGTATTATACCAAATCGCTGAATTACAATTGCACCGATTATCATTCCTATGATTCCACCTGCCAGATTGGAACTAGAATAGACTTTAGAATAGAAGATACTGGTCCATCCCAGTTCTTGAATTGTGAAAATGGGTAGTAATGTTCTCACGAAGTGTAATGCTGTCATGGTGATAAATACGGCTATCAGAAGTAGAAGAGAATTGCTTAATAAAACCACTCGCTTAAATGATATAAAAAGTTTTCCCCAACTATCAACAGCAAGTAGAGCAGCATCTGCTGATGTTTTGCCTAAAGTCCAAGGAAGTAGTTTTTCGCCTTTTCTTTCCCTTAATAGTAATGGAACAAACATGATAAGGAATACTGAAATAGACATATACAATACTGCATTAGCAAAGCCATAGGTATTGATGAGCCAAGTTCCTAGGAGCAATGAGATTGATGTGCCGATAGTTTTGGATCCCCACATGAAGCTGTTAGCCTTTCCTTGTTGTTCGATCGGGACTATATCAATTACTAGACTATCAGTGGCAATGTCTTGAAACATAATAAAGATATGAACACACAACGCAGCGGCCGTAACGGTGAAAATATTGTCCAATGGGTGCGGTACAAAGGACAGGGCAATTAAGCTACACAGTATGCCAAATTGCCCAAATAGTAACCAGGGCCTTCTGCGTCCCATAGGTAGGAAGGTATATCGCTTCATCATTGGCGCCAACAAGATTTTTAGACTAAATGGAATCAATATTACGGCGCTATAGGCGGCAATCTCGATAGCGCTTTTGCCATTCATGCTGGAATGGCAAAAAGCGTTATTCCTTCGGGGATGCCTTGTGAGAAATATAAAACGATGAAGGTAAAGTACCTTAAGAATGGCTTTTCAGAAAGCGATGGGAAGTTTTGCGTTAATATTTCTCTTTGAGTCATTCTATTTCATTTACACTTCGAAAATCT
>JBDSUZ010000296.1:0-45193 GCA_039927395.1 Saprospiraceae bacterium | reverse complement strand
ATTCTTCCATTACTGTCTTCAAGCAAATTGCTGACTGCATTGCTGCTGATGGAATTGTTATCCTGCAGGTCGGTGGTGAATACTTTAAAATTGTAACCATCATATCGATTCAGACCACCCTTGGTAGCTATCCATATAAATCCATCTTTGTCTTGAATCATATCATTCACCATCCCCTGTGAAAGACCCTGCGTAGTCGCGAAAGTTTCATAGCCAAGAACAGCTTGTGCAAGAGCAACATTTCTAAAAAGGAGAAGGCAAAATAAAAGTGTAAAATGCAGGTGCCGGGATATAAGCATATCACAAATGTAATTTCCGTCGATGCTTTTAACCCGTTCAAGCATAAGCTTCTTTGTTAAATGGTGAATTTATCCTGTTGATGCACAATTTGTCCTGTTAAAAAGGAAAAAAGTACGGTATAATGGTGGATTTGTACGCACAAAAAGCTGGTGAATGGAAGAATTTTACCAAATCAATTGTAACTGCTGCCAGAAGCAATCAGTAGCAATTTAAACTTTCTTCTAACCAATTAAACATCCAAACATGTACAAAATTCTCTGCCTTACGACAAAGTTGATTTTCTTGCTTTGTGTACTAAATCCTATTGCAGGTAATAGTCAAACAAAGAATGTAATATCTACTCAGCGGGTATTTCCTAAAATGGACAAAGTGCTGGAATTTGAAAAGGGACTGGCTGCCCATGCCCAAAAATATCATACCGGTGATGCTACCTGGCATGTGTTTGCAATTCAATCTGGCCCCGATGCAGGTGGCTATCACATTACCGAAGGCCCGACTAGTTGGGCAGGTGAAGATGCTCGAGGCGATCTTGGTGAAGCGCATACCCTGGACTGGAACAAAAGTGTATCCGTCTACTTGACAGACCGCATGTCTGCAGGTTATTCTGTTTATATCGATTCATTAAGTACAATAGCCCTGAGCGACTTTACTGATAAAATCAATATTAGTCATATATATCCCAAAATTGCTAAGGGCGATGAAGTCGTAAAGATCATAAGGAAACTAAAAAAGACATGGACCGCTACCGGAGTGACAGTTGCCGTTTATTCAGCTAGTTCTTCAGGTAAAGGTCAATACACTTTGGTTACAAGGTACAAGCAAGGTTTGAAGGAAAGGGCGGCTGGTTTTCGCAAACCCTTCAAAGAAGCCTATGAGGAGGTAAATGGAGAGGGTTCTTTTGAGCAATACCTCAAAGATGTTGCTGATAATATTGACGAAAGTTGGAGTGAATTACTTTTTATGCGAAAGGATTTAAGTTCAAAATAGACTATTCAAAGTTGAATGTCCTCGAGGGTTGCTTAGCCCTTGAGGACATTATAAAAATTTATTTAGATCTGGCCTGAAGAAGTTTGGCATCCCTTATCAAATCTAAACGCTACCTCATTGAAAGCAAGCATCAGTATTCCGTTAAATCAAAGCAATACAATTCCTGCGCTTTCGGAAAATACTTTTTTAAGATATTTCAATTTTATCGCCTTGTATTTTGCTCAGGGTGTTCCTGAAGGAATGTTAACTTTTGGCATTCCGGCCTGGATGGCAATGAATGGAAAATCAGCCGGAGAAATTGCAAGTTTTGCAGTAATTACAGTGCTGCCATGGAGTTTAAAGTTTATTGTTGCACCCATGATGGACCGTTATACATTGTTGTCAATGGGAAGGAAAAGGCCCTGGATACTGGTAGGTCAATTAGGCCTTGTGGTCAGTTGCACTTATATGGCTTTTATACCCGACCCATTAAACAACCTGAACCACCTGATGATAGCAGGTTTTATAGTTTCATGTTTTGGAGCATTTCAGGATGTGGCTACTGATGGCATGGCAGTGGATATAATACCGGAAGACCAACAGGCTAAGGGCAATGCTTTGATGTGGGGTTCAAAAATTTGCGGTTTATCGATTTCACTGGCATTGGGTACCTGGCTGTTAAACAAGTATAGTTTTGCAGTTGCGATGTGGATGATGGCGATTGTTATTGGCATTATTATGTTGGTCCCTATATTTTTAAGGGAGCGGCCAGGAGAAAAACTTGTTCCCTGGAGCAAGGGTCGCGCGTCGACTGAAAATAAAAAATCGCAGTTGACTGACTGGCGTCAGATATTCAAGTCTTTATTCAGTGTATTTAGGTTAAGGAACTCAATATTGCTTGCTCTGGTATTATTTGCAAGCCAGGGTAGTTTCAAATATATTTCAACACTGCTCCCCATTTTTACAGTCAAGGAATTGGGTTGGACAAATTTGGAATACTCCCAGAATTATGCAATTGCTAAACTGATAGGAGGGATTGTGGGCATGCTCATCGGTGGTTTTTTGATTGACAAATATGGCAAAAAGCGGATGCTGAGTATTTATTTTATCGGATCTATATTATCAGTGGCCATTTTAGCTTTTTCAGAAATCTATTGGAACGACAGAAGTTTTATTTATGCATTTATGCTATTGAATAATTTGCTCTACACATTTGCCAGTATCGCCATTTTTGCCATTGCCATGCAATGTTGTTGGAAAAAAGTTTCGGCAAGTCAATTTACCTTGTATATGACAATTGCAAATATTGGTCAAATGACTTTTGCTTCATTAATCGGGCCGATCCGGTCCAATTTTGACTGGCAAGCTTCACTGTTTGCCTTTACCTTTTTTATTGCACTGGCGTGGTTGTTTTTGCAGTTTTTGAATATCGACAAGCAGGTAAAACAGGTGGTTGATTTGGAAAGCTTAGATGATAAAAACAGCCTTCAAATGGCAAACTAATAGGAGCGAATTTATTATTTTACTTTTCCTAAAGAATGCTGGATGGAGGTTTATTACGAATTTGAAAACAGAAATAGCTCAAAAAATCAAATTGAGTAGAATATGGTTCGAGAAATGTCAGTGTAAACCCGGTATAGCTTTCTTTGTCGGTTTTTTTATTTTTTGGTCGTATGCTTTAAAGTCAATTACATTTGAGCACAAATCATATGTATGGCAGCAGGAATTTTGCAATCGATCAAAGAGGCACATGCGGCAGGCAAAAAGCTAATAATTCTAGTCGTCGATCCAGATATGTTGCGCATTGGCAACCTGGTTGAGACTTTAAAGGTTTCAGTCGAAATCGGTGTGGACTATATCCTACTCGGCGGAAGCGTAGTACTTGAAGATGTGCTGGAGCAATGTATTCAGCAAATTAGGGAGCATTGCAATATTCCAATAATTTTGTTCCCTGGCAATCAAATGCAGATTTCCAATGATGCTGATGCCATTCTGTTGTTATCATTGATCAGCGGAAGGAACCCGGATTATCTAATCGGCAGGCATGTAGAAGCGGCCCCAAGGCTATTTCAATCAAAATTGGAAGTCATCCCTACGGGTTACATACTCATTGATGGAGGTCGATATACGGCTGTTAATTATATCACTCAGACTATTCCAATCCCTGCAGATAAGCCTGAAATAGCAGCTTGTACAGCCTTAGCAGGCGCATATCTGGGGTTAAAGATGTTCTACTTAGAAGCTGGAAGCGGAGCCGACAAACATGTTCCAGTCGAGATGATAAGCATGATCCGCAAATTTGTGGACCTACCGATTCTTGTAGGTGGAGGGATCAAGCGAGCTGAACAAGCAGCAGCTATCTTTAAGGCCGGTGCAGATGCTATAGTCATTGGAACTGCCTTTGAAAAGGATCCCGAACTAGCAAGAGCAATCGCAGGCTGTCGCGACTTATAGCATGAGTCCAAGTATAAGGGAGGCTGTGAATCTAAGAGCCAATTTTCATTACTTTGCGGTATGAAAGAAGCCGTCGTCCTAAAATCTACCGGCAGTTATTACCAAATCCAGGATAGTTCAGGACCAGTCTTACTGGCCCGCACAGTAGGCAAATTGCGCTTGTTGGATAAGAAATTGACCAACCCAATCGGTGTCGGCGACCATGTGCAATACGAGATGGAGGCTGGGGAGGAAACAAATGCCATCATTACTGGCATTTCTCCGAGAAAGAATTACATCGTCCGTCAATCTCCTCACAACAAGCATCTGTTGCACTTGATCGCTGCAAATATCGATCAGGCACTCTTGATAGTAACAGTTAGGGATCCGATGCTAAAGCCAGGATTTATCGATCGATTTCTGATGATGACAGAACCGCAGGATATACCGGTCATCATCGCCTTGAACAAATCTGACCTGTACGAGCCCGATGAGATAGATCTTGCAAATACGCTTTGTACTGTATACAAATCGCTCGGCTACCAAGCCTTTCTTACTTCAGTGATTAGTGGTGAAGGATTGCTCGAGTTAAAGGAGGCACTACAAGGCAGTATTACCTTGCTCTCTGGGCAATCCGGAGTCGGTAAATCTTCCCTCGTCAATGCCTTGGAGCCAAATTTGACCCTTCGTACTGGAGAGCTGTCTGATCATTCCGGCAAAGGACAGCATACGACAACATTTGCGGAGATGCTACCTCTTGATGGTGGTGGAGCGATTATCGATACGCCAGGTATCAAAAGCTTGAGCTTTAATAATTTGGAAATTCTGGATGTGGTGCACAATTTCAGGGAAATCTTCAAATGGTCAAGTCAATGTAAATATAACAACTGCACACATCGCAATGAACCACACTGCGCCGTCAAAAAGGCTTGTGTAGACGGGTATATTAGTGAAATTCGTTACGATCATTACATACAAATTCTATCAGAAATCGAGGAGCAAAATCATTGGCAGCGCAAGAAGGACGTCTAATTTGCCCAAAGGAATCAGCATACTTAAATTATTTATTGCAGAAATTGTCTATTTTTCAGCTCAATTCAAGCTTTGTGTTCTCTTATCGCTCATTTATTGTAGGCGGCGTATTGCTGACTTTCGCAATCCAAAGTTGCCGTACGGATTCTAATCCAGCTTTGGCCGTCGTTCCCACGCCAATTCCTGCCAAAGTCAATAAATTGACTTGCCTGACCGATCAATTGGACCTCTGTCAATTGTTAAGCGAAGACACTTTATACCAATTAATGATACGCGATAGTAGTAGCAACGAGATTGGAATGATCGACTCCATCAACAGGGAAAGTCATCTAGTCGATAATCTTCCTCAACTCAATACATGCTCATACGAATGGCCCGGAAGTCGCATGGACACCTTGTTTGGTGACAATTGGAAACTCCCGTATCAAGTTACTAATGAGTTGGGCATCGGCGAGATTCAGTATTTCGGGGCACAAGATGATTCCGATCTCAAAGCTCAAAAAGCATTTACGAGGCTATATAGCAATGTTGGATTGGAGCAGGCAGATTCTATACGTCATCTGATGTTGCAAGATTCAGTTTTTGTGAGTGACAGCACATATCTGGATCTCAATGTGTCTCTTAGTTATGTCGAGCGGTATGAACCAATGCTATCTATTGGTGAACGAGCAGTATGGGACAAACTGAGTCAAAAATTGGTAGTGCTTGAGAGCTCCATCATATTCAAAGTAAGGGCCGATGTATATTCTGATGAGGATAAGAACAAGCAACTTAGCGTTGAAGTGGCTAAGCGGGTGTTGAACCACTGTCGCTGACCTTGCGCTTGAGTGCATTCTTTATTTTGTCCTTTTCCATTTGGTAGATAAAGACCAAAAATCCCGACAGCAATCCTGTATTTAGCAATAATCGAAGCCAAAGCATGGGGATTCTTTGTACCAGAAATCCATTGATTAAACAAATCAAGGCTGCCAATAGTATGAAGAAACTCAAGTAGCGTACCTGATAAGGAATTGGATAATATCTCTGACCAACTAAGTAGCAGATCACCAGCATGCTCAGATAACATGCAAAAGTTGACCAAGCAGCGCCCATATAGCCTATCAAAGGTATCAGTACCAAATTGCCAACGACAGTAATCAATGCCCCGAACACACTGATATAAGTAGCGATTATCGTCTTGTCAGTGATCTTGTACCAGATCGACATATTGTAGTACAATCCAAGAAATAGATTGGCGAAAAGCAAGATCGGAATAATGCCAATTCCCTCACGATAAGGAGCAGCAATCAAAAGTTTGATAATGTCGAGGTATAAGTAGGTGACCAAAAGTCCTATGGAGGCGACTAGCAGAAAATACTTTGTGGTCTGAGCATAGATATGCCTCGATTGCCCTTCCGCCGCCTGCTTGAGAAAGAAAGGCTCTGCGGAATATCTGTATGCTTGCGTAAACAAAGTGAGGATCATCGTAAGCTTATAGCAAGCTCCGTATATCCCCACTTGTGCATCATTTTGAATTTGTGTGCCAGGTAGGAGCCATTTCATCAAGGCACGGTCTAAGGTTTCATTTGCCACACCGGCAAATCCAACGATGATCAAAGGCCATGAATATGTCAGCATATTTCGCCACATCTTCCAATCAAACTGCAGTGGAATGTCGCGGTAATATGGAATCAGCATTAGAACAGTAAGACCACTTGCTAATGTTTGCGATAGCAAGATATAACCTACACCAAAACCAGGTTTGTAAAATGTCAGGATCAATTCCCGCATCAACTCAGAATGGCTGTAGTTGAGTATTGCAGGGCAGATGATCAGGAAAAAACAGTTGAAAAACAAGTTGACTCCAATGTTGATCAGCCGGATTGAAGCAAATCTCCAAGGTTTATTTTCGAGCCGCAGCCTTGCAAATGGTATTTCACTTAAAGCATCAAATGCCAAGATCATACCGATGTATATGATATACTCGACATGATCATTGTACAGTAAAGCATCCGCTATGTCTCTTGAAAAAAACAAGATGCCAGCGTATAGCACTATAGAACTAATCAAAATCGAAAGCAGGGCAGTTGAATAGGAGAGTTTCTTGTCCTTTTCGACAGCCCCAAATCGGAAGTAGGCGATTTCCATTCTATAGGTAAATACGACCATCAAGAATGCTGCATAGGACATTAGCTCAGTGACATGACCATATTCATGCTTTGGGAGTAAGATCGTGTATAGAGGAGCAAGTAAGAATCCCAACATCCTTCCCACGATACTGCTTAGGCCATACACTGCCGTTTCACTTGCCAGTTTTCTAACTAATGACATGCTTGATGCAATATGGAAGGCAAATAATAGGTAAAAATGGGCATCACATCTTGAATTTGGGCCCAATTACATATTTATAGCATTGGGCGAAAGTCTAATCGAATTTATTCATTTACATTCAAAATGGCGAGAATAATGCAGTTTGTCTGAATACGGGAACTCCCTCATGGGCTAATAGCCATTTCTTGCGATCCAAGCCACCTGCATAGCCAGTAAGACTTCCATCAGAACCGATCACTCTATGACATGGGATTACGATCGCCAGCGGGTTTTTTCCATTAGCTGAGGCAATTGCCCTGATGCTTAGTAGGTCCCCGTACCTTAGAGCTAGCTCCTGATAAGAACACGTAACGCCAAAAGGTATTTGCAAGAGAAGTTGCCAGACTTTTTGTTGAAATACCGTACCTGCTGGTGCAAGTGGAATTGTGAACTCCTTTAGATCACCGGAGAAATAGTGTTCCAACTGTTTTTCAGCTTCTAACAAGACTGGATGGTTCGACTGACTTATTTCAATCTCCTCATCCCCTGCAAAATGAATTCTTGTAATAAAATCGCCACTTGAGCTCAGCAAGATATTTCCCAAAGTAGACTCAATAAGGCGATTGCAAATCATATTCAAACTTAATACATTTTGTTTCATGCTCAGCGATCAGCTTCTCATAATTGAATTAATACCTCGATCGAGTGATATTTGTTTCCTTTGGCTGTATTTTTAGAGAAATGTAAAACACTGATGCAAGAAGATCAGATGAACGACTGGATGTCAAAATGGGCATTGCTCCAAGGTACAAAGGTCGCGTTGCGGGATTTGGATGTAGGGCAAGAAATGACTTACGCCGAGCTAAATCATCGGGGAAGCGCGATAGCTAGACACTGGATTGAGGATCTCCATCTGATCAAAGGAGAAAGAGTGGCGGTGCTAGCCACCTTTTGCATGGAATATTTTGGCATTTTTTCTGCGGCTCAAAAGAGTGGAATTATCATTGTTCCACTCAACTATCGCTTGAGCCCCCTTGAGCTTGACTCAATTATTGAAGACAATAATCCATCCATCGTATATTATGCAGAGGCATTTGTCGATTTGGTGAAAAAATGCAAACTAATTACAGAAGCAAATTCGGAGAGAATCGAGCAATTATTTGACTTAAATATTGGACAGGAGCACCTGACACAAATGCCAAGTATCGAGGTCGATGATCCTCTCTTTCTTCTATACACGTCGGGTTCGACCGGAAAGCCAAAAGGAGTAATCTATACGCATAAAATGATGCTTTGGAATAGTATCAACACAAGCTTGAGTCTGAGCCTCGATGCTGATTCCAGAACTGTGAATTGTCTTCCTCCCTTTCATACTGGTGGCTGGCATATTCTTACGACGCCCATATTGCATCATGGAGCTTGTGTAAGTTTTATGAGAAAATTTGAATCTGGACCATTTCTCAAGGCAATCGAATCGGAGAAGTCAACATTATTCATGGCTGTTCCGACCATGATGCGTCTGCTAACTGCTTCTGAGGAATTTGACCATACTGATTTTTCCGCCCTCAAATATGCCATTGTAGGTGGCGAATCAATGCCCTCTGATCTGATCACAGCCTGGCATGATCGTGGAGTTCCGGTGCGTCAGGGATACGGTCTAACTGAATATGGTCCAAATGTGACTTCGTTGCATCACGACGATGCTTTGCGGAAAATTGGTTCGATTGGCAGAGCCAATTTTTATGTCAAATATCGTTGCGTTGATAGCCAGGGATTTGATGTCGCAAAAGGAGAAGCCGGAGAATTTTGGCTTGAAGGCCCAGGTCGCACCCCCGGATATTGGAATCAGGGAGAATTGGCACAAGAGTCCTTTGAAGGTCAGTGGTTAAAAACCGGCGATCTGGTGAGAGAAGACGAGGAAGGATATCTATATGTAGTCGATAGGATTAAGAATATGTACATCTCCGGTGGAGAGAATATCTATCCGGCAGAAATCGAAAATGCCTTGTTGTTGCATCACGACATTGAACAGGCAGCTGTGATTGGTATTCCCTCAGCTAAATGGGGTCAGGTTGGATTGGCATTTCTACTTGCAAGAGCTGATCTGCAGGCCGAGCAAGTAATTGAATTCCTAAGACCAAGACTTGCTAGATTTAAGATCCCCGCCAAATTCATTGTATTAAAGGAATTGCCTACCAACGGTAGCGGCAAGATTGATCGGCAAAAATTGAGAGAGATGGTGGCTGATTCTGAATAGTTATTAGATCTAAATTCATGGTATGCCAAATACATTTACGCAAATACATATACAAATCATCTTTGCCGTTCAGGGTAGAGAGAGTTTTATTCAACCCCAATGGGAGGAAGAATTATATAGATACATTTCAGGAATAGTTTCATTGAAGGGGCAAAAGATGCTGGCAATCAATGGGATGCCAGATCATATTCATATACTGATTGGAATGAGGCCAACATGTAAGTTGTCAGATTTAGTACGGGAAATCAAGAAATCGTCGAATCAGTTTATTTATGAACGCGGTTTCTGTAGATTTCCATTTAGTTGGCAGGAAGGTTATGGAGCATTTTCTTACAGTGAAGGACAGATAGATGGTGTTATGAAATACATTCGAAATCAGAAGGAGCATCACAAGAAAAGATCTTTCAAAGTAGAATTCATTGACATTTTGAAAGAGTTGAATATTTATTTAAGTGGCCAGAGGAATGAGTCAATTCCTGATTGAGATTGCTTGATAGCCCAGGGACCTCTGTTGCTGATTTTTATTTACCTGTCTGGATCATTCAATCCCTCTGGGATTGAAGAAGGCTCAATTGTCAAGGTTGATTGGGATTTATGAATCCGTAGGATTCAAATGTTGGTAGTAAATGGAGTAGTCAATAGTCTTCGACCCTGTGGGGGTCGCATCGAGTATCTATATGGTAAACAAGACCCCTGTGTATATGAAACGATTGAATTTGGAGCGTGAAAATTCTATGCTATTATTTCCATTTTGTCACATTCGACCCCTCGGGGGTCGTAATTCATGGGGCACTACTTACTAACAACATTCAATCCCTCTGGGATTGAAGAAGGCTCGATTGTCAAGTTTGATTGGGATTTATGAATCCGTAGGATTCAAATGTTGGTAGTAAATGGAGTAGTCAATAGTCTTCGACCCTGTGGGGTAGGGTGTCCAATGTGTTGTTTCTAGAATCACGCTGATTTTCTTAAACAATAGGTTCGCAATTGTGCAAGATTTTGTGTCAAGTGCACTTTTTTCCAATCCTCTAAGTGGTTCATCGTTTTATTTTCCAAAGCGCCTTTAAAATCATGTCTTTTCCTGTGAGGTTCGCTGCTTAATTTGGCACAAATAGGAATAAACAGGATAAACGGAGTAACACCATTTAGCTTATTGAACGATTTGCGGGCTTTATATTTCCCAAAGACAGACTCTATAATATCTGATGAATTGTTTTGGACAATATTGGCTTTGATAGCCTTTGCTTCCTCAGTAAGAAATGCAAAAATGGATTCTCCCAACTGGATCATCCTGGAATTGCCGCAGAATAGATGCTTCTTGACTGTTAGTTTACATTCTTTTACTGTTTCTTTTGAAAAGCCTTTGGTCTTGCATATGGATTCTATTGAGTTCACACATGTTAGTGCTTCTGACAATTCATCTATCAACGATGCGTTGAGGGGGACAAAAGAGAATACCTTTTGTTCATCCTTCGATAGTCTATTATATATGTTAAGCATTTTAGTCGACCACTTTACCCACTCCGATAGATTTATAAATCGGGCAACAGTGCGCTGTGTGGGCGGGAGTAGGTAGGCTATTTTCTTCATATTGTACTTAAATTTGGGTTCTGTCATAAGTTTTAGGTACTCTTTGAAATCGGCCTCATTCTTATAAATCCTTTCCAATAGCATCCCTAAAGAATGACTTATGTCTCTTCGATGAGGGATTCCCGAACATCTTATTCCTTTGTTCATCACTGAGGCATTATCACTGATGATATAGAGTGGCTCATGGCCGACTTTTTCTGTTGCTGCTTTTAGTTGTGCTCCAATTTTTTCTCCATTCCAACTCTCAGATACTGCTATATTTAGAATATTGATATCGTAATAGTTTAAAGGGCGTCCTTGATGTTCTGCCGGAACACCCAGTGTCAGCAGTAATTTCTCACTGCCAATCATCATACTTTCATCTACTATTTGTGCATATTTGGTATTTCGTAACGCCTCTCCTGCTTTCTCATAAACTTCTAATCCACACTTTTTAACCCAATCTTCTATTGTATTATGACTGGGAATTTTTCCAAGAAGTCCATCAAAAGCGCCATTTAGAATATTTAAAATCTCGACTACTTGACGAAAACCACAATTAACTTGGGTATAGAGCGTAGTACTCAATCGGACAATAATTTCGGAATATTCATATCTTTTGATAGGTTCGAAAGTAATAGTTCTTGTTCTTTGGTCAACACCACTGTCCGAACGTCGTTTTTTTTTAATTCCTTCTTAAGTTGCTCAGTTTTGACTTTTGATTGCTCCAATTTTCTAGCAAGTTGCTCTTTCTCTTTATTCGCCTTCGTGAGGGCTTTTATCAATTGAGCGTTTTCATCTTTTGTTGTAGTCTCCTTTTTCATAGTTTCTTAGTTGAGTTCATTATAAAATTACATACAATCAATTGATTATACATATAGTTAATAGAACATGTATGATTTTTTTTGAAACAACACATTGGACACCCTACCCGTGGGGGTCGCATCGAGTATCTATATGGTAAACAAGACCCCTGTGTATGTGAAACGATTGAATTTGGAGCGTGAAAAATTCTATGCTTCTATTTCCATTTTATCACATTCGACCCCTCGGGGGTCGTAATTCTCGGGACACTACTTACTAACAACATTCAATCCCTCTGGGATTGAAGAAGGCTCGATTGTCAAGTTTGATTGGGATTTATGAATCCGTAGGATTCAAATGCTGTTATTAAATGAAATGTGTGCACCTCTTGCCCTATAGGTTGCATAAGGATTGTCCAAATCATTGCGCTCTTACAGGTATATAAAAATCAAGAATTTTTGAAAGCTACCTAAAGAATCAGGCGCCGAAAAGCAGGATCAATAATCTCCGCTATCCTCATCTGCGATTTCGTTGATATCCACTTGATCATCTACTGAATCCTCCTCCTCATCCTCTTCACCTAGGTCCAAATCCATCTCCCAATCATCATCGACTGGGGGAAGCGCTGGAGAATCCTTCTTTTTGACACCGCCAGTCTTGCGAATCACCTTGGTGATAATCTTCGTTTTACGAGATTCTTTCTCTTCTTTCTCTTGAAGCGATTCTTCAGGTATTGCAGGATATGCAGCTACCAATGCTTCTACTTTTCTTTGCTCAGTCTCAAATTCTTTGGCGGCAACACTCTTTGTAGCATGTGGCACCAATGAGAGCCTCTTCTTTTCTATCAATTCACCAGTTACAGTGCAAATACCGTATGTCTTATTTTCTATACGAACCAGTGCATTTTCCAAATTACGGACAAATACTTGCTGGCGTGAAACCATATTGTTGAGCATTTCGAGCTCCAAGTGCATACTGCTGTCGTCAAACCAGTTGCCACTTTGATTATTGTTGCTGTTTTCGTTGATCT
Source organism: Saprospiraceae bacterium (assembly GCA_039927395.1). Classification (GTDB taxonomy): domain Bacteria; phylum Bacteroidota; class Bacteroidia; order Chitinophagales; family Saprospiraceae; genus JBDSUZ01. The sequence goes on along the minus strand of JBDSUZ010000296.1, from coordinate 32,513 downwards.
CTGTGATCTGCTCTTGCATGAAGGTTAGTTCATGTTGAGCTTTCCCTAGCTTATCCACGATCAAAGCCTTGAATTCAGCAAGTTCTGTATCTGAATATCGAATGATCGGATTGTTACCCATGCTAAATGCGATTTATTAGTTCTTGTTGGTAATTAGGGTTTCGCGGCAAAAATAATTCTTAAAAGCGATCAAAAAATAAAATTTTCATTAAGCTCCCTGTCCCATGTGCAAAATCCTCCTAAGTAAAGGTTTTGGAGCAGCCTGAAAGTTCCATTTTTGAAATAAATATTGCAATCATCTATCAATCACCAACTTAATGCGATCGGCCTTTTGGCGTCTAGACAAGACATTAACTACTTCAGCACAAATGTGTAGGGAATCTTTCGAAAATACAAGCACTTTCAAAAATTAGCACTTTCTGAGATATGACTTATTTCTCAGATCCGATCAGCGGGCAAATAGATTGTACTTCATGATGCAATAAATAGCTCTAAAACCATCTCTCCAACCTATCTTCTTACCCTCGGCATATGACCTGCCATAGTATGATATTCCTACTTCATACAGCCGTATATCTTTAATACGAGCCACTCGAGCAGTAACTTCAGGTTCGAAACCAAAGCGCTTTTCTTTCAATTCAAAACCTTTAATGATTTCACTCTTGAACAATTTGTAACAACTTTCCATATCTGACAGATTGAAATTTGTAAACATATTAGACAGATTGGTCAGGAACTTATTGCCGATTGAATGCCAATAAAATAGAATCCTGTGCGGATGGCCTCCCATAAATCTCGAGCCGTACACAACATCAGCAAAGCCATCAAGAATGGGACCAAGCATCAAATTATATTCCTTGGGATCGTATTCGAGATCGGCGTCCTGTATGATTAGGTAATCTCCGCTTGCTACTTTAATACCCGTATGTATGGCTGCTCCTTTGCCTTGATTGACTGTGTGCGCAAAGTATTGGATATTCAGATCTGGATAATCTCTGCTATATTTCAGTATCGATTCTTCAGTGTGATCGGTAGAGCAGTCATTGACGATTATCAGCTGTTTGCTGACATTGCCGATTAGTTCCACAGCTCTAACCTTATCCAATATGCGATGAATGGTATTTCCTTCGTTGTAGGCAGGTATTATGATAGAAAGCAAAGGATTTAGGGGTATTCCTGAGGTCATGGACATGTTTATGCTGGTAAAATTAATTTAATTTTGCGTTCACTCTTCATATTAGTTCCCCTTTGCGCAGCACTTGACTTATGTAAGGATTTCAAGAATCAATTGCAGACAGGTTCTGATTTTGCTCTTTTGACGGTATGATGTCCTTTCTTTTTAGCAATTTCGCCAGTAGATTCCTATAGTACCTTTGCAATATGATTGATCCTAAAACCGATAAGAGACTTTTCCTGCTAGACGGCCATGCCTTAGTTTATAGGGCGCATTACGCATTCATTGCCAGACCATTATTCAATTCCAAGGGGCAAAACGTATCCGCTATCAATGGTTTTGTACGTACGCTCTGGGATCTGATCACCAATCAGAAACCAACTCATATCGCCGTTTCATTCGATTTGCCTGGACCCACATTTCGCCACGAAATGTATGAGCCCTATAAGGCAAATCGCGATGCCCAGCCTGAAGATATTTCATTTGCATTGCCATGGATCAAGAAGATCATTGAAGCGCTAAATATACCCGTCATTACCAAAGTTGGATTTGAGGCTGATGACGTCATTGGTACCATCGCCAAACAGGCTGAAAAGGAAGGCTATGTCGTGTATATGGTTACGCCCGACAAGGATTATGGCCAATTGGTCTCTGATAAGATCTTCATGTACAAGCCAGGACGGCAAGGCAATGAAGTTGAAATCTGCGGTGTTCCTGAGATCCTAGCGACCTGGGATATCGAGCATGTAGATCAGGTGATAGATATGTTGGGATTGCAGGGTGATAGCGTCGACAATATTCCAGGCATCCCAGGTATTGGTCCTAAGTCTGCGGCTATTTTGCTAAAGGCCTTTGGAAGCATGGAAAATATCATTGCGAGTGTAGATCAACTAAAGGGAAAGCAGCAAGAGAATGTAAGAAATTTCGCAGAGCAAGGCATGCTATCTAAGCGACTTGCGCGTATCGATATCGAGGTCCCCATTCAGTTCAACGAAACTGACTACTGTCTGGATCCCCCCGATAAAGTTGCGTTACGTGGCATTTTTGACGAACTGGAATTTAGAACATTGGCTAGAAGCATCCTTGGCACAGAGGCAGTTCCAGTACAGCAATCATTGTTTGATACTGGAGCGCCGCGGCCACTTCCGGGCATGCCAGATGAAAATGAGCAGTTTTCAGAGACGGCTCCGGTTGTTCGTGATAATATTACAACGATTGAGCATAAATATCTCATTGCAGACACCGTTGAGTTGCGGGAGCAATTATTGAAGGAATTGATGAGTCAAGCTGCTGTAGCATATGATTCTGAGACGACTGATGTTGATGCGAACTTGGCTGAATTGGTCGGCATGTCCTTTTCGTGGGGTAAGTCAAGCGGCTGGTACATGCCATTGCCGGCTGATCGCAATGAATGTCTTGCAATTATTGAAGCTTTCAGACCATTTTTTGAATCAGAAAGTATCAAGAAAATTGGTCAAAATTTGAAATACGATGCCTTAATTCTCAAATGGTATGGCATCGAAGTCAATGGACCCTATTTCGATACGATGCTTGCCCATTACTTACTGGAGCCCGAGTTGAGGCATAATATGGATTATTTGGCTGAGATTTATCTCAACTATTCGCCAGTATCGATCTCTACACTGATAGGTAAGAAAGGGGTTACTCAAGGCACTATGCGTGATGTCGAACTTGACAAAATAGCGGAATATGCAACTGAAGATGCAGATATCACATGGCAGTTGGCAGAAGTGCTTAGTCCAAAACTGCTAGATCATGAAGTAGCAACGCTAAACGATAATCTGGAAGCTCCTTTAGTCAAGGTTTTGACTGATCTGGAGTTTGAAGGCATCAATATCGATGCACAATATCTAAAGAATTATTCCAAGGAATTGATGGTCCTGATCGCCACCGCAGAGGAGAAAGTCTATGAAATGGCAGGCGCGAGATTCAATATTGGGTCGCCTAAACAAGTGGGCGAAGTGCTTTTTGATGTGTTGAAGATTCCATATAGGTGGAAGAAGACGAGCTCGGGCCAATATTCGACAGATGAGGACAAATTGAGCGAATTGGCATATGAAAACCCTGTAGCATCTGCAATTTTGACCTTTAGAGGTCTTAGCAAGTTGCTGAGCACTTATGTTGATGCATTGCCAAAGATGATCAATCCCAAATCTGGCAGAATTCACAGCTCCTTCAATCAAGCCCTCGCAGCCACAGGCAGATTGAGCTCCAACAATCCCAATTTGCAGAATATTCCCATCAAGACTCCAGAAGGAGCGAGAGTCCGTGAAGCCTTCATTCCCCGTGACGAAAATCATGTATTGTTATCAGCCGATTATTCGCAAATTGAGTTGCGGCTGATAGCCGAAATGAGCGGCGATGAGGCGATGTTAGATGCATTTATAAAAGGACTCGATATTCACTTGGCTACTGCTGCCAAAGTCTATGGCGTTCCCCTTGAAGAGGTCACTCCTACTCAGCGTCGCAATGCCAAGACGGTCAATTTCTCCATAATTTACGGAGCGGGCTCTACAAATCTCTCCAAACAGCTTGGTATCAAGCGACAAGAAGCAAAAGAGCTCATTGAAGCCTATTTTACCCAATATCATGGGCTAAAAAAATACATGGACGAAACTGTCAAATTTGCCAGAGACAACGGCTACGTGATCACATTGATGGGTCGGAAGAGGAATCTAAGAGACATAAATTCGCGAAATGATCTTGCACGTTCAGGCGCTGAACGCGTTGCAGTCAATACTCCAATACAAGGTACTGCAGCAGATATGATCAAGGCAGCAATGATTCAAATCCACAAGGAATTCAAGGAGCACAATTTTGCGTCAAAGATGGTTCTGCAAGTACATGATGAACTCGTGTTTGATGTGCTGAAATCGGAACTTGAGATGGTCAAGCCAATCATCGAAAACGGAATGAAATACGCAATGCCAAATCTCAAAGTTCCCATACTGGTGGGAATGGGTATTGGCAACAACTGGCTCGAAGCTCATTGAGCGCAGCTCCGTAGGTTCATGTTAATTAAGAATTACCTTACAATATGAAATTTAAAGAACCCAAGACGATTAAGGCAATTGCATCAGAGTACAATGCTCAGATAATCGGCGATGAATCGCAGATGATCACGGGGATCAATGAAATCAACAAGGTGGAGCTCGGAGACATCACATTTGTCGATGTGGAGAAATATTTCCAAAAATCAATAAACTCTCAAGCCTCGGTTGTTTTGATCAATAAGGTTGCAACTTGTCCTCCGGGTAAGACTTTGCTGCTTGTGGATCAGCCATTTGAAGTATACAATGATCTCGTGCTGAAGGAGCGTCCCCTACTGCCTTTAACTGCGCAGATTAGCCCTTCGGCCGTAATTCATCCTTCAGCAATTATTGAACCGGGAGTTGTAATTGGCCATCATGTAAGTATCGGAGCTAACAGTTGGATTCAGGCAAATGTATATTTGGGAGAATACACACAGATCGGCAACGACGTATGTATTCAAGCAGGAACGCTGATCGGGACTGATGCATTTTACTATAAAAAACAGGATGGGAAATACATAAAATGGCGCTCCGGAGGAAGAGTAATTATTGAAGACAATGTAGATATTGGTGCAGGTTGCACCATAAATAAAGGAGTGTCAGGTGATACCATAATTGGCGAAGGCAGCAAACTCGATTGTCAGATACATGTGGGGCACGGTGTTGTTATCGGTAAGAATTGCCTCTTTGCATCGCAAGTTGGAATCGGCGGCAAGACAATTATTGAAGATGATGTTGTTCTGTACGGGCAGGTCGGCCTAGCACAAAGACTGCGAATAGGCAAAGGAGTCACCGTTTTGGCTCAATCAGGAGTAGGCAAAGATCTCGAAGCCGGCAAGACCTATTTTGGCTCGCCTGCAGATGAAGTAAAGATCAAATTTCGTGAATTGACGGTTCTAAAACAGTTGGCAAAGAAATAATTTGCTTTTGCCACTTGACTTGATTCACAATATATTATTGCCTGGAAAGAAGAAAACTTAAACTATTATTTCAAAGTAAAGCTGTAATAACTAAATATTTGTTGCCTGCTGTCTTATCTTTGCAGCGCAAAAAAAGGAGCATGAATATTAGTCGTTTGTTTATGGGGATCAGTACCCTGGTTTTATTGAGCATTGCCCAAGTTTCAGCACAAAGCAAATACTGGCAGAAACAGCCAAACCCAGCTACTACAAATTTTCAAATCAAGGCTCGCGTTTTCCAAACTTATCAGCTGGATCTCATTCAGTTGCGCAAGCTACTAAGCACTGCTCCGAATGAAATGAGCCTAAGTCGCGTTTCCGAAAGCCCGGTTTCCGTATTTCTGCCCAATCCAAAAGGCGAAATGGTCGAATTTCAGGTTGCTGCTACAGATTTAATGCATCCGGATTTGCAAAGGAAATTTCCCGAAATTAAAAACTTCATCGTTCAGTCTAAATCAAGTCCCGGCCTTTATGGACGAATTGATGTGACTTATCAGGGTTTTCACGCTATGATTTTTGACAAGGCTGGCAATTGGTTTGTCGATCCTGCCATCCAGCACGAACAAGAGCAATACATAGTATATTACCGTAGAGATTTTTATTCCGACAAAACTTTTCAATGCGGGGTTGATGCAGTTGAAGAAATGCAGCATTCTGTAACCAATGATGCAGAACTGAGAGTGGGCGATTGCAAACAGAGAAATTATCGTTTGGCCGTTGCCGCAACTGGAGAATATACTGTCTTCCAAGGCGGTACCAAAGCGCTTGCGATGTCAGCAATCAATACATCAGTCAACAGGGTGGTTGGGGTTATGGAAAATGAGTTTGCGGTGAGACTGCAGTTGATCGCCAATAACGACCTGATCGTCTACACCAATGGTGCAACTGATCCATATACAAATGGAAATGGAGGCACGATGCTTGACGAAAATCAAACCAATGTCAATGCGGTTATTGGCACTGCAAATTATGATTTTGGGCATGTATTCAGTACCGGAGGCGGTGGAGTGGCAAACTTAAATAGCCCATGTGGTAGCTCCAAAGCTCGAGGTGTGACCGGTTCTGGAGCTCCAGTCAACGACCCATTTGATATTGACTATGTGGCACATGAAATGGGGCATCAACTTGGAGGCAATCATACTCAAAACAACGATTGCAATCGTGTAAACAAAGCAGCTCATGAGCCTGGTAGTGCATCTACTATCATGGGCTATGCCGGGATTTGCAGTCCGGATGTTCAGCAACACAGCGACGTATATTACCATGCCTTCAGCTTGGGCGAAATAATGACATTTATCCAAGGTAGTGGAAATGGCTGCGCAACAATTGGCTCGGTACAAAACCAAAAACCTACTGTTACAATTGTCAATCCAAACAGAACGATCCCGAAGCAGACTCCATTTGAGCTGACAGCAGTCGGTGCAGATCCAAATGGCGACGCTATAACTTACTGCTGGGAGCAGATGAATAATCAGACTCGTCCAATGCCTCCAAAGGACACAAGTACAGCAGGTCCAAATTTCAGATCATTTGACCCAAACGATAATCCTACTCGCTCATTTCCCCGCACCGCCGATGTACTAGGCAATATCAATCCCACTTGGGAAGTATTGCCTAAAGTAACCCGCACGATGGCATTCAGGGTTACTGTCAGAGATAATGCCCCAGGTATCGGCTGTACCAACGAAGCAAATACAAATGTCACGACAAATGCAACTTCTGGCCCATTCGTAGTGACTCAACCCAACCTGCAAAATATCGTGTGGACAGGTGGCGAGACAGAAGAAATCAAGTGGAATGTAGCCGGTTCGAATGTGGCACCTGTCAGCGCTACCAATGTTGATATATTTCTATCGACAGATGGCGGTTTTACATATGACCAAACATTGGCACTAAATGTTCCAAATGACGGAACACAGGACATTGTTGTTCCTAATACGCCTTCTAGTACGGTGAGAATCAAAGTAAAGGGATCGGGAAATATATTCTACGATGTCTCCAACTTCGATCACACGATCATTTTTGCTCCCCAGTCTATCACTGTATTGTTTATTTCTCCATTAGAGTATTGTGCTGGCAAACCGATTGTAGTTCCATTTACTTCAAGCGGCAATTTTGCTGCAAATAATAAATTCACGGCACAACTATCCAATAAATTTGGAGATTTTGGCAACCCGACCAATATCGGCTCGATTACTGGCGTCACTCAGGGAAATATCAATGCCACTATTCCGGTATCCGCGAATGGATCAAACTATCGCATTCGCGTTGTTTCTTCCAATCCCGTCATAATTGGGACAGATAACCAGGAAGATATTGCAGTGAGTCCTTTATTGACAGCGGCCGTAAGTGTGTCAGGACCTAATGCAGGTATCTGTTTTGGAACTGAAGTGCTATTTCAAGCTAGTCCGCAGAATGGAGGCATCAATCCGACATTTCAGTGGCTGCGTAATGGCAATGTGATTCCAGGTGAGACTATTGATTTCCTGTTGATAAGCAATCTAAATCAAGGCGATGTGATCAAATGCCGGATGACAAGCGATGAACTATGCGTGGCTGTGCAAATAGTTACTTCCGTTGGGCTCACCATTCCAGTATTCGCTCCCGCAGTACCTCAAATAAATATCACGAGCACAGACTTATTTTTCTGTGAAGGCACAAGTGTGCAACTTGCTGTCAACAGCGCCAATGGAGGAGTTAATCCAACTTTTGTAGTAATCAAAAATGGACAGGATACCATACAGACGATTCACGACTCTACTAATTTGCTTACAATCAACGGCTTGACCGATCTGGAGAGCATTAAAGTAGTGTTGATCTCCAACCAACCATGTGCAAGCCCCAGTCAGGCTAGTTCCAATGTTTTGATCTTCCATCAGAAGCCAGTTGTGATTCCTTCGATTGAGATCGCAACAGTTAATCAATTGAACCTCTGCGCGGATCAAGTAGTTGATCTGATTGCAAATGTTGGTCAGGCTGGTATCGCTCCGGTAATTGAGTGGATCATCAATGGCGATAAACTCAAGATTGACACTTCTGATTTCTTTAATTCTGATCAGCTACAAAGCGGAGTAGAGATATATGCTGTTGTTCATTCGAATGCCGATTGCAGTACATCACTCTCTGATACTTCAAATTTACTGTTGGTCTATCCGAATCCTGTTCTGACGCCAGGTTTTACAGGCTTTACTTTTTGTACTGGAAATTCTGTGCTCATCACAGAGCCTGACCAAGTAGGAAATACCTATGAATGGACAATGGATGGCAATGCTTTTGACGACAATATGAATTCATTTGTCACTGTTGAAAATGGAGGAGTATTTGTTGTACAGGCCACTAATTTGTATGGTTGTACTTCCACAGCAAGCTATCAGATCTTAGAATATCCTGATATCCAAATCATCGAATTGGCCGGACCTCTCAATCCTTTGATTGGCGAAGTATCTGTATATACAGTTAATGCTATCGATAGTGCAGTCTATGTATGGACAGTTTCTGGCGGTGAGATTATCAGCGGACAGGGGACATCTACCATTTCGGTTGAATGGCCTCATCTAGGAGCTGGATTCGTCGAAGTAGCTATGTCCAATCCTTCCTGTGGTGATACCGCTCTATTGGTGATCGACGTATTATCAGCTACTAATCAACCAGGAGACGAGATGCTCAAACTGTATCCAAATCCTGCATTCTCATCTATTTATGTGGAGTGGCCACTGAATTACGGCATTCAGCAAATTGATATTCTGGATTTCACTGGAAGGCTAGTTTCAGAAACTGAAATTATTCAAGCGCAAAACAAGGCACTAATTGACCTTCAGTACCTTCCTTCAGGCCCTTATTTGATTCAATTGAAGGGCGCAGAGATGCGTGTCAGAAGTTTTGTCAAATTGGATTAGTAGGCGTTTTCTATGATGATGACTTCTACGTAAGCTGTGATTCAGGATTTGCAATATTTTTGTAATTTTGCATTACCCCTATTAATTAAATGTTTTTGTAGAATGAAATTGTGCGCTAATTGGGGCTTTGGCCTCCTAGTCTTTCTTTTCGCAAGCTCTCCCTATATAGCAGTCTGCCAGTCGTATTGGCAGCCTATGGTTCAGGAAGATATTGCAGTCCCAGAAGGCTCGCTACTAATTCGCGCGTCGAGCTTTAAGCTCTATCAGCTTAATTTATTGCCTGTTCGCGACTTGTTTGATAAGGCTCCAATTGAAAAGTTAGGACAGAACGATTGGTCCAATTCCATCACGATAGAAGTACCGATGCCCGATGGGCATATCATGCCATTCGAGATGATGCTTCGCCATACGATGCATCCCGATTTGATGGTAAAATATCCTTTGATCTCAAACGGAATCATCAGAAGCAAAAGCGATCATAACATCACAGGAGTGGTTGATGTGACATACCAAGGATTTCATGCGATGATATCATCTGTGCGCTTTGGTACTGTTTTCATCGACCCGTACATTCACCTAAATTCCCTCTACTATATTGTCTACCGCAAGGCCGATTTTATCACCGATAAAGTATTTCAATGTAGTTTTGAGAATCAGGAACTGCCGGACGAATATCCACATGGCGAGTATCTGAAAGGGAGAGTTTCTGACAATATATTGCGGACTTACCGCACAGCAATCGCCGCTACTGGAGAGTATACTATATTTCAGGGCGGCACCGTCGCTTTAGCATTATCAGCTATCAATACTAGCAACAATCGTGTCAGTGGCGTTATGACCAAGGATTTTGCGATTGTTCTACAAATAATTTCAAATAACAATCTTATAGTGTACACAGACACTTTGGATCCATATACAAACAATAATGGTAGTGCGATGCTCGGCCAAAATCAGACTAATTTAACGAGCGTAATTGGTTCAGCAAATTATGATTTTGGGCATGTATACAGCACTAATGGTGGAGGCGTGGCCAATTTGGGATGTGTTTGTCGAAACAACCAAAAAGCAAAGGGCGTTACCGGAACAAGTCTTCCCGTCGGTGATCCTTTTGATATCGATTATGTCGCACATGAAATGGGTCATCAATTGGCAGAGAATCATACGTTTAATAACTCTTGTAGTGCAAATAGGACAGATAGCACTGCATTTGAGCCAGGAAGTGGCACCACTATTATGGGGTATGCCGGCATTTGTCCACCGGACATTCAAAACCATTCGGACGCATATTTTCATGCGAAAAGCCTAGCTGAAACGGCAACATTTATAACAGGTGGCTTTGGAAATAATTGTGGCACACAAACTGTCATGTCAAATGGAGCTCCTGTAGTAACCATTCCTGGCGGCAATCGCACAATTCCAAAATCAACTCCATTTGAACTAACAGCTTCGGGAACAGATCCCAATGGTGATCCTATTTATTATTGTTGGGAGCAAATGAACAATGAGCTTGCAACTATGCCACCGGTATCTACAAGTACAGGAGGGCCGAATTTCAGATCGCTGAGCCCTCAATTGTCTCAGCCTACTCGTTCCTTCCCAATATTGGCTTCAATACTCAACGGAACAAATACAAATACCTGGGAAGTATTACCATCAGTAGGAAGGACATTGAATTTCCGGGTAACGGCAAGAGATAATGTCGTTACAGGCGGAAGAACTCATGAAGCAAATATGACTGTTACAGTTAGTAATATAGCTGGGCCATTTCAATTGACAACTCCTAATACGGCGGGACTAATACTGGCAGGCGGATCTACTCAAACCTTCAACTGGTCGGTTAACAGTTCAAATCTGGCCCCAGTCAGTTGTGTTCAGGTCGATATCTTGATGTCGATCGATGGTGGGCAGACATTTCCATATGTTGTGGTTGTCAACACTGCAAATGACGGCACAGAGGATGTCGTCATACCAAATTTCGCCACCACACAAGCAAGGTTCAAGATCAAGGCTGAGGGCAACGTGTTCTTTGATATCAATGATTTCAATTCGACTGTCCTCTTTGACCCGCTGCCTGTTAAGTTGACGGTATTTGAAGGCAGGAGCACTAAAAATGGCAATTTGCTGCATTGGGAATCAGCCTCTGAGGTCAATTTTTTCCAATATGAATTGGAAAGATCCAGTGACGCAGTCAATTTCCAAGTTATTGACAGGATTGCTCCAAAAGGGACTTCCACTGCCGCTTCCTATGAATTCCTAGATATTAATTCAGGCCAGAAGGCATGGTATTATAGACTACGGATGGTCGATCAAGATGGAACTGATGCATTATCGAAGATTGTATTTTTGGCTTCAGAGAGATCTGAAATTCAAGTTTATCCAAATCCAGCTAATGATGAACTCTATATTCAAAGAGGTGAAAGTCAAGAAGCTTTGGATTTCACTGTATTCAATGTCTATGGTCAGCGTATGATCGATTCCGTCAAAAGTGCTGGCTTTGGGGCGACTTCAAGCAAAGAGCCATTGAAGATTAAGATCGATTTTTTAAGTCCAGGATTTTATTGGATTGATTTTTACAACAGCAAACAGAGCCCAGTAATTTTTCAAAAAAGGTAGTTTTTGTCAAATTTCTAAAAAGCAATCAGGCCCCAATCCTATTTCGAAGGCAATAGAGGCAGTTTGTCATTAAGGTAAGGCCGCTTGGATTTTCTTTTTGATTGCCTGCATTTCATCACGATACTGGGCAGCCGACAAGAAATCGAGGTCTTTGGCCGCAAGTTTCATCTTGCGCTCAGTCTCCATCATCATTTTTTCCAATTGATCGCGGTTGAGGTATTGCATCAATGGGTCAGCAGCTAGATCAAGAGTATCTGGTTCAATATATACTTGTGTCGGCCGCGAGCCTCTTACATCGAGTATCGAACTCTGATTCATGATCTCTTCCTTCGTTCTGGTGATTGTGGTTGGGGTGATACCATTTTCTTCATTGTACTCCATCTGTATCGCCCTTCTCCTCTTAGTCTCATCGATAGTCCGTTGCATAGAGTCGGTAACCTTGTCGGCATAAAAGATTACCAATCCGTTCGAATTCCTTGCGGCCCGACCTGCCGTCTGTGTTAAGGACCGTGCATTGCGCAAGAAACCTTCCTTGTCCGCATCAATGATGGCAACTAAGGAGACTTCAGGTAGATCAAGCCCTTCTCTCAAGAGATTGACCCCGATCAATACGTCAAACACGCCAATACGCAGGTCTCTTAGAATCTCCACTCGTTCCATCGTATCGATCTCAGAGTGTATATAACGACAATTGATATTGAGACGCGTAAAATAAGCTGCCAATTCTTCAGCCATTCTTTTGGTTAGCGTAGTGACCAGCACTCTTTCACCAAGTTTGACTCTATTCGCAGTTTCCGCAAGCAAATCATCGATCTGGTTAACGGATGAACGCACTTCGATCGGCGGATCTAGTAATCCTGTTGGACGAACAATCTGTTCGACTACTTCCCCTTCAGTTTGCTGCAGCTCAAAATCAGATGGAGTAGCGCTAACATAGATGACTTGATGTATCTGTTCTTCAAATTCATTGAAGTTCAGTGGACGGTTGTCAATTGCCGATGGTAGTCGGAAGCCATAGTTGACTAGATTCAGTTTTCTGGCTCTATCACCGCCCCACATTCCACGTAGCTGAGGTATCGTCACATGGCTTTCATCGATGACCATAAGATAATCATCAGGGAAATAATCGAGTAGACAGAATGGACGTGTGCCGGGATGACGACCGTCGAAGAAACGGGAATAGTTTTCTACCCCATTGCAGTAGCCCAATTCGCGCAACATTTCCAAATCAAAATTGGTCCGCTCTCTTATTCTTCGCGCCTCCATCAATCGACCTTCAGACTCAAAGAATTTCTCTTGGTCCCACATCTCCTGTTCGATCTCGCGAATGATCTCATGAATTCTATCTCTAGGGGCTATATAGAGATTTGCAGGAAATATTGCAGCATGCTCGAGACTTTCGACCCTTTTACCAGATTCTGTCTCGATAATATCAATGGTCTCAATTTCGTCACCAAAGAATGTCAACCTGTAGCCAAAATCGACATAAGGCAAATTAATATCCACCGTATCTCCTCTAACTCTAAAGGTTGCCCGGCCAAAATGTATCTCTGTCCTTGAATACAGTGACTCCACAAGTTTGTAGAGAAATATATTTCTCGAAATGATTTGACCCTTCTGAATCCTGATGATTCCTTTCTTGTAGTCTTCAGGATTTCCCATTCCATAAATGCAGGACACGGAAGCCACCAAGATGATATCCCTTCTTCCAGATAGCAGAGAAGATGTTGCTCTCAACCTCAATTTGTCGACCTCTTCGTTGATCTGTAGATCTTTCTCTATGAAAGTATCTGAGGATGAAATGTAGGCTTCAGGCTGATAATAATCATAGTACGATACAAAGTACTCTACGGCATTGTCGGGAAAAAATTCCTTGAATTCGCCATAGAGCTGTGCAGTTAAGGTCTTGTTGTGCGTCAACACAAGTGTTGGTCTGTTGACCTGGGTGATCACATTAGCTACAGTAAATGTCTTACCTGAGCCTGTCACTCCCAATAGCACTTGGGCTGGCGCTCCACTGTTTAGGCCATCAACTATTTTGCGGATCGCCTGTGGTTGATCACCCGTTGGTTTGTAATGAGAATTTAACTGAAATGCCATAATTCAATCCGTGTTCAGCGTATAATAACTCGATGTATCTTTATTGAATCCAAGCGATTTGAACATCACAATCATGTTGAATGTTCATTGTATTCTCCGCATCGTAACTTATAAAAGTACAAAAGCCAATTCGAATCCGATATGGATTTAAAATTCAAAAGCATGGGTTCAGGCGAACCCCTGGTGATTTTGCATGGTTTCTTAGGGACTTTGGATAATTGGCAGACTATTGGTCGTCATTTGGCCGAAGAGTATACAGTATTTCTTATTGACCAGCGCAATCATGGCAAATCACCCCATTCAACGGAAATGAATTTTGCGGCCATGGCTGAAGATCTTAAGGAATTTCTTGATCAGCAATGGATATTCGAAAAATTGCGACTGATCGGACATTCCATGGGTGGCAAGACGGCTATGCAATTCGCCACTGAATACCCTGATATGATACATAAGATGGTTATTGTGGATATTGCTCCGAAGGCTTACGTGGGTGGCCATGAGGATATTCTCAAGATCTTAAGCAGCATAGATTTAGAGTCGATCGAGTCAAGGTCAGAAGTGCAAAAGAAACTGGAGAAAGGGATTCATGATCAGGGCACGGTGCAATTCTTGCTAAAAAATCTCAATCGAAGCACCAATGGTGAATTACAGTGGAAAATGAATCTGCCGGTCTTAGTCAATAAGTATGATGAGATCTCAAGGGAAATCAAATTTTCAGTGCCATTTACCAATCCTACGCTATTTATTCGAGGATCTGAGTCAGAGTATATTTTGGACTCCGATCTTCCTATGATTCGGAAGCAATTCACCCATGCGCAATTCGAGCGCATCGAAGGCGCCGGCCATTGGGTACATGCTGACAAGCCAGAACAAATATTGCAGTCGATTCGTTTGTTTTTGGTCGGTTAAGAGCACATTAGGTCGATTTGATCTAGACTTAGCGTTTATCTGGTCTAAAATCGCTTGCCATCGTATAGATTTCCAGTAATTTGTCGTTTCAGTCACGAAGTTTACCGCGCAGTATTATGAAAAAGAAGGTCCTAAAATATTCCGTCATTGCCTTAATTGCCGTTCTAGGCATTGCCGCGATTCGCGATGAAGGGGATAAATATTTTGAAATAGCCAAGAACCTGGAGATTTTTGCCAACCTATATAAAGACCTCAACACTTACTATGTTGATGATCTGGATCCTAATAAATTGATGAAAACAGGCATCGATGCGATGGTTGGAAGCTTGGATCCATACACCAATTACATCACGGAGAATCAAATCGAGAGCTACCGTTATATGACCGAAGGCAAATACAATGGCATCGGTGCTGTAGTGAGAAAAGTAGACGATTATCCTACGGTCATCGAACCCTATGAAGGCTTTGCTGCAGATAAAGCAGGGCTAAAAGCAGGAGATATCATCTTGTCGATCAATGGCAAGAGCGCCAAAGGCAAAGACAACGACGAAGTAACTGCCATCATGAGAGGTGTTCCCGGTACAGATATCGAAATGAGTGTGCTGAAACCTGGGCAAAAAGATCCGATTATTGTGAAGCTTATCCGATCAGAAGTGTCGATGAAGAATGTGCCTTATTGGGGTATGGTTTCGCCAAAAGTTGGTTACATCGTTTTGACCACTTTTACTCAAGATGCTGGAGAGCACGTTGCAGATGCTTATAATGATCTGAAATCTAAAAATCCTTTGATGGAATCGGTGATTTTGGACTTAAGGGAAAATGGCGGAGGATTGCTGAATGAGGCGGTAAATATTTGCAATGTATTCATTCCCAAAAATGAATTGGTCGTATCGACTAAAGGTAAGGTACGTGAATGGGACAAGTCATACAAGACACTCAATAACTCGATAGACGAAAAAGTGAGGTTAGCCGTGCTAGTCAACAAGCACTCGGCATCTGCGTCAGAGATCGTATCGGGTGTAATTCAGGATTTGGATCGTGGCCTATTGATTGGTCAGCGCTCTTACGGCAAGGGACTAGTGCAGAACACAAGAGATGTGGGATACAATTCTAGAGTTAAGTTGACTACTTCCAAATACTATATTCCTAGCGGACGCTGTATACAGAGTGTGCAATATATTGACGGAGAACCGAAGGATATTGCCGACTCGCTTCGCAATACTTATCGCACTCGAAGTGGCAGAAAAGTTCTCGATGGTGGTGGAGTCACTCCTGATATACGCATTGTGAAAATGGCTTCCCCATCCATCGTCAAGGGATTGAATGAGAAGAGCGTCATATTCAAATATGCTACAGAATATTATCAAGCGCATCCAAGTATTGTGGCCGCTGCTGATTTCAAATTTCTTGACTACGATGATTTTGTCCGCTTTGCAGAGAAGTCAAAATTTACATATGAGACTGAATCTGAAAAACTGCTGAAAACTCTTCAGGAAAAAAGTACCGAGGATCAATTTAGTAAGGAGGTTGCCACTGAAATTGAAACATTGCAAGCAAAGATTCGCTTGGAGAAGAAAGACGACATGCAGCAATATAAGTCAGAGATCATTAAGGAGATCGAAGAAGAAATCGTTTCTAGGTACTACTATCAGAAGGGCAAGATCCAGTACGACTTGAAAAACGACAATGAGATCTTGACGGCAATTCAGTATCTCGAAGATCCTTCGAAGTATGAGAAAGCCTTGAAATAGTCAGTTCCTCCGCATTAAACACAAGAGCTTGGCTAACATTTTATTGATTGATACTGTGAGTGACCAATGCTCAGTGGCTTGGACCAATTTAGATGGCACAGTGGAGCTCTTCAGTAATCCAGGTGATAATCCATCGGTTGTACTTACTAATCTTATCTCTGAATGCGCAGCCAAAGCAGGCTTCAAATTGCAGCAACTAAATGCGATAGCCATTAGCGCTGGTCCTGGCTCTTATACTGGCCTTAGGGTGGCCTATTCCGTCGCAAAAGGACTTTGTCTTGGCCTATCGATCCCACTCATAGAAATATCGACTCTCGAGGCATTAGCTGCCGCCAGCAGGAAATTATTTCCAGGCAAGGACATTTTTCATCTTGCCATGATTGACGCGCGAAGGATGGAAGTAGCCGCTGCATTATATGATCATGATGGTAGGTTGATTGAGCATTTCCCAGACTTAATCTTGAATGAGGGAGCATTTGCCGGCACTTCATTGATATTCTCCAACTTAGTCTTATCAGGGACTGGCACTGATAAATGGGCTATTGTCGGTTTATCTTCCGAAGTTCAGAATTCAGGCATTTTGCCATCCGCTCAACATATGGCTGAATTGTCTTTAGCGGCATTTGAGGAATCCCGCTTTTCTCAGGCCGCTTTAGCGAGCCCTATATATTTTAAAAAGCCGAATATAACGACCTCAAAACGACAACTTTTTAGCTAACGTTCTGTTTGTTATATATATGAATAATGTTAATTATCATTCTATTTGAATGGTAGTCAAACATGATACAATTTAAAAGTTTTTCAAATGAGTGATTTTGGTACAGTTTTGGTAAGTACGATATGGAAACCCAAAAACAGAATAAATCATTACGATATGAAAAAACAGAAGAACGAGATCGTAACTCTAAAGCATGGCAACCAAGATGTACATCTTGACTATGCTAAGTTACGCAAGGCCGTTCTGGTGTTACGTGCCGTGAACCACAAGCTACGCCAACGAATCATTGATGTACTCGATGAGAATGAGGCACTGACTGTAACCGACATCTATATCAAATTGCGCCTGGAGCAATCCGTTGCCTCCCAACATTTGGCTATTTTGCGAAGAGCTGGAGTCGTTAGAACGGATCGACAGGGTAAATTTATACACTATGCCCTTGACAGAGACCGTTTGATACAAATATTTAAATTGGTTGAAGATTTAGCGATCTGATAACAAAAGTTACTTAACGTATTGACCCTCAAGAGTTTTAGACTAGATGCCTAAAGGGTACATTTAGTTTATAGACCTTATCTAAAGAAAATCAGACCACAAAATGAAAATTTTGTGGTCTTTTTGTTTGTAGCTATCTTTTTTTGCCGCATATTTGTTGGCATCAAGGTCGTCGAAAACTACAAATTGCTTTTTCCCATGAAAAGGACTAAGGTTACTTTTAACAACGAGAAAATCCAGATTTCCTCTGAAATTCTCCGCGCACTAGCGCACCCCCTCCGCATTAAGATTTTGGAGTTTATTGATCAACACAAAGTGATCAATGTAAACAAGATCTACAATACGCTCAATTTAGAACAGTCAATCACCTCTCAACATCTGCGCATCATGCGGGGTGCTGGAGTCGTAATTACTGAACGAGATGGTAAGTATGTGCACTACAGTATTGATTACGCCAAAGTCGCCAATGCGATGAAAGCCGTTAATCATTATTATAACGCTAAAGCAAACGCATAGAACAAACAGTTACGCTCAAATTTGTCAAATTACTCGACGTTGTCGACTTTATCGACATCATTTGTGCTAGCCTCTGGTTCTACAGGGTGTTGAATTGGATTGCTGGAATTATCTGAATGCGTAATGAACTTGCGCTGAAAGAGCAATAGAGAAATGATTCCTATGCTAATGGCGGTATCAGCCACATTGAATATAGGTTTGAAAAACTCAAAACGTTGCCCCCCCCAAATAGGAAACCAATCCGGAAGGATGGTGTCGATAATTGGGAAGTAGAACATATCTACCACCTTGCCATGCAAGAAGGGAGCATAACCACCGTCGTCCCCCATAAACTGCGACAATCCTCCGTGATAGTCGGAAGCCGAAAATAGAAGTCCGTAGAAAGCTGAATCTAAGATATTGCCAATGGCTCCGGCCATTACAAGAGATAGACAGACAAGCAGTCCTTTAGTGGCAGACTGTTTGATCAGATTGCGGATCAAAAATCCCAGAAACACAACCGCAGCAATACGGAAGAGACTTAGGGCAAGTTTGCCGAGTTCGCCACCGAAGCTGATTCCGAAGGCCATCCCATTGTTTTCAACAAAGTGGATATAAGCCCAATCGGTACCGAATATGCTGAATTGCTCACCATACGAAAGGTGAGTTTTGACCCAGAGTTTGAGCATTTGGTCCAGCAACAACACGAGTGCAAGGATCGTTAGGACAAGAGTTGATCGCTTCAACAGAATGTTATTTAGACAATTGAGGATCAAAAATAGATCAATTTTTGAAACTTCGGGATTTCTTGATCAAGTCCCGATTTAATCAGCTTATGGCATGAATTTTGCACAAATAATTTTACCCTATGTTATACTGCCCGTCAGCGTACGAAAAGGTATTTTTGTCAATCGTCGTCGCTTACCCCTTTTGTTCATGAATTACTTCCCCCAGATATGAATAAAATAGCAACATTAGTTTGCCTGATACTTGCATGTATAAGTACAGGATTCAAAGATGCGGATGAATACAAATTCGCTTTCATCGAACGGTTCTACCCTGTAGCTCTAGAGGAAATGAAACGAACGAACATTCCAGCAAGCGTTAAACTAGCTCAAGCTATAGTTGAGACAGATTTTGGCACCAGCCGCCTGTCTCAATCAACCAACAACTATTTTGGGATCAAATGCAAAAACACATGGCAAGGTCCAACTTTCCAAATGGAGGACGACGACCGTGACAAGAACGGCAATTTGATCAAGTCTTGTTTCAGGGTCTACGACTCAGCCGAAGCTTCATTTATCGACCACTCCGAATTTTTGCGAAACCGTTCATATTACAGTGGACTTTTCAAATTGGATGTATCAGATTACAAAGCCTGGGCCCTTGGTATCAAAGCCTGTGGATATGCCACGAATCCAAAATATGCTGAGCGTTTGATCGAAACGATCGAGACTTATGAGCTGTACAGGTATGATGTTCGTCAGATCCAACCTAGTGTTGAAACCGTACAGAGTTTGATCTTAGAATCGCAGATCAACAAGGTCGAAACTCAAAAATGACCTAGTTGTCATTAAGAAGCCACTTCAGTTTTTCCATTTAATATTACAACCGGCACTAGGATACTGCTTTTCAGCAACAGCATTCCCATGCAATATTGCATCGAGCGCCGCCCTCAAATCTTCACCGCTCAGGGCTACCTGATTATTTGGCCTTGAGCCATCTAAACGTCCGCGGTAGCTAAGCCTGGATTCAGCGTCAAATACATATAGGTCCGGAGTACAAGCAGCATCATAGGCTCGGGCGACGTCCTGACTTTCATCATATAAGTATGGAAATGGATAGCCAACAGTTTTGGCATGGATCTTCATCTTTGCGGGGCCATCCATCGGGTATTTTTGAGCATCATTGGAGCTTATGGCTATAAATGCAATCCCTTTGCTCTGATAATCTTTGGCAATTCTGATCAACTCATCGTTGACATGCAACACATATGGACAGTGGTTGCAGATGAACATAATGACAGTTCCTTTCTCTCCCTTCAAGTCCTGAAGACTCAACAATTGATCACTGATAGTATCAGGAAGTGTAAAATCGGGGGCTAAGGAACCTAGAGGCAACATTTTCGATTCAGTAAGAGACATTTGATAGTTTTATTCCTTGAAAATAAATAAGCGGCATGAATAGTTTTAGTATTCATTGAATCCCACAATTTCGAAATGAAATTCAAAGGCAACCAAATGGTTGTATTTTTGCCGGCTCCAAGAAATGTAAATGAAAAAAGACCCCATTAAGTTTATTTGTTGGCTCTCTGTGTTGGGCATGTTAATATTCAATGGCTGTAAGAGCAGCTCGTCCGGAATTTGGCCTGAAATGCCTCCCAACCCGATAGTTGCGGTTCCACCGGGATACAATGCTGAACAAATTGCTCAATTGGCAACTGAAGTTCGTCCCGAACTTCGTCAGATGAAATGGCAGGAGCAAGAATTTATTGGATTCATACATTTTGGTATGAACACATTTACAGGAAATGAATGGGGAACTGGCACAGAATTGCCCTCCCAGTTTTCTCCGTCAAATCTCGACCCCTCACAATGGATTCGCACAGCCAAACTTGCTGGAATGAAAGGATTGATTTTCACAGCAAAGCACCATGACGGATTTTGCATGTGGCCAAGTAAATGGACAGATCACTCGATCAAGAACTCTCCGGCCGATCCTAATTTGATGAAATCATTGGCAGATTCTTGCCATGCCGCTGGGCTAAGTCTTGGATTTTATCTATCCCCTGCCGATCTCCACGAAATGCTGCCCGGGAAGCGTTATGGCAATGGAAGCAAGTCACAATTGGTCTATATACCGAGTGGCCACAGAGATTCGATGCCGTACTTGGTTGATGACTACAACAAGTACTATATGGAGCAGCTCGCAGAGTTGTTACTGAATTATGGCCCTGTAAGTGAAATCTGGTTAGACGGAGCAAATCCAAAGCCCGGATCTCAAACTTACGATTATCAAGCCTGGTATCAACTGATTCGCCGATTACAGCCCAATGCCGTCATTGCAGTCAAAGGACCTGATGTCAGATGGTGTGGCAACGAAGCAGGCAACACGCGTGGGTCCGAATGGAGTGTGATTCCACTCGACGCCCCTGTTCTCGAACAGCGGTGGCAAGATCGCATGGAAGCAGACCTAGGGAGTCGGGACAAGCTAGCAAAAGCAAAATTTCTATACTGGTATCCCGCAGAGACTAATACCTCCATGCGCTACGGTTGGTTTTATCGAGATACACTCCAATTTCTCAAAGGTCAGGACGAATTATTAGATGTCTGGTACAATTCCGTGGGTGGTAATTCTGTGTTTTTGCTAAATATGACGCCAGATCGAACTGGCCAGATTCCACGCAAGGATGCCGCAACACTTGAAGCAATGGGAGCAGAAATCAAACGGACATTTTCCAATAACCTAGCTTTGAAGGCCGATGTCATCACCATCCATGAAAATGCACGTTATCGCTCCCGCAATCTCACCGACGGTAATTCGCAGACCGTGTGGACTCCTGCACTGAATGCTAAAACATACGAGCTGTATTTGGAGTTCGACAAGGGATTCAAGGAATTTAATGTTGTGGAATTGAGAGAACCAATTTCCAAAACAGGTCAACGTATCGAATCGTTTACCATCGACGCTTGGATTGACAACCACTGGGAAGAAATTGGCAAAGGCCAAACCGTCGGATATCGCAAATTGATCCGCAGTATTTCCGTCCGATCTAATCAATTGCGATTGCGGATCCTGTCTTGCAGGGGTATGCCGGTTTTGTCCGAAATAGCGGTTTACAACCGCGAGATCAGAATGCCTACTCCTACGATTCGTCGCGATAAGCAAGGGCGAGTATTTTTTAGCAGCATTCCATCGTCGGAAAAATTTAAGTACACGATTGATGGTACGATTCCGACATTTCAATCTGAAACATTCTTCTTTCCAGTCGATTTGCCGCAGGGAGGTACTGTCAAAGCCATCAGCGTCAGTGGTAATCGAAGGTCAATGGTAGCTTCGGCCTCTTTCGATATTCCACCGACAAAGTGGAGAATTAGCAAGTTCTCAAGTCAACTTTCTACAGATTATTATAGTGCAAACAATGCCATTGATGGCGACCCAGCCACAATTTGGATCTCAAATCAATCTGGTGGCAATTTGCCACAGTCATTGAGCATTGATTTTGGCGATAGCCTGAGCCTTAGAGGACTGAGCTACCAAGCACCAATCGATATCCGCGATGGGCTACCTCAAAAAATTGAAATTAGAGCAAGTAACAATGGAAAGGATTGGGTGATTGTGCCTTTGATATCAGATAAGCTTGATAATGTACTAAGGGATCGAAATCCTAAGAAGATCATGTTTTCAGCACCGTTGTCAACACGATACATTCAATGGAATTTCTTGGAGACTGCTGATGGTAAACCATTTATATCAGCAGCAGAACTTGGCGTAATAACGCGATGATTATTTTGCCCTTTTCTTGATCATTTGATAATCCAGATAATACACTATACGGAGCGAGATATTATTGCTTTCGGAATTTGCAAATAGACCTCGAATAGCGGAAGGATAATCAATGTTGATTTGTTCTTCATTTCCCTGAATAAATTGCTTGTACACTATAAAGAGGTCACTTCCAGGAGCAAACCTCCAAGAATAGGACAGATCGATATTCATGATATTGAAATCGATATCATGCAGATGTTTTTCAACATCATTTCTACCCAAATATTCAGTAGGAATCAAATTGCCATCCGCTGCTAATAATTTGAATTGACGGTATTGAATTGTGTTCCAATACTGTCTCGCTTCCAGCGTAATTGCCATTTTATTATTGAAGGCATATTCTGCGCTTATTCTGCTTTCGACGATTCTGAGGTTTCTCTGTCCAATGACAATATCTCCGGTATTTATTGACGCATATCCAACGGCACTAATGTTCGGTCTTACAAAACCGGGATTGTTATAAAGCCACTTCCAGCCCTGATGGAGAATAATTTTGAATTTATCTGAAAATCGATAGCGCGGTGAAACGTAAAAATTATTGGATTTTCGCCCGTATTCAGCAAAATAATCAAAGCCAACGCCCATATCGATCGCAAATTTCTTGCTGTAATCACTTGATATCCAAGGATTAAGCGATATTTTCTCTGGAACAAGTAAATAGCGGCTAAAATCTGAACTGCGAGGCTCAAAATAATCGAAGGTTTTGACTGGCACATACTTATATGATCCGCCCATGGCGTGAAACTTCGTTGTGGTAGCAAAGAATCTTGCGCTGATGGAGGCAGCGGTGAAATGATCTGGCTTATATAATCGATTATAGTCAAACTCGATGCTGGTCTGCAATTCATTGAATTTCCAAAATGGCTTGAAGGCAGAATATTCGCCAGAAAGGTTCAAAAATTTATAATTGGTAAATGCCAGATACCCCAGATCATTTGGATCAAAATCAGGGCTTGAAATTTGATAATTGGCTTCATAAGTAAATTTGCCGCTATTTTTTCCTGCGGCCAGATTCATATTGTAACCCTCTTTTATGTCACTTGAACTCAATCTCTTATTGCTGTACTTAATATGTCCTCCAGTGTAATAATCATTCTTTTTGTTGCGTAAATTATAGAGCAAACTACTCACATTGGCATTGTTATTTGAACCTGTTCTGCTGACATTTGTGTTGAGCAGTGTGATGGAGGAATTGTTCTTAAGATTTTGATCTAGCACCGCCACCGAATAATTTGTCAGGGGATTGATGGTCACATCTTTGACTTGCCCAGTCTCGCCATTGACGATATGAGCAAAACTTCTGGCCTCCACAGCGTTAAATACACCAATCCCCAATCCCTTTTTTGTTCTGCCCGACAATTTCAAGGCATTGATCAGACGATTTTGAAGTGGATATTTTACTATTGTTTCGACGGGTGATAATTGTCCTTCAACTTTCTCAAGATCATAGGGCTCAGATCCAATTCTGCGCGAATAAAATAGGTTCCCTTTAGTGAATAGTTCTGTCCCCTCTGTGAAGAAATTTCTGTTCTCTGCGTATTGTATTTCGAAAGGGCTGACGTTTAGTATTTTATTATCGAATCTGGTCTGTCCAAAATCGGGAATTAGTGTCATATCGATTGTAAATGCATCATTGATACCATACTTGATGTCCATACCACCGTTGAGAGAACTGGATTTTTGATTGAATTCAGTTTCTGGATCCTTATCCCATTGCAGATATGCAGAGAGGTAAGGGTTGATGGACAATCGTAAAGGCGATTTGATATCCCTGATTCCTTCGATC
Source organism: Saprospiraceae bacterium (assembly GCA_039927395.1). Lineage (GTDB taxonomy): Bacteria > Bacteroidota > Bacteroidia > Chitinophagales > Saprospiraceae > JBDSUZ01. Next base: position 8,016 of record JBDSUZ010000296.1, on the reverse strand, counting down.
TGGCCCGACTGGTTTAGGAAGCCATCAATCGCTGGATTGATTGGATTCCACCATGATTCTTCGCGTAAACGACGAATATTTCGTCCAAAATTGATGCTCCATGTTTGCATATCTGACAAGGGAAATCTCAGTGCTGAATATGGAATTTCCATTTCTACGATCCATCCATCTCCTGGAAATGAAATCGCAGACTTCCAAACCGCATCCCAAGTAAAATCTTCGTCATCGGGCAACAACTTGAGATCAAGCTGCACACCAGCTGCAGTCACGGAAAATGCGGTGCCATTCTGCCCGTCCCTGTAAGGGCAAATGGCCACATAAAACCAATCAGCATTGTCCACTTGATCTCTCTTAGACAGTTGGCGGCTTATGCTTTGTGGTAGCGTATCGTGGCAATAAGCACTTACGAAAATGGATTTTGAGCTATATAGTACCCTTACCTGTGTCTTTTGTGAGGCTGCAGCTCCGGGATTGGGGCTTCGTTGGACAAAATCTTCGCCAGGCATTGCATCAAACCATGCTGCTTCATTGAGTTTTCCATCAATGTTGATATTTCCCACCAATGGCGTGGCAATTATCTTTTTGCCCCCAACCTGCGCAAGGCAATTGATTACAGACAGTAAGAGTACAAACAGTAAAGCTGGTCTCATTTTTACACGGGCGTATTGATACAAAGTTAAGATTTGAACAATTTATAATCTGAGATCTTATATCAAGTATCAAATTTTGTGGATCAGCTGAGCATCGACTTAGTCCAAAATGCCCATAGTATTCCTTTGGTCCATAGGAAATAAAGGATTTACTGATAAGTAAGGATTCGAAAAGGATTAACTTTGCAGTCAATTCAGAGCATTAAGTGTTGAATTTGAAAAACTGGTTATGAGTATTATCGATTTGAAAGTTCCATCTATCGGCGAATCAATCACCGAAGTTACTTTGGCCAAATGGCTCAAGCAGGAGGGCGAAATGGTCCAATTGGACGAAGCAATTTGCGAATTTGAATCCGACAAAGCAACATTAGAATTTCCAGCTGAAGTTGCTGGTAAGTTAATCCGTGTTGCAAAAGAAGGTGACGATCTGGCTATCGGAGCCATTGTTGCCAGAATTGATACGAGCGCCAAAGCTTCAATTGCTAAAGAAGAAAAAATAGCAGATGAGCCTGTTAAAGTTGAAAAACAAGAGGCTGCTACAATTAGTGTTGCTCCTGAAAAGCAGGCTACTAAGAGCGAATCTGATTCATATGCTAAAGGTCATCCTTCACCTGCGGCAAACAAGATTTTGGCTGAGAAAAATATCCTGCCAGACAGCATTGCTGGGAGCGGAAGAGATGGACGTATCACTAAGGAAGACGCAGAAAAAGCTTCAAGCCAAAGTCCCGCAACTGAGCCAAAAGATGCTCTGCAGGTAACGGTATCTGAAACTCCATCGACATTTAGCAGAAATACTCGGACAGAGAAGATGAGTAGAATGCGGCGTACTATCGCCAAGCGTTTGGTCTCAGCAAAAAACAATACAGCGATGCTCACCACTTTCAACGAAGTGGATTTGACCGAGATTATGGCCATGCGAAGTAAGTATCAGGACGCATTTGTCAAGAAGAATGGTATCAAACTGGGTTTCATGAGCATTTTCGCTAAGGCCTGCGCAAAAGTGCTTTTGGAAATGCCCGAAGTCAATGCACAAATCCTTGATGAGGAGCTGATCTACCACGATTATGCTGATATCTCAATTGCAATTTCAACACCGACTGGTTTGGTGGTTCCTCCAATCAAGAATGTTGAATCCTTGAGCTTTGCCCAGATCGAACAGGAAGTAAAGGTCCTCGCAGAAAAAGCTCGTGGAGGCAAATTGACCCTTGAAGAAATGTCAGGAGGAACATTCACCATCACAAACGGAGGCGTCTTCGGATCGATGATGAGCACTCCGATTATCAATGAACCACAATCGGCGATTCTAGGCATGCATGCCATTCTAGAAAGGGCGATGGTGATCAAAGGAGAAATAAAAATCCGTCCAATGATGTATCTGGCGCTTTCATATGATCACAGAGTAATCGATGGAAGTTCTTCCGTTACCTTCCTTGTCAGAGTCAAAAATCTATTAGAAGATCCCTCCTTGTTGCTTCTGGACCTGTAACAAAATTTGTTTCAGTCCAGGTGGCCAAATTCTTTGTATTCTCTAAGAAAATACTTTGCTCCAGCCAAGCCTTACTATGATTATCAGTAAGATAAAGGCGATCAAGACTTGCGAAAATGGTAGATAGGAGAATACGATAATATGGGTCTTGTCAATGATCCACATAAGGATCAATATGCCAGATATCATTGCTATCAATCCCGACAATTTGCCAAATCCAGGAATTAGCTCAAAGCGCACAAATTTGCGAATGATAAACAAAGTGATTGCCATCGAAACGATAGGTAGGATTTGGGTGTAGATATCGGTTTCGAATATTGAACGCCTTTCCCAAACGAATAAGTAAATATTCAAAGTGATTGCAAATACTCCTGGTATGGTGCAGGCATAAACCAATACGGTGAAAAAGTATTTCCAGGGTGATTCAGATGCGTGCCCCATGCTAATCCAAGCAACCAAAAGTGATAATAGCGGGAGGCCCAGAAAAAACAACATCAGTAAATATGGATGTGTGGCTAGCAGATCGAAAAACTCTTTAGCAGTCATTGATGAAGTTTATGTAGTAGTTGATGCAGGTCTATTGTCCTTTTTAAGTAATATTTTCCTGTCAACTGATAGATCCAAGGGATTAAATATACGTTCTCCTATCTTTAAGTTATGAAAAATCTACGTAGACAATTTATCCAAATAGGACATGCTGAAGGGGTCTCATACCTCGTCTTATTGCTAATAGCCATGCCACTCAAATATATGGCTGATATGCCTCAGGCAGTAAAAATCGTCGGTAGTCTGCACGGTGTGCTATTTGTATTGTATATGATCTATCTCTTACTTGGCGCTGTCAAGTTGAAATGGCCATTTTCCTTACTTGTCAAGGCATTCTTACTATCTCTGATACCAACAGGTACTTTCTTCCTTGAGCGATTATTCAGAAATGCGAAGGTGTAAATCATCCCAATCAAGATTGATTTTCTTCAATATGTAAGCGGTGAAGAAAACGATGTAATATCGGAGCGATCGTCAACGCTACTACGGTTAGAAAAACTACTCCGCTAAAGAGGGCGTACATCGATGCAAACACCTTTGCAGCGTCGGTTTTCAATAGATCTACCGGACCCATACCCCCTAAGATCATGCTTGCATTGAGAAGCGAATCTACCCATGGCAGTTGGCCAAAATGGTGATAGCCAATCACTCCAATCGCCAGAGCAATGGCAATTACTACCGTGGCAAAGAGGATATTGTTTAGGACCCTCAGCGCATAGACTTGCACCGGTACAAGTGGTTGAGAATACTTTTCATATTTCATTTTCTCTCGATTTTCTATTTAAATGTAGGTCAAATAGTTCCCAATTTGAGGGACATTTTCCTTTGTATTTCAGCAAAGCTCATCCATTCGATATCCAATGGCATTTTATCCGGATAGTTCTTTCTTATTTGGTAATTTCGAATCCTCAAAAGAACGATATGGCTATGAATTTCAAGAGAATGGTTCGCATTTGTGCTTTTATTTTTTCAGCCATATTCTTATTGATTGGCAATAAGGTGTATGGCCAAGACAAGAGCTGGCTTACCCCATTTGAAATTGATACTTCGCATTCGGCTACACCATCAGAATGTATGGCATATTATGAACGCCTAGCGGCCACCTACTCTCAGATTCAGATTATGCCACTCGGTGCGACTGACGGTGGCTATACCTTGCAGACAGTTTTTTGTACAAACGAGCCCAATATGGACCCAATCTACCTGCATCGTCAGGGCAAGGCCATAATACTGATCAACAACGCGATACATCCGGGAGAGCCTGAAGGTGTGGACGCCACAATGATGTTGTTCAGAGATCTTATGCAGAATCCTGAATTAAAATCTTTGTTGGACCGGGTCGTTTTTGTGTGCATTCCGATGTATAATCTTGGCGGGGCCAATAATCGCAACAAATACTCAAGAGCAAGTCAAAATGGACCGGATGAATATGGGTTTAGAGGCAATGCAAAAAACTATGACCTCAACCGGGATTGTATCAAGACTGATACTAGGGAAGCGAGATTATTCAATCAATTGATCACTTGGCTTGACCCAGATCTGTTAGTCGATAATCACACGTCCAATGGAGCAGACTATCAACATACCATGACATTGCTAGCCACTCAAGCTGACAAACTGGGGGGTGAAAGTGGCAAATTTTTGCGCGATAAAATGCTACCGGAGGTCTACTCAGCGATGAAGAAAAAACATTGGGATATGGTACCATATATCAATGTTCACGGCACCAATGTCAGCGAAATTCCCTCATTTATTGATGACCCACGATATACCTCAGGTTATGCAGCGCTTCATCAAATAATTGGCCTAGTCCCAGAGACCCATATGCTAAAACCATTTCCTCAAAGGGTCAAATCAACATATGATCTGATGGTGGTGCTGGGAGAATTTCTTTATAAATCAGGCAATAAAATCCGTAATATCAAGGCGATCGACCGTCTAAATATTGCTAATGCCGAACAGTTTCCGATCAGGTGGGCATCAGATCGGACTCGATCTGAAAAGGTGCATTTCAAGGGATATGAAAGTGAAATGCTCAAGAGTGGTGTCTCAGGCAAAGAGCGAATGTTTTTTGATAGATCAAAGCCATTTGAAAAAGACATCCCTTTCTATAGCTATTGTATCGCCTCCGACACTGTCCAAAAGCCTAAAGCATATATAATCCCTCAGGCTTGGGAAGATGTCATTCGCCGGCTAGAATGGAATGGTGTAGCGATGGAAGTTCTGCAAAAGGATACCATTATGACCTTGAGCGCATATTTTATCAAGCAGTATCAGAGCAGTCCAAGTCCTTACGAAGGGCACTATTTGCATTACGGTGTCGTGGCCGACAAGAAGGAAATACGAGTGGCTTGCCGTAAAGGAGATTTCTATATTCCATGCAATCAATCTAAGAATAGGTATATCATTGAGACACTGGAGCCAAATGCACCTGATGCCTTTTTTGCGTGGAATTACTTTGATTCCATTTTGATGCAGAAGGAGGGTTATAGTGCTTATGTATTCGAAGATCAAGCGGCTAAAATGCTTGAGAATGACCCTGAACTAAAAGCGGCTTTTGAAAAGGCAAAATCGACAGATAATGCTCTGAATTCATCTGGCGAAGCTCAACTGGATTGGGTGTACAAGCATTCTCCATATTATGAGCCGAGTCACAATCGATATCCCGTATATCGCTTGGAATTTTAATTTGGATTAATCGAAATAGTATGGAATTGCAGTTAAAGGAAATCCTAGTTGAAGTTGAGAAAATAGCAAAAAAGGCAGGGGGTTATTTATTGTCGGAATTTGGCAAAGTCAATACTGCTCAGATCGAGGAAAAAAGCCTAAATAGCTTGGTCTCATATGTCGACAAAACGGCAGAAATACAGATTGTTTCAGCACTTTCAGCATTGATTCCTGGTTCAGTATTTCTTACAGAGGAGGCAACAATTGAAACTTCAACAGGTGAATATCGATGGGTTATCGATCCACTAGATGGCACCACTAATTTCTTATTTAATATACCTGTTTTCTCGGTCAGCATTGGTCTTGAATATAAGGGCAAAGGCGTTTTAGGAGTAATTTATGACCCAAATAGAAATGAGTGTTTTTCAGCTTGCAAGGGAAATGGTGCGACATTAAATGGTCATGAAATTCATGTAAGCAAGAAGACTCGGCTCGCTGATACTTTGCTTGCAACAGGGTTTCCATATCATGATTATGGCATGTTGGATGCCTATCTCAACACGATGGGCATATTGATGTCTTCCTGCCGTGGCTTGCGCAGAATTGGCTCGGCGGCAATTGATCTTGCTTATGTGGCGGCCGGTCGCTTTGATGCATTTTGGGAATACCATTTGCAGCCTTGGGATATCTCGGCTGGTCTGGTAATCGTGGAAGAAGCAGGAGGACAAATAAGCGATTTCTATGGAATTCCTGATGCACTGACTGGCAAATCTCTTATTGCTTCTAATAAATTGGTTCACAGAGAATTACAAGATATTATAGGCAGGCAATTTATTATCTAGTTCCTGCCGATTGCTTCAGAGAATGGCGCTAATTATGTCAGCCGACTGCAAGCCTTTGAAATCTTCCACATGCAATTGATAGTACAAGAGTAGTTTTTCAAGCAAATCCTTTCGCATGACCTTTGGCACGGTCCATTGACAAATGTCCTCTTTGGTAGCATGTAGCGCTTCAGAAATCCATCGAGCCTGAGCAGGCTCCAGATAGAATGCATGCCTAGGTGAATTTTCACAAAAACAACCTTCTTGAAGATCAAAGTATGGTGTTTCCTCCGAATACTGTCCATTTGGCTCGAAACCAATGAAGGAGCTTAGCTGAAGGATAAATACCCATGGAACTTGGGTTGCCTTATTTTCGGGTTTGTCTAGGAATAAAAACCAATCACTCAGAAAGTTGAACAAATATGGATTGGATTCTTTCTCCTTTATGACCTTTCGGCTGATGTCAATCAAAAATAGCGCTGTTGTGGATTTGACAACATCAAATAGCAGCGTTTGATAGGGACTGCTCAATTGAAATTCTTTTACCCTTTGTAGTGATTTGCCCTCCTGTTGGTAAGCGACGATATCTAGTAAACTAGAGAGTTGAAATAATGCAGCACGTCCTTTGTCGCCTGGTTTTCTGACTCCTTGGACAAGGTATGAACGCAGTCCTAACTCTTCAGTGTATAGATCGACGATCAGACCGCTATCGCCATACTTGAGCTTGCGAAATACGATCGCTCTGGTCTTGACTAACATGGATGATATGTGGAAATTATCAGCATCTACAAATCTCTTGACCAAAAGTCAGGATCTCCAGATTGATATGTCTTTTTAGTAAGCAATCTTTGCTTCTGCCGCTCAAGTATCAAGATAGCAAGTCCCCGGTCCGCATCAATGGGAGAGGCGGGCGATAACATTTGATTGATTTTGCTCTCGGATATATCCATGCGGTATAGTAGGCTCAACAAAAGTTCGAGTCTATTGTCAATCATAAAATGCACTTGTTCGGTCAATGCCTGCAGCAGATCCTCTTCGTTGATGAATTGCTTTTGGGGATCTAATGAGAATTGCTGAACAACTAAATCTGAAATCCGTTGATCCATTAAGGGCGGATTTAGGTTAGAAGTTTTGATTGATATTGTTGGAATGTCGGGTAAATTCCAACAATTCCTCAACATATACTCTGCTATTGGAGAGGCGGGGCACTTTGTATTGGCCACCTGACTTGCCCCTTTGGCGCATCCATTGTATAAATGAGCCTTGCGGCACGCAAGTAAGTTTGAGTCGTTGCAATGCAATTCCCTTGAAGCGCTTGGCTTCATAATCCGAATTTATCTTTTGCAGATTTGCGTCAAGTTGTTCGGCAAATAACTCAAGATCACCAGGATCCTGATCAAATTCAATTACCCATTCATGACCACCTTTGAGTCGATTCTCGAGGAATATTGGTGCCAGGGAATATTCTCTGACTGAGGCATTCATTTGACGACAAGTCTCTGCGATCGCTTTGTCAGTATCTGAAACCATTACTTCTTCACCAAATACATTGACAAACTGCTTAGTTCGTCCAGTCACTCGGATTCGATAGGGCTTGGTCCCTGTAAATTGAATGGTATCACCTGGAACGTATCGCCAGAGGCCGGCGTTGGAGCTTAACATCAATGCATAATTGACGCCAACTTCAACTTCCTCCAATGGAATCGCTGTCGGTTGATCTTTAGCCCATTCAGAAATGGGCAGAAATTCGAAATACATGCCATTATCAAGAAGCAACAACAAGTCCTTGGAATCTAACCCATCTTGTGCTGCAAAATACCCCTCAGTGGCATTATATATTTCCTGA
>JBDSUZ010000295.1:0-2189 GCA_039927395.1 Saprospiraceae bacterium | reverse complement strand
TGGAGTCCGTGTTTCAAACAGCGGGTATTATGACTTGGCGGCAAATGGCTGATACTTCAGCAGAAGAATTGAAGCAGGTCCTTATGAGTGCCGACGAACGCAACGCGATGCACGATACTACTACATGGCCAGAGCAATGTCGCTTGGCCGACGCCGGAGAATGGGTTGAACTAAAGGAATATCAAGCCAAGTTGGACGCAGGTCGGGTAGAATAAATTGATTAGTAGAAATTTGAAAGCGGAGGAGTCGTAAAGAAACTTCTCCGCTTTTGTATTTGTTTTAGAGATATTTGCCCCACAACAGGAAATTATACATGTTTAAATTCTTATTCCGCATAGCCATCATCGCAATCATTGGACTGGTGGTGTACAATTACATCTGGGGCAATGAGTCAGAAAAGGCAGGATCTAAGAGGATTCTCAGTGAAACAAAAGATCTGTTCGTAGGTATCAAGGATCTAATTAGTTCTGAGAAAACAAAATTTGATGCAGGCAAATACGATGATGCACTTGACAAGATCAAAGGTGTTCTGCAAAAGATAGATCGGTCTGGAAACAAACTAAATGCTGATAAGAAGGCACGTTTAGAATTGTTGCAAAAGCAACATCTTCAATTGCAAGAAGAGCTAAAGTCAGTCGAAAATGGCAACAGCGCAGATCAAGCAAAGCAAAAGGACAAGATCAAGGATGAAATGGACCAGCTGATGAAAGAAACCGAAGCGCTACTTAAGGAAATCTCAGAGGAATAGTCGAGCTAAGGTTGCTGAAACATAAGTGGATAAATAACATATTATATTTTATTAATATTTGTTAACTTTGCCAGCAATCAAGCATCAAACAATGGCAAGTGGAGGCATCAAGCTCAAGGCACTAAAGCCCAAACCAAATTATTTCTTCTCTATTGTCAGCGTGTCGCTGGTCTTGTTCCTTGTTGGGATTTTTCTCTTCATGAGTATGCATTCTAATGCCCTCATCAAGACTTACAAAGAGCAGATCAACGTCATAATCGAAATGAAAGAGGATGTAAGTCCTCAACAATCCAAAGAACTTGGCAATTACCTTGCAACACTCCCTGAAATCAAGAACGGATCGATTGAATACATATCTAAGGAAGACGGTCTGATATTGTTACAAGAGGATTTGGGCGAAGACTTCCTATTGAAGGATATGCCAAATCCACTATTTGATATTTATACTGTGCATGTCGAGTCTGAAGATGATGCTAATGAAGCTATTGCGAGGGTCAAAGATCGAATAATGACTGAGCAACAGACGGTTCATGACGTGTATTATCAGTCCTCACTGTACGAAACGATTCAAAGAAATTTGCAGAAAGTAGGATTGATCATATTGATAATCAGTCTAATCATCGTATTTGTAGCCGTCATTCTAATTCATAATGTGAACAAACTTGCGCTCTACGCCAATCGTTTCCTTATACGAAATATGGAGCTTGTCGGCGCATCCTGGAGTTTTATCATCAGACCATTTCTGCGCAAATCGCTCTATCACGGTCTCATCAGTGCTTGTATATCCCTAGTATTATTGTCGGGATTGATCTATCTATTGTGGCTCAATGTCCCTGAAGTTCAACAGGTAATAACCTGGCAATCATTAGGCACCATCGCTCTAGTAGTCATAGTAGGTAGCGTATTGCTTACATTGGCAAGTACATGGCTAGTAGTAAATAAGTATCTCCGAATGCGTTTTAACGACCTATTCTAATCCGTCGATCAATTGTTGCTGAAATAGGTTTCCTATTTATCCTCTTTCATGTTAGCTTTGCAAAGAATCATATAGAATAATGAGTAAACCGAAACCTACCCCAAAACGCCCAGCACAACCGACGGTACAAGCAAAACCTTTACCAAGCACAGCTAAACGAGGTTCATTTTTGGCCAAAAGCGAAGGAGTACTGCTGTTTACTCGTAAGAACTACATCTTGATTGGTATTGGACTTGTAGTAATGTTGCTTGGGTTCATATTGATGTCGGGCGGGAGTATGCCAAGTCCTGACGTTTGGGACAAGGACTTGATTTATAGCACTCGTAGGACAGTGATTGCTCCAATACTTGTAGTTGCTGGATTAGTCATTGAGATCGTTGCTATTTTTGCTAGGGAAACATTGGCCAAAGCAGAATGAGTTTTTTGAAAGCCATAATTTTGGCAATCATTGAAGGCATCACTGAA
>JBDSUZ010000294.1:0-2432 GCA_039927395.1 Saprospiraceae bacterium | reverse complement strand
GAAATTGTTTTTCAGCTTTTGGATTTGATCTTTGGAATGGCACGCAAGCGTAAATGATAGGTTTTTTTGTTTTGTCAATCACCCTAATGCAGAACCGATAATTGCCTGATGGGAGGTCAGTTATATCCATTTGACCAAGAAATACTTCTATTGCTTTGGCCTGCTTCCGCTGATACTTTGATTTCACTACTTGAGTGGTGCCGTTGCCAAATAGTTTTTCGACCACAAATGCTGTCAAATACTGGTTGGAATCACAGATGGGCTGTACGCCATACAATTCAGCATAATAATTTAGCATTTGGAAATCAGGTCCATAAAAATGATATGGCAAATCCTCCATCAGGAATCCGTTCTTTACCTGATTACTGTTGCCGCTATCGGACTTAAACGAAGCCAAAAGCTGGATATCCGAAAAATACGCAGATCCTTCATCTTGCACCAGCTTCAGGCGATTGGTATAGACTGCGTTGTTCTTAGGGTTGCCGAGATCTTCCATATAAATCTGCACATCGTAGACCCCAGCCGGCATGCTATATCGTCGTACGTCCAGAAAATTAGCCGGAGCTATCGAATTTGGACTTAGCAGAGCATATTTATCAAAATGCAATACTAGCGAATCACGAAGAAAACGAATTTCAATCTTCACTTGAGAATTGCGAATCGTATCCTTTGAATCAGGCAAAAGTTGCCGTGTAAGGCTACTGCCAATAAGATAAAGTGAAACCTCCACATACGGTTGCTTGTCACCTTTGAAGGAAGCCAAGTTTACTGATGCTTCGATTGCATAAGTGTCAACTACACTAAAGCCAAAGCAAAGTGCAAACAATAAAAATATGCGTTGGGCTGATTTCATATTTGAGCCTTGAAGTTAATCAATCGCAGGCTTCAAAATGGGCAAACATGGATTTCCTGAACAATTTACTTCATGTCTTTCTTAAAGAAAAACTGAAATTCATGTTGAGATATAGAAGCCTGTAGTTGTAGAACGCTATCAGACAATTCAACGATGCTTAAATCAAGGGGCTGAGGCAAATTTAATTTGATTTTCTCCTTCTTAAACATTTCATAGCCAATCTTCTGTGGTTCGCCACTCAGATTAGTGTCTACGATCGAGTCAGAAATAAAGTGGAGATACAGGCTTTCAAGTGTTTCAGTAGGTTCTTCGTCCCTACTGGCCTCCGTAAGTTGCCAAACTCCCAGCAACTTGTCTTGTGGCTTTTCCTGGAAATTTGCACAGGAACTAAGAATAAAAATTAGAAAAATTACTAGTAAGCGCATTGATTCAGAATATAGTTGCGCAAAGATACAATTTACAACTATGCCTCCAAATAATATTTGTCAAATAGAACAAAATATACTAGCTACAAAGACAAGTGCAAAAATCTAGGCTTTAGCGAGTTCTAATACGGTCACTTCTGGCAAAATGCCAACTCTGCCCGGGTAGCCCAAGGTGCCAAATCCACGATTGATATATAGATGTTGTTTGGCCTCTGTGTAGAGTCCCGCCCACTGCTTGTAAAAATATTCAGCAGGACTCCATTTGAATCCCGGGATCTCAAATCCAAACTGAAATCCATGGGTATGTCCAGCAAGTGTCAGGGCAATGTCTTGATACTTTGGAGTCCTGATCTCCAGGTCCCAATGGCTAGGATCATGCGAAAGCAAAATTTTGAGATCCGATGCTTCAGTTCCCTGATATGCTTCATCAAGTCTGCCATATTTTGGAAATCTCTTCCATGCCGAATAATTCTCCACGCCTAGTACGGCTAATTTGGCGCCTCCAATGTCAATAATCCGATTTTCATTCAAGAGTAGATCCCAACCTAATTGTTTGTGAATGCCTTTTAACTCTTCCAAATTAGCCACTTTGGCAGCTGGTGTATCCCATTGAACATAGTCTCCATAATCGTGATTTCCCAATATCGAAAACACTCCGTACTTAGATTCAATCTTCTTGAAAATATCGATATAGGGCAGCATTTCATCGGAACGATTATTGACTAGATCACCGGTAAAGAATACAATGTCGGGCTTCTCCCGATTGATCAGATCCACCCCATTATGGATCGGATCTTTGTAAAGGAAACTGCCCGAATGTATATCAGAAATCTGCACAATCTTGAGTCCGACTAAGCCATCTGGTAAGTCCTTGATTGGAATTTTCTCTTTGAAAAGGGTATACCTGTAAGGATTGCGTATCATACCATATATCAGCGATGCAAATGGTAAAGCAGCGACTATCAAAGCCATCTGCGAGATAAATTTGGATCGTCCAGGACTAAATCCACCTTGACCTCCAGCGGATTTGTAAACCAAGAGAAACAATCTACGTATGTCATCGAGCAACATGAAGAATAAGATCGGCAATTTGGCAAGGTAGGAAATGAATATCACTGCTCGCAAAATGCTCAGCAAGGGACCATTAGTCTGAT
>JBDSUZ010000293.1:0-3462 GCA_039927395.1 Saprospiraceae bacterium | reverse complement strand
GGCAAACTGGACTTCAACAATAGGCTTGAGTCCTACTGCAGACATCCCCACTGTGCTACCGACTATGAATGCTTCCTGAATCGGAGTATTGAATACACGCTGGTCACCAAATGTCTGTGCTAGTGTCGCCGCTTCGCGAAATACTCCTCCTAATCTGGCTCCTACATCTTGACCGTATAGGAGGCATTCGGGGTGCTTCTCCATCAATTCACGAATTGCAAACAAGGCGCAATCGACCATTACCGTGGCAGGTTTGCCAGCAGGACTGCGTTCGCCCAGTTCCTCTGTAATTGGAGTTGGAGCAAAATCGTGTGTAAATAGATCTGCTGGACGCGGATCCTCGGCCAATAATGCTTCCTCGTAGTCTGCAAGTACCAACTGATCCATGGCAGTCTGAACTTCTTCAAGTTCCGCAGTGCTAAAGCCGGAATCGAGCATAAGTTGCCACATGCGCGGGTATGGATCCCTCGCAAAATGTTCTTCCAGATCGTCGCGATACCATTCCTTGCGGACGCCAGAGGTATGGTGATTGAGCAGGGGAACTTTGGCATGCACTAGAAATGGTCTGCGCTCTTCGCGCATCGTGTCGATAACCTTCGCGAGCAATTGATAGCATGCTACAAAATCATTTCCTTCGATCGTGTGTACTTCGATGCCCCCAAAACCTTTGGCAAAGGCAGTCGCATCGTTGACACGGAATTCTTCTGATTTGGCTGAAATATCCCAGCCATTGTCTTGAATCAAAAACAGGATAGGCAATTGACGTAAAGCAGCCATTTGCAGCGCTTCGGAGACTTCGCCTTCGGTGATGGAGGCGTCGCCTAGCGAACAAACCGTGATTGGAAATTCAGAGCCTTTGGCGACGGGAAGATTTGTCTTTTCGATATACTGCATTCCCATGGCGGTACCTGCTGCTGGAATGGCTTGCATTCCTGTTGCTGATGATTGATGAGGAATCTTTGGTTTGTCATCATCGCGCAGACTTGGATGGCAGTAATATGACCTTCCTCCTGAAAATGGGTCGTCGCGCTTAGCCATGAGCTGCAACATCAACTGAAATGGCCTCAGCCCAATGGCCAACATCATCGATTCATCGCGGTAGTATGGAAAAAGATAATCTTGGTGCTTGACTAAAAGCCCTAAGGCAATTTGGATGGCTTCATGTCCGCGTGAGGTTGCATGAACGTATTTTGATACAACTTTGAAATTAGCTTCGTAGAGTTCAGTAATAGCCTTGGATTGACAAAACAATGCAAAAGCACGGCTCAGCAGCGACTTCTCTAATTCATTCTTTTGGACTACTGTTGCTTGTTGCATAGGAGGCTTAGGCTTTTTCAAGTATGACGGCATAGCCCTGTCCGACACCGATGCACATAGTGCAAAGTGCGTATTGCTTGCCGCTCAATTGTAACTGCAATGCAGCCGTATGGATTAATCGTGCGCCTGTCATGCCAAGTGGGTGGCCAAGGGCGATAGCTCCACCATTGGGATTGATGCGGGGGTCCTGATCATCGAGCCCAAATATGCGAGTGCATGCCAATACTTGCGCTGCAAATGCTTCATTGACTTCGATGATGTCCATTTGATCGAGACGAAGACCGGCTCTTTTCAATGCCAACTCCGATGCGCCAACGGGTCCCATTCCCATGATGCGTGGTTCGACGCCGACTACTCCTGAGGAAACGATCCTGGCAAGGGGCTTGAGTGCATGTGACTTGATAGCTGCTTCGGAAGCAATAAGAATTGCTGCTGCTCCATCATTTAGTCCGGCAGCATTGCCTGCGGTCACAGAGCCATTGCTCTTAAAGGCTGGTTTCAGCTGCGCCAATCTCTCCAAAGTAGATGTCGGCTTGGCAAATTCATCCTGGGCGAACACAATGGGATCTCCTTTCTTCTGAGGTATTTCAACCGTCATGATCTCCATAGCCAGACGACCATTATTCATTGCGATCGCCGCTTTTTGCTGTGACCAAAGTGCAAATCGATCTTGGTCTTCGCGGGACACAGATCTAAGTTCTGCGACATTCTCGGCGGTCTCGCCCATGGCATCGACGCCGTATTTTTCTTGCATTCGTGGATTGACAAATCGCCATCCGAAGCTACTATCATACATCTTGGCATCACGACCGTATGATGTGCTTGTCTTGGAGATCACCCATGGACCTCTGGTCATATGTTCGATTCCACCAGCTATTAACAATTCACCTTCGCCAGTCTGTAGAGCTCGTCCTGCCTGCACGACGGCCGACATTCCTGATGCACACAGGCGATTGACGGTCTCTCCTGGCACGCTTACTGGTAATCCTGCGAGTAAAGCAGCCATACGAGCAATATTGCGATTGTCTTCACCTGCCTGATTGGCACAGCCTAGTATGACATCATCGTAGGCATCCCCTGCGATATTGGGGTGTCGAGCCACAAGTCCTGCAATAGCCATCGCGGCAAGATCGTCGGCTCTGATGGCACTCAATGTGCCTCCTAAACTCCCGATTGGTGTCCGAATTCCATCAATAATGTATGCTGAATTCATATAGTTTCGTTTTCAGGCCATTCGCGTTTTGTGCGATACACCATGCCTTTGAAAGAGGCGACAAGTACAAGATCCTGATTGTGGATTCGTACCAAATAAACTGCTAAGCGAGCATCTTTGCTCTCCTCTATAGCCTCAGCTATCAGTCTGTCGCCAGGATAAATTTTGGCCAAATGATTGATCGAAGTATCGATGGACAAACATTGCGGGCCGTGTCCATTGCTTGCAAAAGCTAGCGCTGTATCGGCCAGAGAATACGAAATACCTCCATGTGCAATGCCAAATCCATTGACCATCTCAGGTCTCACCATCATCTCGACCACAACTCGTCCAGCCTCAACTTGCAGGCATTTTATGCCAAGCCATTGACTGAACAAGTCTCCTTGCAACATAGTTTGAACAATCTGTTCGGCTCGTGATGTATACATATATTCTTACTTGGCGCAAAGGTAAAGTCTGCAGACTACAATAGGGAACAATACCACTCGATTCGGTGCAGCAAAAGGTTAATTTGATCGAAATCAAATTCTTTCTCACTTTTATTCTCGATCTTTCAACATGCTACGATTAAAAACCTGGCTCAAATGGGCAATCATACTGATCACAGTGACTTTTGCGGGTTTCTGGATTTGGGCTCAGTTTTTTATGGAAGACTGGCTGCGTCAGGTCGTGAAGAAGGAGATAGCCACTCTTGCCGAAAAACACTACAACTGCAGCTACGATACGCTGCTCATCAACACCTATTTCTTTCATTTTGAACTTCGAAATCTCTCATTGAGTTATGATCGCCGATTTGCGGTGCCAGTCAATGATCCATACCTTATCACAGGCAAAGCTAGACTATTGAAATTGCGGCGATTCAGCGTGATCGACTTGATTTTTTTGAGGAAAATCTCGATGCGTACATTTGAATTTGACAGCCCTCAAATTCA
>JBDSUZ010000292.1:0-2277 GCA_039927395.1 Saprospiraceae bacterium | reverse complement strand
TGCAAATAATCGCCTGACGAACGAAAAGTACTCAACCATCTGTGAAATAATCCAACAACTCTTAAGCTAATTAGAAACTATGGAGTAGGAAGGAGTGAATTTCCTCAGCTAGAAGAACAAACAGTAGTTTAGACTTTGGTTACTTTTCATGTTGCTAAAACTTCGTCAGGGTTGGAAACCACTGACGAAGTCCTTTTTTTTTGATGAGTTGATGAGGTGAGTACTGGAATAGTCGAAGGTGGCTGCGCTACGATGAGTTATTATGTTTCTATGATTGAGGCTGCAGAAATGCAAGGTTTCTGTAGGCCTAAGGCCATTCGCCGTACGCAGTTTTTTCGCCACACCCTACAACCCACACCATTTTTTCAAAACACTAAACTCTAAACGCTAAACTCTAAACCGTTCTACTTACACTACTTCGAAAGAAATAGTCATTAGAACCTATCTCAGAAACAACAGTTCCCTGTATTTAACCATCGGCCAGTTTTTATCATCCACCAAGAATTCTAAGCGGTCGACCTGATCGCGGATTTCTTCCATATATGGCTTGACGTCAGAGCAATATTTCTCAGCTCTGGTTGGCAAATGCTCTACGTTGTTGGAAACCTTGCGGGCCTCGTTCATTTCGTGCACCATCTCATGAATATGTCCTATATGCTGTGACAATCTCTTGAGGATATCCATTTGAGCGGCATAATGCTTTTCTTTCACACCAATGGCGATCAAGCCATTGATATTTTGAGCAACGGAATTTTGATAGCCGATTGCTGCTGGTAGGATTTGATTCATACAAATCTCCTCAAGTGTCCTTGATTCAATCTGGATCTTCTTAATATATCCTTCGACCATTACTTCATAATGCGCGTGCATTTCAACTTCCGAAAACACACCACTAGAGGTATAGAGATCGATGACCTTCTCGTCGATGTACGCCTTGAGTGCCTGAGGTGTATTTGGTAGATTTGACAATCCTCTTCTCTCTGCTTCTTCCTTCCATGCGTCGCTGTATCCATCACCTTCAAACAAGATGGCTTTGGATTCGCGTATATATTGCTGTATAACTTTCAGGATAGCGGAATCTTTGTCTACTCCTTCTTTTACCAAATCCTGCACAGATGCATAGAACTTGCGCAATTGGTGCCCAACGATGGTGTTCATCACCGTCATCGGCCCTGCACAGTTCTGCGAACTACCGACCATCCGGATCTCAAACTTGTTACCTGTAAATGCAAATGGAGAGGTGCGGTTACGGTCAGTATTATCTTTTTCGAGATCAGGTATTTTGCTCAGGAAATCAAGCACATGCTTCACTCCTTTCTTATCTACATCTGAACCTTTTTGGATGTCCTCCAGCACAGAAAATAGCGCTTCACCAACAAAAACTGACACGATGGCAGGAGGAGCTTCATTGGCACCTAATCTATGGTCATTGGAAGGAGTGGCAACGCTGGCGCGAAGCAAATCAGCATATTCATACACTGCACGAATCGTCGTAACGAAGAAAGTAAGGAATTGGAGATTCTTACCAGGCTTTTCTCCCGGTGAAAGCAAATTCTTGCCAGTATTGGTAGCCATACTCCAGTTATTGTGCTTTCCGGAGCCATTGATACCTGCGAATGGCTTCTCGTGCATCAATACTGCCAATCTGTGACGATGAGCGACACGCTCCATCAAATCCATCAATAATTGGTTGTGGTCAACCGCAATGTTGACTTCCTCATATATCGGAGCTAATTCGTATTGGCAAGGTGCAACCTCATTGTGACGTGTACGGACAGGTATTCCAACTTTATGGCATTCAAATTCCAAGTCACGCATGTATGCATAAACCCTCTCTGGAATCGAGCCGAAATAGTGATCATCTAACTGTTGTCCCTTTGGTGGATTCTTACCGACAAGTGTTCTACCTGTAAGCACCAAATCTGGTCTTGCAGTATATAATGCCTTATCAATCAAGAAATATTCCTGCTCCCATCCCAATGTGCAAATGACCTTGGTAACATTTTTGTCAAATAACTGGCAGACAGGGATTGCGCCTTCCTCAAGATAAGCTTGTGACTTGAGCAAGGGCAATTTGTAATCAAGTGCCTCGCCACTATAGGTCACGAAAATTGTTGGAATACAAAGCGTTTTGCCTTCGCCAACTTCAAGAATGAATGCAGGAGAACTCGGATCCCAAGCAGTGTATCCACGTGCCTCAAATGTTGAACGTAAGCCTCCACCTGGAAAGCTAGATCCATCAGGCTCTTGTTGAGCTAGAGCTGATCCATTAAATTC
>JBDSUZ010000291.1:0-2262 GCA_039927395.1 Saprospiraceae bacterium | reverse complement strand
CGTATTACGTGTGATATCTGCATCAAGTAATCATCCACTATATTGGCAAGGTGATAGGTGGGCATTCCATCAGCCTTCAAGATGACCTTGTCGTCGAGTTCGTTGCTCTCAAACACTACATGACCTCTGATAAGATCTTGGATATGAATTTGTTCATCCGCAGGCACCTTCAATCGCACCACATAAGGTGTACCGATCGAGAGTAGTTCGTTGGTTTCTTCTGAACTGAGATTGAGGCTGTTGCGCATTCCCAATCGCGAATGCACATTGTACTTGGGAGCAGGAACTCCACTGGCCTCAAGGCGCACTCGCATCTCCTCCAACTCCTCCACTGAATCAAATGCATAGTATGCATGTCCGCTTTGAATTAGCTGTAGGGCGTATTTGCCGTAGATCTCCTTGCGTTCACTCTGGCGATACGGACCATAGGCGCCTCCGAAGCCAGGACCTTCGTCGGGAACCAGTCCTACCCATTGCAATGCCTCAATGATATACTCCTCTGCGCCAGGCACCAGACGGACTTGATCGGTATCCTCAATTCTCAAAATAAAGGTGCCCCCATGCTGTTTAGCAAGCAGGTAATTGTACATCGCTGTTCTAATTCCCCCTATATGTAATGCCCCTGTTGGACTAGGAGCAAAACGAACCCGGAATGGCTTCATTTTTTGGTCCGATATTTGCATGAATCTTTATTAGACTG
The DNA here is from genome assembly GCA_039927395.1 of Saprospiraceae bacterium. Taxonomy (GTDB): domain Bacteria; phylum Bacteroidota; class Bacteroidia; order Chitinophagales; family Saprospiraceae; genus JBDSUZ01. Next base: position 1,562 of record JBDSUZ010000291.1, on the reverse strand, counting down.
AAACTTACATATCGCTAAAAACTCATACATTTGTTAATAGAACAAAAGTTATGACTTCGCGACCAACTTTTGAGGTCTACTTGTAAGTTTATCAAGAGTGAAAGGCAAAATTAACTTTTTTGCCGAAACAGATGAATATCCTGAACATATCTAAACTGATTGATCATGTACCTGGTCAAAACACCTGCGTTTATTCGCAGCTTATTTCCAAATTTTGTCTGGAACATGAACGGTTCCGGGAAGAAAATTTACCTAACATTTGATGATGGTCCAATTGCCGAAGTTACTCCTTGGGTGGTCGAACAATTAGCTATCTATAATGCCAAGGCTACATTCTTCTGCGTAGGTGACAACATCATCAAGCATCCTGATGTGTTCCAACAATTGCTGGAATCAGGTCATCAGATCGGTAGTCATACATTCAATCACTTAAATGGATGGATGACTGACAATCTACCATATTTTCACAACGTACGACACGCCGCCAATTTGGTTCCAACCAACTTGTTCAGGCCACCATATGGTAAATTGAAACCCAGCCAGGCAAATTTCCTGCTTCGTCACTATGATATAGTGATGTGGGATATCCTGAGCGGTGATTTTGACAGTAATATTAGCAAGCAACAATGTTTGGACCATGTGCTCGACTATGCTCAGGACGGATCAATTATTGTATTTCACGATAGTTTGAAGACTATTGACAAATTGGAAACTGTATTGCCAATCGTGCTTAAGCATTTTGCAGATCAGGGCTATCAATTTGATATCGTACAAAAACAAAGAGTCTCGGCTGAGTTACAAGTATTGGCTACCGCCTAAAAATATTGGAGGGGCTTGGGATCAATTCGAAGTTTTTTTTGTTAAGTACTTATTGACAAAGAAATCGATTGCTCCGAGCACTTAATATTTTAGCTACTATGAAATTGCAAACAATAAAGACCAATCGTCTGGTTAGATCACTTTCCAAGATTGCAAGACGAGCTGGCAGCGTCTTGATATACCGCGCATTGATGCTATTTTACCTTCTTCAACGCCCTAATGTTCCGACTTGGATCAAAACCACCCTATTAGGTGCGATAGCGTATTTGCTATCACCAATTGATGCAATACCTGATCTGACACCCGTACTTGGCTTTACTGATGATCTGAGTGTGATCACACTTGCTTTGGTAGTAGCGCAGGCATATGTTGACGAGGACCTCAAATCAAAAGCATCTCTGCAGACTATATCATGGCTTGGTCCTATTGATGTACTCGATGTAAATGAATTGGCCGAGAATAATTGACAAACTCTGTTTGCAACGCAGACCAGAAATTCCTTCTATTTTTGCCGCTAACCATTTTGCACTTTCCTTGTATCAGCCTTCCAAGCTTCTAAAAGCCATTATCAGTAGCGCTGCGTCCTGTCATAGGGCTGCATCTTTATTGGCCATAATTTTTTGCTTTATTTGCTCGATTTCCTATTCTCAAGGATCAGCAAAAATGGTGATCTTCAACACAAACATAGTCGATGTATTAGAGGGAAAGATTCTTGAAAGTTATGACGTAGTAATTGATGGAAC
>JBDSUZ010000290.1:0-8381 GCA_039927395.1 Saprospiraceae bacterium | reverse complement strand
TCCCATACTTCGCGGCAATACAGTAAAAGGCATAGGAGATGATGCAGCAGTGCTTCGATCAGATGACCAACAGATTCTGATAAGTACCGATATGCTGGTGGAAGGCATTCATTTTGATTTGGCTTATACGCCACTCAAGCATTTGGGTTATAAGGCGGTAACAGTCAATCTCTCCGATATCTGCGCTATGAATGGCATACCGGAGCAAATAACCGTATCGATAGCCATTTCTAACCGCTTCTCAGTAGAGGCCTTGGATGAATTGTATGACGGTATCAGAGCTGCCTGTACAAGCTATCAAGTGGATTTGATAGGTGGCGATACAACATCGTCCAACAAAGGACTGATCATTAGTATCACAGCCATCGGTCGTCAAAAAGCTGACAAGATCGCCTACCGAAATGGAGCAAATCCAGGCGATATACTTTGCATCACCGGACATCTAGGCGCTGCTTATCTGGGATTGCAAATCCTCGAGCGTGAGAAGATGATCTGGATGGAAAATCCCAATGTCCCTCCCCAACTGGAAGAAAAGAATGAATTAATTGGGAAATTTTTGAAGCCTGAAGCGCGATTGGATATGATCCAGTTATTTGCAAAGGCGGATTTCGTACCGACTTCGATGATTGATATTTCTGACGGATTGGCCTCAGAGCTATTTCATATCTGCAAGCAATCCGATGTTGGTGTCTTACTGGAAGAAAGCGGAGTTTCTATACATCCTGATGCTCAACTTCAGGCTCTTGAATTTAAGATGGATCCAATCACTTGCGCATTGAGTGGTGGCGAGGATTATGAATTGCTATTCACTGCCGCGCCAGAAGACCTTGAAAAAATAAGGGTTATGCCCGATGTCTATATCGCCGGAGAAATAATGCCCGCAGAACATGGTTTAGTACTTCTTACGACTGGAGGCAACTACCACCGGATAACAGCTCAGGGCTGGAATCATTTCGACCACGACTAGAATACAAATCCAACGGTCACCTGAAGCGTGCGATTTTTGTCCTTATCATCTCTCGTAATCAGCTGATTGACATTGATGCTGCCAAGCGATACGTCGACTTTGTTGTTGGTGATATCAGTCAGTCCCCAAAAGTATCTAGCGCCGATGAACAGCGAGCGTGAGATATAGATATTAGCACCTGCATTGAGTCCCCAATCAAATCGCTCGTAAAGGTCAGCAGGCTTTTCATCATACAAATAATAGGCTTCTAGGATATTTGGAACTTGCACTATACGACCATCCACATTGATCTCAGTGCTTGCCTTACCTGCATAGGTGCCAGGCTGATATGCGCCGTTTTTGTGATAGTTATAGTCGAGATTTACCTCCATCTGAGCAGTGACAGGGTTGTCACCTTTAAACTTCAGTTCTCCTTGTGCCCTTGAATTGGCTAGCAAGGATGCCTGAGCACCGGCATGCAGCTCAAGCCATTTGAGCGGCCTATAGTATAGAGATAGAGGCAATTCCAAATAACCATTTGTCAAGGTGATTGATTGAGTCTTAGGACCAGTAGCAACCTTGGGAACATCACCGGTCTGATATAGAAAATAGCCAGGTCCGTCAAACTGCTGCTTGCCACCCTTCTGAGTATAAAGTAAGTCGGCCGATACACCAAAAGTTTCCGTGATGCCAATCCTGGTCGTCAAGCCCACGTGAAAGCCGGTTCCATTCTTAAAATTTTCAAGCTCGGTACCATTGTTGTCAAGTTCAGATGGCCCACTGACATTTGAAAAATTCAAACCAGCTCTAAATCCAAAGTGAAAACCATATTGAGAAAACATGTTGGTACTAGCGCAGATTAAGGCTGCAATACAAATCAATCGGCTGATAGAGCGCATATAGTTGAGAATTTAGGTCGAAGGTAAACAATTGTACAATTGATAGTTACATGCCTAGATCATAGAGTTTGAGGGATTAAGAAGGCAAACTTGTGCTCCATTTTGCCAAATTATTTAAAAAAAAATAAATCTGCCAAATCCAAATTATTAGAAGGTCTCGTAAGTAAGCTCGTCAACCGATTAATTAACAAGTTCAATATTCACACAATGAAATTCCAATCAATCAAAACCACCTTCTTATTAGGTGGAATGCTAATGGCAAGTTTATCTGTTTTTTCTCAAAAAAATAGCACAGTACAAGTAGGCGGCGAAGCGATGTATCCTAAGAAAAACATCATTGAAAACGCTGTAAATTCAAAAGCACATACCACTTTGGTTGCTGCTGTCAAAGCTGCCGGCTTGGTAGAAACACTTTCAGGCAAAGGACCTTTCACAGTATTCGCTCCAGTAAACGATGCATTTGAAAACTTACCTGCAGGTACAGTAGAGACTCTACTTAAGCCTGAAAACAAAGCAGCTCTAACGGGTATACTAACGTATCACGTTGTATCTGGCAGCATGGATTTCGCAGCATTATCTGCTAAAATCAAAGCTGGAGGCGGAAAAGCAACTTTGAAAACTGTAAACGGAGCTAACCTTACATTGATGATGAATGGTATGCACAATATCACTATCAAAGATGCTTCAGGTGGAATGGCTAACATCTCTACATATGATGTATATCAGTCAAATGGAGTGATCCATGTGATCGATGCAGTGTTGTTGCCAAAGATGTAATACCGGGTCAAACTGGTCTACCAAAGGTGAAAATCGTTAATTCGGTTTTCACCTTTTTTTTTGCCTATACTCAATTCAGTTAGCAAATTTGTCAATGTTAAAATGAAAATACCACAATAGTACCTAAGTTAAAATTCGAAAATAAAGGGCTGAAAATACCACCCTCGTTTTGTAGTTTTGACAATTAGAACACTAGTATTATAGTGTAATAATCACACTAACACAGGCGACAATACCTTTAGTTAAGATAAACGGAAGATTACTATGACAGAGAATGGGATCCGAAATCCTTCAAGTTCATTAGAGCAAATCGGTTTTAAGGGAATAAGACAAGCATACTGGAATCAGAGTGCAGAAGCCCTCATCGAAGAGACCATACGCAGATATCAGGGCGTACTATCATCAACAGGCGCATTGGTTATCGAGACCGGTGAATTTACTGGCAGATCGCCAAAAGATAAATTCACTGTAAAAGATGCGGAAACAGAGAATAGTGTAGACTGGAACAACTTCAATATACCATTTGAAGAAGCTGCATTTGAAAAGCTGAGGCTCAAAATGCTCGCTTATTTCGCCGGCAAAGACTTGTTTGTCAAAGATGCATACGCCTGTGCTGATGAAAAGTATAGACTCAATCTGCGCTTATACTCTGAATATCCATGGTCCAATATGTTTGCCCATAACATGTTTTTGAGGCCTACGCTGGAGGAAATTCGCAGTTTCGAAGCAGAGTGGACCATCATCAATGCTCCTGGCTTCAAGGCAGATCCTGTGGAGGACGGAACCCGTCAGCACAATTTTGCGGTGATACATTTCAAGCGCAAAACTATCCTAATCGGCGGCACCGGATACACCGGTGAAATCAAGAAAGGTATATTCTCGGTCCTTAATTATTTGCTTCCTCACGAACAGAATGTGCTTGCAATGCACTGTTCTGCAAATTTGGGCAAAGAAGGTGACACGGCTATATTTTTTGGCTTATCCGGAACTGGCAAAACAACTTTGTCTGCAGATCCGGACCGATTCCTGATTGGCGACGACGAGCATGGTTGGTCTGACGAGGGTGTATTTAATTTTGAAGGCGGCTGTTACGCCAAGACCATTGATCTCAGTGCCGAAAAAGAGCCGGACATCTATAAAGCTATTAAGCACGGTGCGATTCTCGAGAATATTTGTTTCATGCCCCATTCGCGTGAAGTGGATTATGCCTGTACGGAACTGACCGAAAACACACGTGTTTCATATCCCCTATTTCATATCGAAAATGCTTTGGAAAAATCCGTTGGCGGACATCCAAAAAACATATTCTTCCTGACTTGTGATGCCGATGGAGTATTGCCTCCAATATCACAACTGACGCCTGGCCAGGCCATGTATCAATTCATTTCGGGCTATACCGCCAAGGTTGCTGGTACTGAAGTTGGCATCACTGAACCTGTCAAGACCTTTTCTACTTGTTTTGGAGCCCCTTTCATGCCATTGCATCCCACCAAATATGCTACGATGCTGGGCGAAAGGATGCAAAAATACAATACCAAAGTATGGCTAGTCAATACCGGTTGGACCGGCGGTCAATATGGAGTTGGAAATCGCATGAAATTGTCGCATACCAGGGCTATGATCACGGCTGCGCTCAATGGCGGCCTTGATCAAGTAGAATTTCAGGTTCACCCGGTATTTGGATTCAAATATCCTCTTACTTGCCCAGGAGTACCATCAGATGTTTTAGATGCTCGCAACACTTGGAGCGATAAGAGTGCTTATGATGACCGAGCTAAAAAATTGGCAGAAGCCTTTGTCAAGAATTTTGAAAAATTCGCCGACAAAGCACATCCAGAAATCCTTGAGGCTGGTCCGAAAATAGCTCAAGAGGCATAATCTTTGACGCCAATATTTGCAAAAACCATTTACCTGAGCTACTTCGGGCCTATAATTGATGCTCATATCTCAGGATCAAAATACAAACGCAAATCTTGAACTGGTTAGAGGCGAATCGCGGTTTTCAGGCATATCTCAAATTGGAAAAGAACCTTTCCCAGCACTCGATTGACGCCTACTTGCTCGACGTCGACAAGTTGAAGCAATATTTTGAGATCGAAAAAATCGATATCAATCCGACCACCACGAAGCGCCAGCATTTGGAAAAATGCATTTGGTATCTCCATTCTCTAGGTCTCAGCGACCGCACCCAAGCTCGTATACTTAGTGGATGGCGAGCTTTTTTCAAATTTTTGATGTTAGAAGATCTGATCAAAGAAGATCCAACAGAGCTATTGGAAGGCCCTCGCATTGCTCGCAAATTTCCTGAAGTCCTTAATATCGAAGAGATTGATGCGCTATTTGCTGCGATAGACCTGAGCGAACCTCAAGGCTTGAGAAACAGAGCTTTGCTTGAAACAATGTATGCATCTGGATTAAGAGTCTCTGAAGCGATTGGCTTGCGCATCAGCAATCTGTATTTGGATATTGAATTTATCAAAGTCACCGGCAAAAACAACAAAGAGCGCCTCATCCCAATTGGGCAATCTGCAATACATCAAATAGAATTGTATCGCGAGCACGACCGGTCAAAACTTCCGATTCAGTCAGGCCAGCAGGATTTTCTATTTCTCAACAGAAGAGGTCATTCACTGAGCCGTGTGATGGTATTTATGCTGATCAAAGATCTGGCAATCAGAGCTGGGATCCAAAAGAATATCAGCCCACATACATTGCGACATTCATTTGCTACTCACCTTGTCGAAGGTGGAGCTGACCTCAAAGCAGTGCAGGATATGTTAGGTCATGAGTCGATCCTCACCACCGAGATATATACACACCTTGATGCTGGCTATTTGCGTGAAACCATATTGCAGTTTCACCCAATGAATAGGAAAAGATAGGATAGCTTAGAACTAAAACTTACTGAATTCTGGTAAGGTTAAATGCTTCATGTTCACGAAATCTGATCGGATAAGTTTCTACAATCAGATTTTCGGAAGTGAGGTTGAAATGCTCTGCAGCAGTTACACTCAGACGATTGAGCAGTTCATACCCTTTGATCAACACTTTGTCCATAGTGTTGAGCGAGTCTTCGAAGGCAAATTTCTTCTCAATAGTTATATAGAGGAAATCGGCTTTGATATCATGACGGCGCAACATCGGATCGGCATTCTCCAGTGAAATCTCGTGACTTGCTTCGAGTTCTTCTAACACCTTTCTGAACAAGACATTTGCCGAAGGGTGCATTTTGTAACCAAGATAGAAATCAACTCTGGTCAGTTTGTGCTCGATGATCTGTGTAATCTTGTAATTGCATGCATAAGGCTCATCAGCAACGTGCATATTGACAAACCAATAAGTATCCGCTCGCTTGGGCTGTTTCTTAAATATTGATTCTATAACGCTGGCCTCTATCTCGTCTTTGCGATTGGCATTGATCATATACACAATATTCGAGGCGTATTTTGGAATCGAAGTATCGTTGATCACATCATTGAATACCGGCAAGAATCTCTCCAATTTGTAATACTTCAATGACTTGGATCTAATACGTGAAGCTCTGTAGTGGATGAACATAATCATAAAGAATATACCCGATACCATCAATGTGACCCAAGCGCCATGCGGGATTTTTTGCAGGTTAGAATAGAAAAATCCCGTTTCGACTACTAGGAAAAGAGCAAGGAAAAAACTTGCGATAACCAACGGTGTTTTTCTGATTCTAAACCAATAGATGAAAAGCAAGATAGTTGTGCTCAACATGGCTAAGGTGATGGCCATACCGTAAGCAGCCTCCATGTTGGACGACTCTTGAAAGAATAATACTACTGCAATACATCCAAAACACAGCATCCAGTTGATGGTCGGAATATATAGTTGTTGCCTGTGCTCTGAAGGATAAATTATGTGCAGCCTATACCAAACTTTGAGTTTTACAGCCTCATTGATCAAGGAAAATGAACCCGTGATCATAGCTTGCGAAGCAATAATCGTCGCCATAGTGGCTATGATGATACCGCTGTACAAGAACCATTCGGGCATGATTTCGAAGAAGGGATTTTGGTCTTTAGTCAGTTGGCCACCGGCCCTTGCCATCAACCATGCACCTTGTCCCATATAATTCAACAAAAGCGCTGGCTTGACTAGTAGCCAGGATACTCGCACATTGGCCTTGCCACAATGTCCAAGATCAGAATACAAGGCTTCGGCTCCTGTAACGCAGAGAAAAACAGCTCCAATTAGGATCAATGCTTGCGGGTAATGCAATATTAGCTTGATGGCATACATTGGGTTGAGTACTGCCAAAATGCTTGGCATGTGCATGATTTGACTTACGCCAAGCGTGGCTAACATCAAAAACCAGAACAACATGATAGGACCAAAGGTCTTGCCGATAATGCTGGTACCAAATTGCTGAAAAAAGAATAATCCTAGTAGAATAATGATTACGATGCCAACTACGGGGACACCAGAGCTGATCTTCTCCATTCCCTCTACAGCGGAGGTAATGGAGATTGACGGTGTGATAATACCATCTGCCAACAGAGCACTACAGCCCACCATGGCCACAAATATGACCCACTTTGGACTCAATTTTCTGATCAGAGAGTAGAGGGCAAATATTCCACCTTCACCTCTATTATCAGCAGTCAAGGCAAATATGATGTATTTCAATGAGGCCTGAAGCGTCAGTGTCCATACGATACATGACAATGCTCCAAAGATCAACTCCTGCGTGATCACGCTCTCACCCACGATAGCCCGCATAACATACAGTGGCGAAGTTCCTATGTCACCATAAACGATTCCAAGTGTGATGATCACACCCAGCGGTGTTAAGGGATGTTGCTTGTGATTTGGCATAGAGGTATGTAATCGACCTAATCTATAGCTGCGGCTATTGTTAAATTTTGCGAAAGCTACAGCATTTTTCAAAGGTAGACAATCATTCAGTATAGTAATGAGAGCTCAGGCAGTGTTGAGGCATTCAAAATCAATGTGCTAGCTCAAAACAATATATGATATGGGCAGTAGCATGGCCCAGACAATGGCATGCAAATCGCCTTCGGTAAATGTTCACTCTTAATTAATTTCGAGTTTACACATACAACACTTTGACTTAATAAATTTACTGGCAATTGAGTACGTATTAAATATTGATGTAATACCTAATGTCTGTGGTCAAAAAAGAATTAGAAGTTGTTATCCTCTCGGATGTTCATTTGGGGACTTACGGTTGTCATGCCAAAGAACTTATTCAATACCTCAATAGCATCAAACCGGAATTGCTAATTATCAATGGCGATTTTTTTGACGCCTGGCAATTCAAGAAAAGGTATTTCCCAAAGGAGCATCTGCAAGTCATCCAGGAAATCATCAAAATGTCGGTCACAGGGACCAAAGTTTTCTATATCACCGGCAATCACGATGACATATTTAGAAAATTTGGCGAACTGAGCGCTGGAAATATTCACCTTCGCGACAAGCTGGTCTTGCATCTTCAGGATAAGAAATACTGGATATTTCACGGTGACATTTTTGATTTTGCAGTTCTTAGCTCGCCGATACTCGCCAAATTGGGGGGCAAAGGCTATGACCTATTGATACTTTTCAATCGCATGATCAATAAGTCGAGAGTAAGATTCGGACTTCAACCATGGTCTGTTGCCAAGAAGGTCAAAAGCGGCGTAAAACGAGCGATCAAATTCATTGCTGATTTTGAGCATAAGGCCATTCACGTAGCGCACGAAAAGGGATTTGATTATGTAGTCTGCGGT
>JBDSUZ010000289.1:0-14118 GCA_039927395.1 Saprospiraceae bacterium | reverse complement strand
GTCCACCATCACCATCGGCGCTCTTTGTGGAATGTATGGCAGAATATCTCCAATCACTTTCTAATTATTTTGCTTCCAGAACGAATAATAGTTAAACCATTGTTTGGGATATCGCGTGACTTTGACTTCCAAATCAGCTATAAATGTATCAAAGAGTCGCTTGAGATAAGCCCTTTTGTTCTCTTCTGGCAACATTTCGATCCTCTCGGAGCTATATAAGTGGTAATGGGTCTTGGATTCTTTAAAGGCAAAAACGACACAAACAGGCACTTTAAAAGCCGTAGCAAGAGCGAAAGGCCCTTCGGGAAATAGCGCTTCATCCCCTAAAAACTGAGTGCTGATGGTCTTGCTGCCTGGCATATATCGATCAGCATGCAGGCATATCAATTCATTCTTTTGCAGCGCTTCTCCGATCTCATATACATGCGACATGTCATTCTTGATGACGATCACTTGAAAATTGCGCTCGCCTGTTGCTCGCTCGATATACCGCTTGATCTTTTCATGTTCGCCATCATACATGACTACATTGATTTTGGTGTCTAGCCTCTGCAACAGGTGTCCTGCGGCCTCCCAATTGCCAAGGTGGGCGCTTAATAAGATACCTCCTTTGCCTCCCTTAACGATAGCACGAAGATTTTCCTCTCCCTCAAAATCAAAAGTAAATCGGTGAGGTAGATTGCCCATCAACACGATCTTGTCAATAAGCGTTTGCCCAAAAATATAATAGGTTGAGTAGATGGCAGAAATAGCTGCCCAATAGGAATATCCAAACCGGAACCTGAGGAAATGTTTAATGATACGGGTAGAGCGCCTTGAAAAAAGCAAATAATACATAGCAACAGAATACAGAATGAAGTAAGCAGTCTGTACTCCGGCTTTCTGTAAGATCACGATGAAAATGCGATATCCGAGGCTATTAGCTTGGGATTTGCCTTCCCATTCGGCCACTATGAGGCGGTTTGTTTATTACGGATATTCTTGCTGATATAATCGTAAAAATCCTGGAAGCTGTCGATGGCAGCAAAATCCTCTGCTTGCACTTTGAAGCCAAAATTGCTCTCGATGACAACAACTAGATCTATATAATCCAAGCTGTCAAGCCCAATTGTGTTGCGCAGATTGGCTTGAGAAAGTATGTTTTCAGCCGGCACTTCAAATTCCTCAACCAAAAAACCTTGTACTATTTCTATTATTCTATCCTGTTCCATTGTAGCTATTTATCCCATTTCTTTACGATGAGGGTAGAGTTAGTACCTCCAAATCCGAAAGAGTTGGACAAAAATACATCAATATTTCCATTTAAGGTTTCCGGCAGGATATTGAGCGGCGCCGAGAACGCGTCAGGATTTTCAAAATTGATGTTTGGAGCCATAAAATCATTCTGCATCATCAATATCGAGTAGACGATCTCACTGGCACCTGCCATCCAACATTCGTGGCCTGTCATAGATTTGGTAGAACTTACTGGAGTTCCCAAGCCACCAAATACTTCCTGAATAGCCTCCGCTTCCCTTGCATCGCCATGCAAAGTCGATGTGGCATGTGCGTTGATATAATCGATTTGCTTGCTATCCATCCCCGACTCTCTCATTGCCATACGCAGGGAACGTGCAGGCCCTTCTACGCTGGGCGTCGAAATATGGTCTCCATTGGAGGAAAAGCCATATCCGATCAACTCGGCCAAAATAGGAGCTCCTCTTCTCAGTGCCGATTCCAAACTCTCCAATATGACGGTAGCTGCGCCTCCACTCGGCACTAGGCCGTCTCTGTCTCTGTCAAATGGGCGGCTGGCAGCCTTTGGGTCGTATTCTCTGATAGAAAAGGCACTTAGTGCATCAAAATTGCCCATGGAATAGTCATTGGTCTCCTGAGCACCTCCACATATAATGCAGTCCTGCAAGCCATTGCGAATAAACATTGCTGCCAATCCCAGTGAATGTGAACCTGAGGCACAGGCTGCACTAACGGTAAAATTGATACCCTTGAGGCGAAATATAGTGGCTAAATTCATATTAACCGTCGAATTCAAGGCCTGAAATACTGACCCCGATCCCACTAGCATGGTGTCTTTCTTAGCTCGGATGATATCTGTTGCTTCTACAACTGGTTGCGCTGAGCTGTCATTACCGTATATGATACCTATTTCATGAGCATCGATGTAGTCCTGATCGAGTTTAGCGCCTGCTAGTGCCTCAAGAGTTGCTACATAGGCATATTCACCTTGCTCGGGCAACATGATGCGGGCCCGACGATCCAATACACCTTTCAATTGTGGCCGTTCGAGGTATCCCATCAACCCAGAGCGATAGCCCATCTCCTTGCGCATTTGATTGAGCACGATACCCGATTTGCCATTGTATAGCGAATCTCTAACCTCATCGAGGTTTTTTCCAAGACAAGAATATATGCCGATACCTGTAATGACTACGCGCTGCATACTGAACTAAGTAGTTGATAGCTGCGATTGTGCGACTACCCCTGCAAAATTAGGATAAACCTCCGGTAATGGGCAATACCACTCCGGTAATATAGGAAGCTTGTGGAGAGGCCAGAAAAACAATCGCATCTGCGACTTCATCTGCTTTGCCAAATCGCTGCATTGGAATAAGCGATTTCAATTGACTCTCGTCGAGATCTTTGGTCATATCGGTCTGGATAAATCCTGGAGCGACTGCGTTTACTGTAATTCCCTTGCGGGCAATTTCCTGCGACAATGCCTTTGTGGCACCAATCATCCCTGCCTTTGCTGCTGAATAATTTACTTGCCCCGCCATACCCTTAAGCCCCGATACTGATACGACATTGACGATGCGTCCATATCTTTTGGAAATCATTCCCTGCAACACTTTCTTAGTGACGTAGAAGAAACCATCTAAGTTGGAGCCTAGCACGTCTTTCCACTGAGATTCTTCCATCCAAAACATCAGCGCATCCTGGCGAATTCCTGCATTGTTGACCAATATCTCGATATGATCCTCTGGATGATCTTCTATCCATTTTCCCAGATTAGCCTCGACAGATTCTTTATTTGACACGTCAAATGGCAGCAACTCTGCCAATTGGCCCGATGCCTCTACCAACGATTTTGTTTGATTTGCCTCTTCTTCCTGTGACCTGTAATTGATCAAGATATTGTACCCAGCATCGGCTAGCTTTTGACAGACTGCACGTCCAATACCACGGGATCCGCCGGTAACTAAGGCAAATTTCATAGCGTGACTTCTGGATCAATTGGAAAATTCAACAAGAAATTTCTGACGGATTTAATGTCTTGATACCTGGTCTGATCCTCAATGTACACAGGAACCATCGAGCGAATCGAATTATAAAATTTATGCGTTGCTGTTGACAATCTCGCATGACATTTGAGGTAGTCAATGGCCTGTGCAAGTGCAATACTTTGAATTGCCAGCACATCAAATGTATTGGTAATCACCCTGTCCGCAAGTATGGCAGCATTGCATCCCATGCTCACAATGTCTTGATTGTCATTGTTGTTGGGAATGCTGTGCAAATACATTGGAAAAGAAAGTGTCTGATTTTCCGCTGTGGTCGAAGTGGCAGTAAACTGCATTCCTTGCAATCCAAAGTTGAGCCCCAGCACACCCATGTTGATAAATGGGGGAAGCTTTTGATTCAATTTGTCGTTGAGCAAGTAATTGATCTGGCGTTCTGCCAACATGCAAAGTTTACTGATAACGATCTTGAGTTTATCCATTTCAAGGGAAACGTAGTCTCCATGGAAATTTCCTCCGTGAAATACATTTTCCTTGATATGGTCGATCACCGGATTGTCATTAACCGAATTGACTTCGTCCAATAATATTTGTTCAGCATGATCTATCGTATCTGAGACTGGGCCAAGTATCTGTGGGACGCAGCGCAGGGAATAGTATTCCTGTACTTTGTCAGTGAAGACTGCTTCTTCGATTTTTTTGTGATAGAGGTGCTCCGAACGTTTGCGTATCAATTTGCTGTCCTTCAGGAAATGGCGCATAGCCGCAGCGACTTTCTGTTGACCCTTGTGTTTCTTAACTTGATTGAGCTCCATCGAAAAATGGTCGTCGAAGGATCGCATCAACTCATTGGTGATCGAGGATAACAATACAGATATATGGAGCAATTTCTTAGCGTGAATGATGTTGACAATGCCAACACCAGTCATAGCCGATGTCCCATTCATCAATGCAAGGCCTTCTCTCAGGTAGATCTGGAGTGGCTCAACTCCTTGCTTTTCGAACACTTCTTTTGCTGATTGAACCTTGCCTTCAAATATCACTTCGCCTTCGCCGATAAGATTCAGAGCTAAATGCGCTAGCTGAACTAGATCCCCACTTGCTCCGACACCACCGCGTTGGAAAATTGCTGCGCTAATCCCGGAGTTCAATAATAAAGCAATCAAATGAGCAGTATCGGGATGAATCCCAGAGCCACCCTGCATCAAACCGTTCAAACGGGCGAGCATAGCTGCACGGGCGTGCTCTTCTGAAAACAAGTCCCCGGAACCAGAAGCATGGCTTCGAATCAGGTTATATTGAAGTTGGATTTGATCAGATTCGCTGATCTTATATTGTGCCATTGGCCCAAAGCCGGTATTGATACCGTAGATGACTTTATTGTGAGCATAGGACTGAAGGAATTCAAAACTGGCTTTCAGTTTTTCGACAGCCGCATCGTCCAATACCACGCGACCACCCCCATAGAGGAGATTGATAAAGTCTTCGGTGTTTAATGGTCTGGATCCTACTGGTGTCATTGCCTGGTTACAATCGTAAAAGGCCGCAAAAATAAAGGAAATTATTGATAGAAGACCTTGTGTCGGCCAAAAAGCAAGCCTCTAGACTTTTGAGGTTCAATTCTCGCCGCTCAAACAACCATTTATCATCCATAGAGAAATTTGGATCTTCTATTTCTTTATCAGGTTTAGCAGATAGTCTCCATAGCCGCTTTTGCCGTGAAATGAAGCTAGTTTCCTCACCTGTTCTGCATCAATTAGCCCCCGGCGATATGCAATTTCCTCTGGGCAACCGATCTTCATACCTTGGCGCTTCTCGATGACGCGAACATATTCAGCTGCATCGTGTAGAGAATCCACTGTGCCGGTATCCAACCAAACTGTCCCTCTTGCTAAAATACTGACCGTCAATTGCTTCTGCTCGAGGTAAACTCGGTTGACATCTGTAATTTCATATTCCCCTCGAGCGCTTGGAGAAATATTTTTGGCTATTTCTACCACAGAGTTGTCATAGAAATACAATCCCGGGACAGCATAATTTGATTTGGGTTGACTGGGCTTTTCTTCGATTGATACTGCTTTGAACTCTGCATCAAAGGAAACAACTCCATAGCGCTCCGGATCGGATACTTCATAGGCAAATATCAATCCTCCGCTGATATTGGCATTTTCACTGAGAATTCGGCCTAGGCCATTTCCGTAGAAAATATTGTCGCCTAAAATTAGGGACACTGAATCTTTTCCTATAAAATCTGCCCCGATTACAAATGCTTGAGCCAAACCATTGGGAACTGCCTGTATTGCATATTGGAATGAACAGCCCATTTGTGATCCATCGCCCAACAATCGCTGAAACTGATCCTGATCTTCAGGTGTCGTGATAATCAGAATTTCTCTAATACCTGCTAGCATCAGCGTCGACAGCGGATAATAGATCATCGGCTTGTCATATATAGGCATCAGTTGCTTGCTAATGGCTCTTGTAATGGGAAATAGCCGGGTGCCCGAGCCGCCAGCTAATATGATTCCTTTCATTGTCTTGTCCTTATTTATTAGCCCTCTCGTGATACTGGCCCTGGTAATAATCTCTATATGCTCCCGTAATGACATGCTCCAACCAAGCTGGATTGTTGATGTACCACTCAGCAGTGGCCTCTAGCCCTTGTTCAAAGTTGAGGCTGGGCTTCCATCCAAACTCTTCTGCTATTTTGCTTGCATCGATTGCGTAGCGCGCATCGTGACCTGCCCTGTCTTGTACATATAAAATCAAGGCTTCTGAGGTTCCTACTGGCTGATCGAGCTTCTTGTCCATGATTTTGCATAGCAAACGCACTAGGTCAATATTCGTCCATTCATTGTGTCCGCCGATATTATAGGTCTGCCCAGGTTTTCCCTTGTGAAACAACAAATCTATGGCTGATACGTGGTCTTCGACAAATAACCAATCTCTGACATTTAGTCCTTCGCCGTAGATAGGCAGCGGTTTATTGGCAAGTATGTTAGCAATGCAAAGAGGTATCAGTTTTTCAGGAAATTGATATGGTCCATAATTATTAGAGCAATTGGAAATCAACACTGGCATACGATACGTGTGATGATAAGCCATGACCAAATGATCTGAGCCAGCTTTGGTAGATGAATATGGACTCCTTGGATCGTAAGCTGTCGTTTCAGTAAAGTATCCTGTGCTCCCCAATGAACCATATACTTCGTCGGTGGAGATGTGAAAAAACAGTTTCCCCTCATAATTGCCAGACCATGCCTTTTTTGCAGCGTTAAGCAATGTGGCCGTTCCAAGCACATTTGTCTTTACAAAAGAAATAGGGTCAGAGATCGAACGATCAACATGCGATTCGGCAGCAGTGTGGATTATGCCATTTATCTGATATTCTGTCATGATGTCATCCAACAAGTCAGCGTCGCAAATATCTCCTTTGATAAATGTATAGTTCGGAAGTCCATCGATCTCCTTCAGGTTCTCTAGATTTCCCGCATATGTGAGCAAATCAAGATTAATGATCTTGTATTGTGGATACGTCTTCAACATATGACGCACCAAGTGCGAACCAATAAAGCCGGCACCGCCGGTGATAAGTATATTATGCTGCATGCGACAAAGATAATCAGCTTACTGGGGAATGAATAACATTGGACAACAAGTCATATGATAGGTTTTCGCAAAAAAAACATCATACTGCAAAAAAACATATATGTCTATTGTTCAAGCTTTGATGAACCAAAAAAGGGAGTGCTGTGTTTTAAATTCAGATTATATTAGAGGCTTGGCATAATTTTTGTTGCAAATGCTTCTTTTCTAAAACATATTATATATATTTGACATATCAAAGTCAACATCTCCTCTTATGCTGAAACAACAATTTAGTCAAAAAATGCTCCAGAAACTGTCTCCTCAGCAGATACAGTTGATGAAGCTCTTGCAATTACCTACAATTGTATTGGATCAGCGCATAAAAGAGGAAATGGAAACCAACCCCGCTTTAGAAGAAGGCGGAGATGTGCAGGAACAAACTGATGAGCAGGAAGATTATCCAGAGCACGAAGGTGGGGAAGAGTCATCCGACCCATTCGAAGAAGATTATTTCGCCGAGTATACTGAAGACGACCCCAACTATAAGACTCGCGGAGACTCAGGGACTGGCGATGACACAGATCGCGCTATTCCTATTCCGCTTGAAAGTTCCTTTCATGAATATCTTGAAAGCCAACTTGGGCTTTTGCAATTGGATCGTCCGGATCAATTGACTGTAGCCAAACAGATCGTAGGTAGCATCGATGATGACGGCTATTTGCGTCGCGACCCAGCCTCCATTCTCGATGATCTATTGTTCTCACAAGGCATCGTCACTTCAGAGGAAGAAATTGGAATCATCTTGCGCAAGATTCAAAAATTTGACCCACCGGGAGTTGGAGCAAGAGATCTGCAAGAATGTTTGATCCTGCAAATTACTGCGAGGATTGCCCAAGAATATAAAGCACCAAAAGAACTTAAAGAGATTTTGCATCTGGCTGAGGCAATCTTGAAAGATCATTTTGATGCATTTGCCAAAAAGCACTTTGACAAATTGATGCGTCAGTTGAATATCTGCGAAGATGACCTGCGAAGTGTCATGGAGGAAATATTAAAGCTAAATCCAAAGCCTGCCAATAATTTCGTAGACAACAGCGCGAGGATTTCACAATATATCGTTCCGGATTTTATCGTCGAAAATGTGGAAGGCAAACTCGAGTTGTCGCTAAATAGTCGCAACGCCCCTGATCTTAGGATCAGCGATCAGTACAAGGATATGATCCGCAATTACAAACGCAATCGCGAAGCTGGCAGGGTTACACGACACGATAGAGATACTATTTTGTTTATCAAGCAAAAGATTATCTCCGCAAAATGGTTTATCGACGCGATCAAGAAACGTCAGGAGACAATGTACAAGACCATGTTTGCAATCATGCAATTCCAGTCCGAGTTCTTCCTGACTGGCGACTCAAGTCGCATCAAGCCGATGATCCTAAAGGATGTCGCAGAAGTGACTTTGCTGGATATCAGTACAGTCAGCAGAGTGGCAAATAGCAAATTTGTGCAAACTGAATTTGGGACCAAGCGCCTCAAAGACTTTTTCTCTGAATCTATGCAAACACAAACCGGGGAAGAAGTATCGACTCTGGAGGTGAAAAAAATTCTTGAAGATAAAATCAAGGAAGAAGACAAGAGAAAGCCACACTCCGATGAGAGATTGATGGAACTTTTGCTCGAAAACAATTACAATATTGCGAGGAGAACTGTAGCCAAATATCGCGAACAGCTTGGAATTCCTGTAGCAAGATTGCGCAGAGAATTGTAAAATTGAAGCTGATCGCATTTTGCTATTCCATCAGATAGAACACTTAAGCCCGCACATTTTGTGAAAACACAATTTTTTGCCGTTTATTTGTCCTTCTTTCAGCACTACAAAAAATATGCCCCATGTCCGATGAATTAAAAGATGCCGGCCGCAAAGGATATTGTCTGCTATATGTATTTGGCTTCATTTTCCTCATCGTCTTTTTGTACTTGTACATAGATGGTATGAATTCCAATTCATTGCCTACTCTAGTCAAGTAATCCTATAGCCTGTATGGCTCAATTTGCGGAGCAATCCGTGATGTTTAGGTAGCATTCCTACTTCTTTTTTCAAGATCTCTCATAATCTGTGGAGTGTACAACTCTTTGTGTGGCATTGCCGTTCTATAGTCCTTATTTATAACTATCTCCGCCTATGAAATGCATTTACTTACTATTTCTAACCTTGTTTTTTGTCCCCCTGCATGCACAACAAGTAGTCGTCATTAGCGGAATCTGCAAGGACGCCTCCAATGGAGAAACGCTATTAGGCGCCAATGTCGAATTGGTCAGCACGATCTACGGTACCACCAGCAACGATTACGGATTCTATTCACTATCGATCCCAGCTCAGGATTCCGGGACGATCCGCTGTAGCTACTTGGGTTATGATGCGCAGGAATATAGATTGCCTTTGATGGCCAATCAAAAGCTACAGATCCGACTGAACCCTGGCAGTTCATCTCTACAAGAGGTCGTCGTCACCGCCAATTCGAATCAGGAACGAATGCTCTCAACCAAAATGAGCGTCGAACGAATTACTGTGCAACAAGCAAAGCTTATCCCAGCGCTATTTGGTGAAGTCGATATCATCAAGACCATACAACTAAAGCCCGGCATCAACTCCGGTACCGAAGGCTCCTCCGGTTTGTTTGTTCGTGGTGGCAATCTAGATCAAAATCTGATCATCTTAGATGAAGCTGTAGTATACAATGCCAATCACCTATTTGGGTTCTTCTCCACCTTCAATGCCGACGCAATCAAAGATGTTCAAGTATTCAAAGGAGGATTCCCTGCCGAATACGGCGGTCGTCTCTCCTCTGTAATTGATGTTCAGCTAAAGGATGGCAACAATCAGAAATTTGCCGGATCTGGAGGACTTGGATTGATCGCTTCGAGATTGACACTCGAGGGACCCATTCAAAAAGATAAATCATCCTTCATCATCTCCGGTCGTAGGACTTATGTGGATCTATTTACTCGTGCGATCAACAAATCCAACAAGGACAATCCCGAATCAACTCCGATTCCTAATTACAATTTCTATGACCTCAATGCCAAATTGAATTTTCAACTTGGCGAAAAGGACAGATTGTTTTTCAGTGGCTATTTGGGTCAGGATGTCTTCAAATTTGAAGACAATGCTTTTGATTTCGATTTTAATTGGGGCAATACTACCGCCACTGCTCGTTGGAATCACATATTCA
Source organism: Saprospiraceae bacterium (assembly GCA_039927395.1). Classification (GTDB taxonomy): domain Bacteria; phylum Bacteroidota; class Bacteroidia; order Chitinophagales; family Saprospiraceae; genus JBDSUZ01. The sequence continues at coordinate 4,058 of JBDSUZ010000289.1, read as the reverse complement.
GCAATAAACTATTCTCCAATACCACCGCCACATTCTCCGATTATCAATACACAATTGCCAATCGAGTAACAGGCTTCAGTTTTAAATTAGACTCCAAGATTCGTGACTATCGTCTCAAGACGGATTTTGACTATGCCCTTAATCCCAAACATTCGCTCAATATGGGTCTGGAAATGACCTATCATGAATTTACTGTAGGTAGAATTAAGGCGGGTACAGACAATGGCGATATTTCATTTAGCGCCGGTCAGCTACTCGATGGTATTGAATATGCTGCTTATGTTGCAGATGAGTGGACGGCAACTGAAAAACTAAAAATAAGCACTGGACTCCGGCTTTCAGCCTTTAGCAACGAGGGACAGTTTTATGCCCGGCCTGAGCCGAGGATAGCTGCAAGATATCTGCTAGATGAACGTTGGTCTCTCAAAGCAAGCTACGCAAAGATGAATCAATACATTCACCTTGTGTCCAACTCCGGCATTAGCCTACCAACAGATATTTGGTACCCTTCAACGAAGAATGTAAAACCTGAAAGTTCAGATCAATTTGCTTTGGGAGTTAACTACTTGCTAGGCAAAGGATTCTTATTGAATCATGAAGTCTACTACAAGCATTATTCCAATCTCATCGATTTTGTAGATCACGCACAGCTATTTGCCAACGATGATCTTGAGCAGGAGTTTTCATTTGGCAAAGGATATGCCTACGGCACCGAGTTCTCCATCGAAAAAAATGAGGGAAAGCTCACTGGTTGGATTGGATATACATTGGCTTGGGTTAAGAGAGGTGAATTTAGCTTCATGGATGGCAGATATTTCTCCCCGCGATACGATCGGCGCCACAATCTGACAGTCGTGGCTATGTATCAATGGAATAAGAGGATTTCAACATCCGCCACTTTCATATTTGGAAATGGTGATAAGGGTTGGTTACCCGCGGGCCGTTTTGCGTTTCAAGATGTCCCTGGGGGTCAGTTTCAACCAGTGGTACCGGTATATGGTGATCGCAATACATTTCAAATGCCCGATTATCATCGACTCGACCTTGGTATCGTAATTAAATTTTTCCCAAAATGGGGCGAAAGCGATCTCACCATCAGCGTATATAATGCCTACAGCAGGCGAAATGCCTTCTTCATTTATTTGGCTCCTGAATATGCCAGCGGCAATGAAAACCCCGTACTAGAAGTACCTGAGCGGATAGCGGCCAAACAAGTCACGCTCTTCCCAATTCTCCCTTCCTTGACCTATAATTTCAAGTTTTAATACGATGAATCTGTATAAAACATCTCTTTTTGCCCTCTTCGTAATTGGACTTAGCGCTTGCAATCTCAATCGCGAAGTGGATATAGACCTGCCCAATTACGAATCGCAGCCTGTCGTGGAGTGTTATCTGACACCTGGCTCTACTTATAAGCTAACCTTGACCAAAAGCAATTCATATTTTGATCCTTTTGGCAATGGCGACTTGCTTCAATATCTCGACGCCATCCAGATAAAGAATGCTCGTGTGGAAATCCGTCATGGATTAGACACCATCGTGCTTGCCAATACGCCAACATTAGATCCTGTTACGCTGAAAGCTTACAACTATGTATCCGATCAAATGGTGCCCTTTGATTTCGAAGGCAGTTTTGAATTATACATTCAATTGGAAGATGGCCGTGAAATAACGGGTCTGACAAATATCCTTGCTGCAATTCCTATTGATTCGGTGGTGGTAAGTTTTAACGAAACGGATACACTGGCTCGCACACTTTGTTATATCACCGATCCCGACCTGAGTACCCGTCAGTATTTTCGCCGCTTCCTAAATTATGATAGCCTCGATAGCATACCTGAACAGGATTTCATCACAGATGACCAACTCATAGAGAGCGGTCAATTTGTATTTGGATCTGGCTACGAAAATCGCGTTCAAGACACGGTATTCAACACCATAGCAACTATAGACAAAGCTTACTTCAGCTTCATTACAAGTGTGATGAATTCTGCAGCGTCTAACGGAAATCCTTTTGCCCAACCAGGAGTGATCAAATCAAATGTCTTTGGCTCTGCCAAGCCACTTGGAATATTTACTGGATATGCCCAATCGCAGATAATGACTATCATCGCCAAATAGCCAGCACTATGGTTGAGGTGTGTAGCGCAGGTATGGCTTCACAACAGTGATGCCTTTTTCAAATTTCAATATAGCGTCCTCGGTGGATATAGCTGGAACGACGATGACATCTTCACCAGGCTTCCAATCTGCTGGAGTAGCGACACTGTGCTTTGCAGTAAGTTGAAGACTATCAAGCACCCTTAGCACTTCTACAAAGTTTCTACCTGTGCTGGCAGGGTATGTGATTATCAATTTAACTTTCTTGTCTGGCCCAATGATAAATAGATTCCTAACCGTGGCGGTCATACTCGCATTTGGGTGAATCATATCATATAAAGTAGCCACTTTGCGATCATCATCCGCAATTAATGGAAAATCTACATTACAATTTTGAGTCTCATTGATGTCCGTAATCCAACCCTTGTGCTTGTCCATGTCGTCGACACTTACAGCCAATACCTTGGTATTTCTTGCGGCAAATTCCGCACTCAATTTAGCAGTACGACCAAGTTCAGTGGTGCACACTGGAGTGTAATCGGCTGGATGACTGAATAGTATACCCCAACCATCGCCTAAATAATCATACAGATCTATTGGTCCTTGGGTGGTTTGCGCTTGGAAATTGGGGGCGTCATCGCCTAGTCTTAAACTCATTGTCTGAGAGAATTATGTGTTTTGAATACCTTAAAGACAAGCGATCGGCCACATTGTTCAACGAACTTTACCAGATATCGCGTTCCTGCAAGCGGACATGATCTTTGTAAAAAAACCGTGCTGTCTGCTCAAATGAATCGGTATAATCTGACACGTAGAAAGTATTGGAGGCAACTCGCTTATCATTAAGGAGATTCATCTCCTTCAATTTGCTCTTAATTTCCAAGGCTACAATGTCGGTGGAGTCAAGAATCTGGACTTTGTGATCGAAATATGCAGAAATGTCGTCTCTGATCAATGGATAATGCGTGCATGCCAATAGCAGCGCCTCGATGCCCTCTAATTCGGGTTGGGAAAGGTAAGAACTGAGCACAGCTGAGCTTACTTGATTGTGAACAAACCCCTCTTCGATCATTGGGGCTAATAGAGGTGTAGCCAGACTGACCACTTCTGTGTCTGGGCATAATTCCTTCAGTCGGCGCTCATAAACCCCTGAATTGATAGTTGCCTTGGTGGCTATGACACCAACCTTTTTCTTGTTTTCTACACATACAGCTCGCACCAAAGGGTCAACCACATTGACAAAAAGTCCCACGTGTGAGAAGAATTCCAATAAGTCTTTGTAGGCTGTAGAGGATGCCGAATTGCATGCTACCACGATCATTTTACAACCTTGCTCAAGCAGAAATTTGCTGATCTTCAGGCTGTAAAATCGAATATTGTCAGCGGATTTGTCTCCGTAGGGAAAATGAGTGGTGTCGCCAAAGTAGATAAGTTGCTCCTCTGGCAAATGCCGCATAATAGCATTGGCGACTGTGAGGCCGCCAATACCGGAATCAAAGATCCCTATAGGTTGTTTTTTGTCGTGAGATACCACCAGAAATTAAGGCATGCCTAATTTCAACTTGACTTCTGCCATCAGATCAAGTCCCGGCTCGGCGTATAGCAAAACCTGGCTACTTGCATCGAAAACGAAAGTATATCCTTTCTCCTTAGACACGTCTGCGATGGCCTTATTGACACGATCAAGTATCGGGCTGAGCAATTGCTCTCTTTTGTCAGCGATTTGCTTTTGCATATCCTGCTCATAAGCCTGAATTTTTTCTTCTTCAGCCTTAAGCTTTGTGGCTTCATCTTGAACGGCCTTTGGAGCCAATTCACCGTCTTTCTCTTTTCTTGCTAGTTCCTGATATTTAGCCTGAAGGGCCTCTACCATTTGTTGTCCTTTCTTTTGCAACTGCTTCTGTAAGGCATCTAGGTTTGCATCAGCTTCCTTTACCTGGGTCATTTCTGACAATAAG
>JBDSUZ010000288.1:0-7180 GCA_039927395.1 Saprospiraceae bacterium | reverse complement strand
CTGCAGCACCAGCTCCACCAGTTATCAAGGAAGGTCCGCAGATTACTTTCGCTAAGAAGGAAGTGAATTTTGGAAAAGTACACAAAGGTGCCAAGCCGACGCGTGAGTTGCTATTCACTAATACAGGAACACAAGACCTGATTGTTGAGATCGTGTCAGGTTGTGATTGCACTACACTTGATTGGACCAAAGGACCGATCAAGCCGGGTCAGGGAGGCAAGATTACAATAATCTACAATTCTGCGGAAAAGAAGACTGGCAAAGATGATGTGACCTTGGATATTGTGACTAATACAGATCCCAACATTCATCAAATCAAATTGAAAATTGAGGTGATCAAGTAAACGATCATTTGCAACATAATCTGCCCGGCAAGACGAATCGATGGTTTGTATTGCCGGGCTTTTTTTTTTGCCTAATAGCCTTCTTAAACTATAATTATGTTCGATTATTTCCAGTGGGGCGCCTTGATATCGGGCATACTTTATGTCGTATTAGCGGCACGTCAATCTGTGTGGTGTTGGCTCTGGGGAGCGATCAGTACCGTGCTATCGGGCATTTCATTTTACCAATCCAAGCTATACTCTGATACCCTGTTGCAAATCTATTATTTGGCAGCCGCCTGCTATGGTTATTGGACCTGGAGCAGAAAGAGCCCTGCGGGAAATATGCTCAAAGTCCAGTCATTTCGCCTTCAAAATCACTTGTTACTAATAGCGTTAGCTTTAGGAATTTCCTTTTTGCTAGGCAGATTTTGGCAGCAGTTTGGCGCTTCCTTGCCCTATGTCGATGCATTTCTGGCAGCTCTGAGCATCATCGCCACTTGGATGACTACTCGTAAGATCCTGGAGAATTGGCTGTATTGGATTCTGATCGATTTAGCTTACGTGGCTATGTACTTCCATAAAGAGCTATTCATATTTGTCATACTATACGCCGTATATGCCGGTATTGCCATCCATGGATTTTTGAAATGGCGTGGTAGCAAAAATTTGGCTTAAACTTCCTGTTGTCAAGCCTTTTTTTGTCAAATATTGAAATATTTCAAATACAATAAAAATAGATATTTGGCGTATCTTGCAGCCCATTCAGGTTGTCAGCGACCCAACATATCCTATTTTTTGAATGTATCCTTACCCTCCTAAGCGCTACCTGCTTACTTCAGCATTACCGTACGCCAACGGGCCATTACATGTAGGCCATTTGGCCGGCGCCTATGTCAATGGGGATGTTTTCGCTCGCTTTTTGAGACTTTGGGGCAAAGATGTACTATTTGTATGCGGCTCTGACGAGCATGGTGCAGCGATTACGATTCGCGCCAAGAAGGAAGGCATTTCACCGCAAGAGATCATCGACAAATATCACGCGCAGTTTGAGGATACCTTCAAACGCCTGGGCATTCAGTTTGATATATACCACCGCACTTCAGCACCGCTGCATCACGAGACCAGCCAAGATTTCTTTAGAGAATTATACAAGAAAGGAGCTTTCACAGAGCAAACTGAGGAGCAATACTACGACGTAGAGGCAAATCAGTTTCTTGCTGACAGATATATCACAGGCACTTGCCCAAACTGCGGCAATCCCGATGCATATGGGGATCAATGCGAGCGCTGCGGCACTGCTCTGAGCCCAAAAGAACTTATCAATCCGCGATCTACCTTGAGTGGTGCGACTCCAGTGTTGAAGGAAACCTCGCACTGGTATTTGCCTCTCGACAAACACGAAGCTTGGTTGCGCGACTGGATTGAAAATGGCATGCTCGACAAGAAGAAACATCACGATCCTGCCCTGTGGAAAGCACACGTGATGGGTCAATGCAAATCATGGCTCGACGGTGGATTGCATCCTCGCGCGATGACCAGAGACCTGAGTTGGGGAGTTGATGTTCCACAAGAAATTCCTGGCTCTGCAGGCAAGAAACTTTACGTTTGGCTGGATGCGCCTATTGGATACATTTCAGCTACCAAACAATGGGCGATTGATCAGAACAAGCCCAAGGAATGGGAGAAATACTGGAAAGACGGAGATTCGGAGCTTGTGCATTTCATTGGTAAAGACAATATCGTATTCCATTGCCTGATATTTCCTGCAATCTTGAAGTCTCATGGTGGATACAATCTTCCGATCAATGTTCCCGCTAACCAGTTTATGAATTTGGAAGGCAAGAAGATTTCCACTTCCAAAAATTGGGCAGTTTGGGCTACCGATTACCTCGACGATTTCCCTGGGAGAGAAGATGAATTGCGTTATTATCTGCTTAAGAATTCACCTGAGCAAAAGGACAGTGAATTTACCTGGAGAGGATATCAGGAAGCCGTAAATACTGAATTGGTCAATAATTTGGCAAATTTCGTCAATCGAGTTTTGGTGCTAATTGACAAATTTTACAACGGTAAAGTTCCCAATTTCGATGAAGATCAAGACATCTTGAGTGCCAATGGGCAAGATCAGATGTCATTTCACGACTCCGAATTGATGGACTTGTATGACTATGTGTACGAAGTCACGGAATGCTTGTGGAATTACGATTTCCGTGGCGGTTTGTCTGCTTTACTCGAGTTGAGTGCGGCAGGAAATCAGCTATTGCAATACAACGAGCCTTGGAAAAATATCAAGGAAAGCCCGCAGGCTACCAAAGTGGTTATGAATCTTTGTGTTCAGATTGTAGCGGCTATTTCGGTTGTTTGCAGACCATTTATGCCATTTACCAGTGACAAATTGCGCAGCATGTTCAATTTTGTGCCTATCGAGGAAAAAGGCGAATTGGTCAAACTGATGAACAAATTAGCGGAGGGAAGTCCTATCGTCAAACACGGACATAAAATTGGACCCCCGGCGCATTTATTTTCAAGAGTTACTGACGAGGAAATACAGATACAAATAGACAAGCTCAACGCAAATAATTCAGACACTGATCAAGCAAATGCCATGGCAACCGACGCAAGCACACCAGCTCAATCAACGCAGATCACTTATGATGATTTCATCAAAGTTGATATTCGCACTGCAACCATTTTGCAAGCAGAAAAGGTAGCAAATGCCGATAAACTGCTCAAATTGGAAGTGGATTTGGGAAACGAAAAACGGACCATCGTGTCGGGCATTGCTCAGCATTTTGATCCTGCGACTTTACCTGGCAAGCAGGTGTTGATCGTGGCCAATCTCGCTCCGCGCAAATTGAAAGGCATCGAATCTAATGGAATGATTCTCACTGCTGAGAATGCCTCTGGTCAACTTAGCTTGGTCTGTCCGACTGAGCCTTGGGAGAATGGCTCGATAGTCAAATAAACATTTCTGATTTCACGTTCAGGCCGGTAAAAGCAAAGCCTATGACTGCTAAGTTTCTCCGAATCCTGTTTCTCCTACTTCTAGCAATCGCTGTGTGGATGGGCTGGCAAATGGCGCATTTACCACTTTGGGGCTACCATCCTTTGTCTTTACTGCTATGTGGCTGGTTGGCGATCATGATTCTGTTCAGACTTAGACAAGCTGGCGATGCGGTAAAATTTAGCTATTGGAAATTGTCCTCAATTGCCGGTGTTTTGTTAGGCATTGGCTTTCCGCCATATCCTTTGGCACCTCTATATTTTGTTGCATTCATTCCCCTTTTTCTCTTGGTCGAGCACATCATAGCCCAAAATCCTAAAGGAGCGGGGCGACGATCATTTCTCTATTTGTATCATGCATTTGTTCTTTGGAACATCATAGCCACATTTTGGGTGGCAAATACGGCTTTGGTGGGTGGCATGTTTGCCATTTTTCTCAATTCATTTTTCATGACTATTCCCTGGCTTTTGTGGATCCAAATCCGCAAAAAGTCGGCATCACTTTGGGTGTATTGTCTCTTGCCTGTGGCATGGATAGCCTTCGAATATGGTCATATGCAATGGGAACTGTCTTGGCCCTGGCTTACGCTGGGAAATGCTTGGGCGGCGCTTCCGTCGTGGATTCAGTGGTATGAATACACTGGCGTTTTTGGAGGCTCGCTTTGGATTTGGGCCTTAAATCTGATTTTGCTACCGCTTTTTCGCCAAAAGGAAAGATTGCGCTTAGCGCGAAATTGGATTGCACCAGGACTTGTTTTTGCGCTGCCCTTGGCAATTTCGCTTTTGATGTATTCGCAGCAAAAGGACTTAGGTACTCCTGTCGAATTTGCTGTTGTACAGCCCAATTACGAGCCATTTTACCAGAAATTCAGCACCCCTCCTGAACTGCAGCTTCAGCATTTTTTGGAGCTATCGAGAGAAGTCTTGACGCCTCAAACTGATTTTCTTGTCCTACCCGAGACTAGTTTTGAGCAAGTCAGATTGGATGAATTTGACATCAATCCAGCAGTTTTTGCATATCGCCAATTACTTGCCAATTATCCCAATTGTGCTTTGGTGACCGGTATCGACGCCGTCACGGTTTACGATACATTTCCATCCAATGCAAGCAATGTGAGGACCCAGATACAAGGTCGCGACACTATATTTTGGGCGGCAACCAATGCAGCCGCATGCATTGACACAAGCGATCAACATCAGATATATCGCAAATCGCGTTTAGTTCCAGGTGCCGAAATATTTCCCTACAATGGCCTTTTGAGTTTCCTCGATCCCATCGTCAAAAAGCTTGGTGGATCTATATATGGACTGCAGATGCAAGCCGAGAGATCCGTATTTGCGTCCCACGGACATAAAGTTGCCCCGGTCATCTGTTATGAGTCCATTTACGGTGGCTACGTCACAAGCTACGTCAAGGCAGGCGCTCAGGCGATTTGTATTATGACCAACGACGGTTGGTGGGATTTGACGCCTGGACATCTCCAGCACCTTCAGATAGGCCGCCTTAGAGCAATCGAGACTCGTAAGTCTATCATCCGCGCTGCTAATACCGGTGTTTCCTGTTTCATCAATCAGCGCGGCGACATCGAAGACCCTACTGAATATGAACAAACAGCAGTTTTACGCAAGACAGTGCTCCTCAATGATATACAGACCTTCTACACCAGATTTGGTGATTGGATTGCATTTATCTGCATTGGATTGTTGGTGTTTTTTCCGTTGGGGATGATAAGGAAAAAGGGGTAAGGAAAATGGTGTGAGGTGTGGGGTGTGAGGTGTGCGAATTTTGGTCCTGGGAGCTCGGTACTGGGTTCTGGAAAATCGGCGTTGGGCTTTTGGAACAGCCAATTGCGATTGTTTCAGATCATCAACAACACGACTGATCAACTTACTATATTGCAGTGTATTGATAGGCCTTCAAATGTTTAATTATCAAGACTAATTTTTCAGTGAAGATTATTCATTTAGAAGTGCCCGAACTTCAGTCTTCATTAACGGAAGATGCTTTATTACTATTCCCCAAATAATTTCATCAGAGACGGAATCGTATCCATGAATGATTCTGTTCCTCGTGTCAACGATTTTTCTGGAGTTTGATATGGTGATATCTTGATTAGATTTTAGAACTCGATTCAATGCTTCGCCTATGATCTCGATATTGCGCTCAACTGTCTTTTAGTCTTGGTATCACCTTGAAAGTCTATAAATGTGGGCACATCTTCCGTGAAACTTTCTATTTCAATGATGGCATTGAGTATATCATAAAGCCATAATTTGATGTTATTCTCCATAAACCAATTGCCTTTGCTTTAGGAGAGATTCTTTTAGATATGGGTTGGAAATTGCATTTTCCTCCAAGAGGTCTAGAGGTCTTTTCAAGATGTCTTCAAGTGAGAATTTAAAGTTAAAATAGTTATCAGCATATTCATTAATTGCAATATTATTGAATTCAACGACAAGGTCAATATCACTCTTTTCATTAAACTTATTTGTTAGGACAGATCCGAATGCATAGAGCTTCTTGACCTTGTAATTCTTACAAAGTTGTTTGATTTCGGTCGTATATTTTTCTAGCACTTTCATGGATTCCTTCTTAACAAATGCAAAGCTACATAGTTTTTGCATCAAAAAGTGTCCGCAGCCAATCCATGGAACTCTCCGGCTTCCGCTGCGTTTATATAGTAAGCAACTGATCCGAGCAACCAACCCTTTCGGAAGTACGTGCGTCTTTATAAAAAACATAGATCATGAAAACATTCATCTTAATAGCTGCTATCGCTTTTTCATTTGTTGCTTGCGACAAGCCAGACAAGGAGGCCAAAGTGGTAGTACCTGAATGTATTACAGCTAAAGTTGATGCTTTTAAGCTTAGCCCTCCCTGCCCTGATGGCGCAGGAGTTTACGAATATACATTCCAAAATAAGACCTATTACGCCTTTAAAGACGGTGATTGCTGCTGCGATTTTGGAATCCAAATAGTTTCTGAGACCTGCGAAGATGTCTGCTATCTCGATGGAATCACGGGCAATCAAGATTGCCTAGGCGAGAATTTTAAGAAAAATGCGGTTTTGGTGCAGACGATTTGGGAGGAGTAGCTTCGCTATGTTTAGTTGCTTAGTCGATGAGTTGTTTAGTCGAGGAAAATGGGAAAAGGAGCAAGGAAAAAAAAGGTATTTCCCAGGACGTAGAGGTAAAATCTCTATACTCTGAACCCTTAACTCTGAACATTTCGGTCCCCTAAAGCCTATCGCCGCCTTTAATTTTGGCTGCTCCCCTAGGCCTTAGGCCAAATGCCGTAAGCCAATTTTCCCAGCACCTAGGACCCAGCACCTTTATCTGTTGAGTTGTTTAGTCGTTGAGTTGTTTAGTTGAAGTAAAAAGGTTTTTCTAGGAACCACGACCCAGGACCGAATATGCAGGACGTAGAGGTAAAATCTCTATACTGTGAACGCTTAACTCTGAACATTTCGGTCCCCTAAAGCCTATCGCCGACTTTAATTTTGGCTGCTTCGCTAGGCCTTAGGCCATATGCCGTAAGTCAATTTTCCCAGCACCCAGGACCCAGGACCGAGCTTCCAGGACCAAAATTTTGGACACCTTACACCTCACACCCCACACCAATTCTTGATTCTCCCGAACTCCAGATTCTATTGATCCTCCTTACTTTTTTGTCCAAGCCACAAAAAAGTAACAAAAAAAGGCGTTTTTGATCCGGCTACCCGAATTTTAACGCCAATTTACTCGCGAAATCGCTACGTCTGAAAAACTCCTCCCTTCGGTCGTCAGACAGTTCCAGCCGCTTAACGCGATTTAGCGGCAAATTGGCTAATTCGACTAATGCCTGCGAGCAT
>JBDSUZ010000287.1:0-2530 GCA_039927395.1 Saprospiraceae bacterium | reverse complement strand
GATTCTGGAAGTGGCAGATCAAACGTCATATGCAGGCAACGGTTTTTAGCAATCTATCTAAGGGGAAATTAAGTAAATACGCTACTGCATTCAATGTCACATTGGAGGATTTAGCCAGTATGACCATACATGAAGACTGATTTTACACATTTACAGGCGGCCCACTGCGAGAATGGAGTGACAACCAATTTATTGAGGGCAAGTGGAGTTTCCCAAATGACAGAGCCCCTCGCTTTTGGCATAGGTTCCGGCTTGTTTTACATTTACATTCCGATACTTAAGATCAATAATGGTCCGGCTATTGCGTTTAGGACGATGCCCGGCATGATTTTCAAGAGAACTTCTAAATCACTTGGCATCCCAGTTTTTCGCAAGAAATTTTCTACTCCAAAAGCCGCTGAGAGCGCCCTGTTAGAGTGTCTTGAACGAGGTCAAGCCGTTGGTTGCCAAGTAGGGGTCTTTTATCTCACCTATTTTCCAAAGGAATATCGATTCCACTTCAACGCGCATAATCTAATTGTCTATGGCAAGACGGACGATGACTATCACGTAAGTGATCCTGTAATGGAAGATGTTACAACCCTAAATTCTTATGAATTGGAAAGGGTAAGATTTGCAAAAGGAGCTTTGGCGCCAAAAGGTCAAATGTATTATCCTAAGGCACATGCTGAGGTTTCAGATGAGTTGATGGCCAAGGCCATTACCAAAGGGATCAAAAGAAATATACGAGACATGCTGCATATTCCAGGCTTCTTCGCAGGTGTCAAAGGAATTGAATACACAGCGCGTCAAATCAGTAAATGGCCACAAAAATTAGGCTTGCATACATCTGGTCTATACTTAGCTCAATTGGTGAGGATGCAAGAAGAGATAGGAACTGGCGGCGGAGGTTTCAGATACATATACGCCGCATTTCTACAACAGGCATATCAATACTTACCTAAGGACGAATTGAAAGAAATATCAGCGCTCTTCACTCAATCGGGTGACTTGTGGAGAAATGCCGCTGTACAATCAGCGGGCATTTACAAAGGAAGGCTTGACAAACAGGCAGATTTTGATGTCGTGAGAGATTACTTAATGGAGATAGCACAAATCGAAAGGAAGGCATTTCAATCTCTCTCGAAAACTACTTGGTAGATGGGTGCTAATGCGTTGACAATCAATAAATTAACGTTTAAATACCCAAGGGAGAATCATGCCTGTATTGAGCACTTAGACCTCAGTATTCCATTAGGCAGCCGATTTGGATTGTTTGGCCCTAATGGAGCTGGCAAGACTACTTTGCTAAGTTTGATTATGGGAGTATTCAAGCCAGATAATGGTGACATAATTTGGTTTGGCGATAAAGCTGATTCGCGGATCGATACTCACAAAGCAAATATCGGTTTTGTACCGCAGCATTTTTCATTTTATCAGGAGCTTAGTGCTTGGGAAAATCTGCATTTCTTCGGTGCTTGGGCTGGCATGGATAGTCAGAATATCAGAAGCAAAGGAGAAGAGCTACTCGGTGCTTTGGGGTTATTGGGTGTCAGTAACAAACCAGTCTCTCATTTTTCAGGAGGTATGAAACGCAGGGTCAATCTTGCCATTGGCATGCTCCACAGTCCCCAAATTTTACTCTTGGATGAGCCAACGGCCGGTGTTGATGTTCAGAGCAGAGTAGCGATACTACAATATCTATTAAAACTAAACAAAGAAGGGACGACTTTGATATATACATCCCACCATTTGCAAGAAGCTGAGGAACTCTGCACAGAGATTGCAATGATCGATTCAGGCAAAATAGTCGCAAGCGATAGTTTGCAAAATTTGCTAACTAGCCACCAGAAAGATGGTTTAGAGGGCCTTTTTCTTCATTTGACAGGCAAAGACTTCAGGGACTGATCATGCGTGTACTCTGGGCAACTATATACAAAGATTGGCTTATTCTCATCAGGGACCGCGTTGGATTGTCCTTGATGTTCGGCATGCCTATACTATTAGCCATCTTGATCACGAGTGTTCAGAATAGTGCATTTGAACTTGTCAATGACAATAAGGTACACGTGGTAATCTGCAACCAAGATACAGGCTCCACCGCAAAATTACTGGTAGATGATTTGCAAAAAGTTGGAATGTTCCATGTGGAACAATTGCCAGGAATATACAACCTGACAATGTTTAAGGAAAATTTCTTTAAAAAAGACGCCTTAGTCGGATTGCTAATACCCAAAGGGTTTTCAGCACAACTAGATGCGAGAATTTGGGAAATCAGCTCACAGGCACTAGGTGATTTCGGACTTGGCATAGGCAAACAAAAAGAAAGCATAAGGGGAGATTCCCTCATTATGTACTATCATCCCGTGCTCCAGCAATCCTATCAAGAATCAATCAGAAGCGCAGTGATGGGAGTACTTCAATTAGTAGAAAACAAGAAACTCATTGGCCATCTCTATCGCTCGATCAATGACAAGGAGATGCCAGCTGAATTCGAAGATTTGATGCTGCACAATCAACCTCAGATCAAGTCCATTCCGATATTGCGCAA
>JBDSUZ010000286.1:0-11120 GCA_039927395.1 Saprospiraceae bacterium | reverse complement strand
GCCAACAGAAATTTTCTGTTGGCTGAAGTAATTGGAAACGACCGCATAAGTGGCCTCGTCGTTGTACCCTGCAGACGTAAGTACGTCCCTGAAGTACAAGCCTATTACGGTCTTCTCATCATACTCCAATTGCCCTCGATCGTTTACAACTAATGAATGTTCGCCGGCAGTGATATGCCAATGATTTTGCTCTCCTTTATTCATGAGTTAATTGCTTTACATCTGTAAATAGATCATCGACCTTAACTTGGAGATATTCTGCAATCACCTTGAGTTGATCTGCACTAGCGGATGTGTTGTAATTGCCGTCACCGGCATAGCGAATCCGGACTAAGCGGTTCCTCCCGATGTGAAGCAGCTTGCAGATGTCGTCGATTGCCTGCCGCTTGTCGGCAATTGACCTTTTGTTGAGGATCTCTTCGATTCTGTACTTCCGCATTTACTTTGTTTTTATTCCGCAATTGTTACCTTAGAAGCAACATTGTTACTTATTACAACAAATGTAGTAGATAATGATACATAATGTATCATATATGTAACATTTATTATCTGTGAAGTAAAAACATCATGGCAACAGTCCTAGAAATCAAAGCGCGAATCGAAGAAATTCGACGACAAAAAAATATTAAACAAGAGGAGATGGCCAAGATCTTCGGCATTGAAGCGACGACCTATCGACGGATGATTAGCAGCAAGACAATGTCCATCCACTTCAGACTTGTGCTGAAGTTCTTCAATGCATTTCCTGAGGTAGAACCTAACTGGGTTTTTGGATTTGTGAAGCCAGATCCGCTTAGCGACATAAATGAGAAGCTGGAGCAGCTCCTTAAGAACAAGTGAAGTCATGTAGTAAATAATGATACATTATAGATCATTGAATGCTACAGGATTATAATTTATTTTCAACCAAAATTCTTCCAGAAGTGAGAGTAGGCACCTCGATATCTAGTGATACACCTATCCGTAATCAATTGATTACAAGCAGGTTAATTGCAGAAAGTTGCCTTTTCTTATCCTGCCTCCGCCACCAATAAAAGCCTGACTAATAAGTCGGGCTTTTTCTATTTCCAGCATTTTGCTTGCAATCTTTTTGCACTTTCGGACAAACAAACGTCGACTAGGAACGTAGTAAAAGGTTAAATTACCCAACGTACGGTAGTCTGTTTGACGCGCCCTTAAATGGTGCATTAAATAACATTTAAATGCAGTAATTATTTAAAAGTAGAGTACTAGTGTCTTTGCTTTATTGATGTAATAACAGCGTGAAACTTAACGTTACAGATGAAAAAAGTATGAGGTATTTATTACTCTTAATTGTGGCCTTTACACCTCAAATCATTCGGGCACAATCCTTGTTATTAGGTGTTAACATTGGCGGTGAGATAGGCACAAGTAAATTTATTCCTAATGGTGAAGTAAGTCCTAATTTTCGACTTATTCACCCACTTGGAGCATATTTGGGAGTTTCTGCCAACTTTGAGTTTGTAAATAGGTTCTTCTTGGAACTTGAATTATATCAAGCTCAAGATTACACAGGCGCTAAAATACACGACAATGTTACTAATTTTGGAATTTCAAGAGGTCCAGGTTCAGGCTTTCAATCATTAAGCCTGGGAATACCCTTAAAAGTAGGTAATCGAAACAAATTTGCTGCTGTATTGGGTATTGCGCACTATAAGAATCAAGATACAGGTGGTGAATCTAAGATTGAAGGTACTTACAAAGGTAACTTTTACAAGGTCGATCTCTATGATTATCAAAATGTGAATGGACATTTCGTGTTGGCCAAGACTGGAATTAGGTTTACAGTGATTGCAAGGAATAGATCTGTTGTTAATTTAAACTTAATTGCCCAATTAGGTTTTAAATTCGATTCATACCAGTACTTCAGTGCAGAGTTTCATGGAACAGAGTATTTTGCAGTTGTTGAGAACAAGCATGATTTGATATCGTTGTCACTACAATACCAGTTTCGAGTGCTAAAGCATAAGTGAGTGCACTTCGATTTTTTAGAATAAAGTGGCCTTGTATCCTATAAATACAAGGCCATTTTTTGTCACCCAAATCTACATTGTGGATTTTCTAAGAGGCACTGAGTAGCGAAAAGTTTCTTATCCTGCCTCCGCCACCATGAAAAGCCTGACTAATAAGTCGGGCTTTTTGCATTTACAGCATTTTTGTCCCCTAATTCTTTGAAAATCAGTAAGATTGGCTTACCTTAAAGCTTTATAGGTAGTTTTGGTTTTTTATAGTTAAATTTTAAGGATCATGTTCAAAGTTATAATCGTTTTGCTCCTTCTCTCCGGCGTGTTCAATCGATGGACAAAGGAGCACGAACTTCCAAGGAAAATTGAAAGTATTAGCGCAGTACTTATACCATCACATGATGCCGAAAAGGCAGCGAATTTTGAGGCTGCAGTCTGTGATCTTCGGGCAGAAAAGGATACTAAGACCGGGCTCATCTATTACTACGACAAATCATCTCCCCAGCGCAAGAACTATAACAATTTAATGTTGTACCTCGTCAGATCAGGTGACAAGGTGTCGATGCGCATGAGATTCCAAACTTCCAACACTTATTGGCTCAATGTAAAGAGTTACCGAATCAGCACCTTCTCCCGTAAGACGCGGCATGAACCTGATGTGTCTAAAACAATCAGGGTCGACAAAACTCAGATGCATCGCGCAGAAGGAAATGGAGCTATGTGGGAATGGTATGATGTGGATGTCGACAAAGAAATGACCACGACAATAGCAGATATCATTTACTCAGAACGAGCGACATTGGTAAGTAGGGGAGATTCACCAGATTTTTCACGTTTTACCACTGACAAGGAGAGAGCCGCAAAATTTAGCAATGGAGAAAATCAGTCCTATAGTCACAGAATATCCCAAATGGAATTCCAAGCCATTCGCCATATCGTCGAAGCTTATAAGATGATGGGTGGGGAGGAGAGTTTTGATTGAGGGAGTTTTGAAAGTATTTTTTAACCTTCTAATTTTTATAGACAATGAAAAAGTTTCTACAAACATGCTGCTATGGGTTAGTAAGCTTCATTCTATTAGGGATCGCCCTATCGGGATGTGAAAAAACCACTACTGACTGGAAAACGGAGATGTTGGGATCTGAGGTTTACGCAAAATACCTTAGGGACGGTATTGAGATGAATAATAACCTGGCAGCAAATGGAATGGATGGTAAGCACGTAAAGGCTTGTACAGAGGCTACGGGAAGAAAATATGATCAGGCCTGGATCGATTGCTTGTCTTCATCCGAGAGAGATAAGAGGTATGGAATACTTTTGAACAGACATTGTGCAAATGTCAAAGCTTTGGTGGCTATTTATCCACAAATAGGCAATTTATCAAAAGAGGAGAATTTGGAATTGATGATTAGACCAACAACAAAAGAAATGAGCAGTTTTGCGTTGGGTAGAATATCGGAATAGAGAGATGTAAGTCGTTGATGAAGAATTTTGAATGTCCGTGTTTGGAGCTTAGTGTAAAGAATGCGACCGGGGCTTGTCAAGGTATTGTTGCTGTTCGGTCGATTTGTCTGATATGCCATTGGCAGAAATGTATTAACCAGCAATTAATGAATACTGGGTACGTTTACTTTCTGATATTGACTTCAAAGTGTGATCCCAAGGCCATAAAGACTTCATCCCCTCATATTTGACTATGCCTCCTTTCAAGAATTTACTGTTATTTCTGATTTTGATCCTTGGACACTTCGTAGCTAATTCTCAGTCGCTTTCAGTTGGCTTGAGTGTTGGATCTTCAATTGGCAAAAGTGATTTTGATTACACCACCGAAGTAGTTCCTAACTTCAGGCTAAACCATCGACCTGGTCTGTATTGGGGTTTTAATTTGAATTATGAATTTAAGAACCAAATGTATATTGAAGGTGAAATTTCATTTGCGCAAGATCATATTGGAGTTCTTTTTGAAACAAATGGAGTTGGCTTGGAGTCTTCAATATCGGCATCTAATTATTTTCAATGTTTGAGGCTCGGTTTTCCGTTAATTAGCTCGAAAAGATTAATAGGAATTATGGGTGTCGCTAGATACTATAATAGCGGTGCTGCTATTTCCGGAATTAGAATTGAGTATTTCGATGAAAATAATGAGCTTGTACAAGCTTTGTACCAAAATCCAGGTCATGGTGAAAAAGATCAGTATTTCTATTGTCAATTTGGATTAAGGTATAAAATTGTAAATATCAAGAGGTCTGCTCTTAGTTTGCAATTACTTGGACAATTAGGTCTTAAATATGACAACTACCTTTATTATCGGGCATACGATTATGGTATTAACCATGCCGGGGTGCTTCGAAATAAACACGATTTATTGGCATTGAGTATCGTATACCAGTTTGCTGTTTTACGACTCAAATAAATTTAATAGTAAGGGCCTCCATATTTATTATCGAGGCCTGTTTTACATCAACTACAACTTCTATTTTTAATTGATAACAAAATCGCTCCATAAAACTTCTTCCGGTGAGCGTTCCATATAGCTATTCCTATTTACCGAAAATCTCTACCACTGCAAAAGTGCGTACTGGAGCCTGACGCCTGTGGTAAGGAAGTCTCCCTTCGGAGTGAGCGCCTTGGCCCACGCTCCATCCTGTTTGTATCTCGCAACTCTTTACGAGTATTTTTCAGTATGGAGAGCACCGTTGCGACTTTTCGGGCGGTTTTGGGGGATCCCAGCCGCTGCCGGGGATCTTACAAATTGTATCATGAATATCTTCTGACACCCATCGCTATCACTGATTATCGATAGCACTTCCTCTCTACTGATCTGTTGCATCGATCCAAAGATCAGATCTTTCATGTGAAGGAATTAGGACATGACAATTTCTAGTAATTTGGTTCAAATCTGAAACTTAACTCGTCTGATATCCTGCGGTGTGGTTCCCAAAAATTTTTCAGTTTTTCATTTTTCTTCCATATTTCTGATTTCATTCCAAATTCTAAAACTCGGTGAAATTCGTATACTTTCCCGCTTCCAACAATTGACTTGAGAATTTTCCTATCGGTTTCTTCGGTTTTGAATTTCTGAATATCTCTAATAAACGAATCAATTGAATCCAAAATCAATTGACATGAAGATTTCGTTGTTGCACTTGGAGGTTGTCTTAGTAATGTAAACCCGTGTTGCTTCTGATCTTCTTCTAAATAAGCCAAAAGGTATTCAATTTTCGTCAGGTCTACATTTATGATATCTTGCCTAATTGTGTTTGAAAAATGTGTGCAAAGTGCTATATAATTTTGCATGCGAGAATTATTTTGTACTTCTCTGTTGAACACTTCTTGCTTTTTGTTTATATCAACTTGCACTCTTAAAGTTCTCCAAACAGCGATAGTTCCGACAAGGGCAATTGACAAACCTATTGTCCCACTTAAGCCATCACCAAAATTGCCAAATCCCTGCCACATGTTCGAATCTGGCACATCATTCATAAAATAGACTACTCCCGAAGTGATAATAAATAGAATTGTTAATTGGATAAATAATATGGATTCTAGGGTCTTTTTTTTCATCATTCTGAAATTTTGCATGGCAAGCTATTAGTTTTTTGACAGAAATAAAAACGCCCCCCGAAACTTCTTCCGGAGAGCGTTCTAAATAACCATTCCTAAGTCCCGAAAATCTCTACCTCTGTAATAGTTCATACTGGAGGCTTACGCATGCGGCAAGGAGGTCTCCTTTCGGAGTGAGCGCATAAACAATACTTGGCCGTACGCTCCATCGCTTCGATTTTGGCCGGTGGAGCCTTGAAGTATTATATATTGATACTCAGGTCGACGTTCGAGTGTGGATTTTGCGATGTGACGCTAACTGTCAATTGTCCAGACTTCTTAATTTTACAAAATGTAAACTTTCGGCCCCTGTAGCGAGTTGGCCATTGCGCAGACCTAATTGAGATCGCTATCCAGTCTTTATTACGATGAAAGGTGATGACGGATTTCTCGGTGCAGTATAACTTTGCATTTCAAGGATGCGGCGAAAATTACAGTTGTAAAATATGCCTTGGCCCGTTTTTTGTAGTTTCGTGTAAGGAGTGAGTTTTTTAACAATAAATTTTGAATATGAAACATTTTATTATACTGCCCATTCTTTTGCTTTCCATGGCAATTTACGGTCAAGCCAAGGCTCCTACTAAATTGGAACGAGCGAAAGCAAGCGTAAAGAAACATTTAATGAGGAATCTCAATGACCCTAGTAGCTATCAATCGGTTGAATGGGGTTCAGTTGTTGCGATACAAGGAACATTTGATGAGCAAGCAAGTGCAATCCCCGAGCTTAAGTTCCTCATAGATAAGATGGAATATTATAAATTATTCTACGAGAGTTCAGGAAGAACAAAGAATGATTGGGAGATCAGTGACGGCGCCAAGGCGATTGCGATAAAAAACGAACAATTGTACTTGGATTCTTTTAATCTGGCCAAGATACAGTACGATAAGGCCATCGCCCCATACAATAGGAAATACAAGGCAGAATTACTTCAATATAGCATCAAACATGAGTTCAGGGCCAAAAACGCAATGGGGGCTTTGATGCTAAACTGCAATGTTTTTGTGCTCGACAATGAATTTAAAGTTGAGTCTGCCTACGATTGTGAAGAGTAGCATAAAGTAAAAGAGCCGGATTCTTAGTTCCGGCACCTAGTGCTAGTGGTTAGGGCTTGCCTACTAAGACTATTATGGGGATTTTGTTAGGAGTATAGTTAATGTCTTTTCGGGGAACTTCTGTTGTGAGCTGCAACTCGTGTGCCATCCTTCCTTGTGTAAGCCTTCACATGAACGGATCCGGATCCTCTAGACCGGCTCTTATATGTTGAATGTCGATAAGTCGATGGTGCGTAGGTTGTGGTCTGGGCAGGAGTGAGATCCGGAACAGTCCTTACCCATGTACTTGTGTCCCTATTATCAAATGGAAGATAGTATGTGACCATGTCACCATCCCTGACTTTACGATACGAATGATAGTTCCTAAAATGAGGCTTCCGCACGTATCCTCCGAAAGTGGAATTGGCGACGTAGTAGTTTCCCTTTGTGCTCTTGATGGAAGCTACCTTGGTGCCAGGGTATATGACATACACGACGACCGCGTCCGGCTCTCTGGAGCTGTAGACCGACATGGGTTCAAAAGGTTCTCCGATATGATAGGTTGGCTTGCAACTAAATAGCAGGAGAGCGGTAAGAAGAAATAAGTATTTCATGTTGGGGGCATTTGCCATAAAGTTACGAGCATCTTACCCTTGTTGCACCCCTAACAAAGGTTAGTAGTGCCAACAAAAAATGCCAGACAATAGCCTGGCATCTCCCGTTTGAGGCTTGTTGAACGGGCTTTGCATTGTGCCTGTCTTTTCCGAACCATTGAGGCAAGACTTGGGTTATAGCTAACTTTATATTTAACAGTACCTTTGCTAAAAGTCCAAAAAGATGATAGGATACAGCCCAGGGCTCCCAGTTCCTGAAATGCCCGACATATCTGCTTTCGTTACAGACATTAAGAAAGCAACTGATTTAGTTGTTAAGTATGAGTACGTGCAGTCCGGAGCAAAATTGCTAAACTCAACAGAAAAATTTCTTCAAGTTTTGGAAACAATTTTTCCAAAACTTGAAGCATTTGAAGATCCTATTGCATCAATAATCATATACATACCAAAGACAAAAGAAGAAATTTTCACACTGGTAGATGAAGGTATTAGCCTTCGAATTGCTTTGAGAAATTCTATGGACTTGAGACATCCTCAGATTAAAGCATATGCAAAAAAGATTGATCAAATAGTCGAGGGATTTCGAGAAAGCAAGAGAGATTATCTAGTGTATTTCGAACCAGACCCGAATGTAAGAGCGCTCATAGAGGAATACTCAGAACGTGAGAAATGATTGTACAAGGTGCTGCTGAAGTATCTTTAACGGAGTGGAGCTACTGCCACTGAGATTGGAGGCCCACTTTTGCCATGTGGACTATCCAAATGTTCCCGATATAAAATGAATTGGTCAGTTGTAGGACTTTATGATTCCGTCGCTTTCACCGTAGAAACATGAAGGATGATAATCATCCCAACACCATTGGTAATGTATTCCACTACCGTAATCAGAGGGGTTAATGTGATTAGGTCTGCCTCGTAAATATATTAACATGTCTATTGTCATTCCGATCCAATACTGCCGGTGTGCAAGATTTTGACAACTTTCTCTTGACCAATCTTGATGATGTGATTGAATTTTTCCAGCTTTACTTTTTAACCAATTTGCTTTCTCCTCAGCAATCTGTTTTTGCTCTTTGGCATTTGCTTCGGCTTCTACTTTGGTTGCTATCGAGTCTCTTTTGGAGTTGAGATCGATGGAGTAGTGATTTAAGGCTATCGCATAGCTTAACTTGGTCTTGATTTCTGAATCAGGCAGGTAGATTTTCTTCATAGAATCAATATTTGCCACGTAATAAGGTCCGTCCATTTTTTCCATAGCTGCCGTAGTTAGTGAATCTGCTTGTAGCTGATCTGCTTCATTCTGTTTTTGCAATTCTGATGTGCATGACGCAAATAGAACCATGAATGAAAATGCGATAGAGAATTTAAAAAGGCCCATTGGATTTTGAGATTTTCGGAACTATGATACGAAATGCAACTTAGAAGGTTTAAAAGTTAAAAACATTTGAATCCTGCAAAAGTCTCGAATACAAATGCCAAGGCCTCAGATTCATTTTCAAATTCTTCCTCAATCTCGTCTTCCGAGGTGGTATTGCTTTCGGCAGCTGCATGAACCCTAAATATAGTTCTTTTTTTATCTGTAGATATATGGACATTACACTCACAATCAGTTCCTATCTTAGGATGAATGCTGCGACAGGAGTTATCGCGACACGTTGCAATAGCGTTCTTTAGAAAAGATTACACCCATTTCTTCAAAGGTTTTTGGAACTTTAGGTTCAGCTTTCATATTATGGATCTAATGTTTTTTTCAATTTTAGAGTCTGCTTCCCAAAACTAATCTATAATTGACCCTGCTAACAAGTAACTTTTATTTAATGATAAGCCCGAGGTTTTGGAATATACATTATGCTAAATATAAGAAGGAAGTCTCAAAGTTGTAGTGTTCGTAGTGTTTTTTACTTTGACCTGCTTAGGCCAAGAATGTTCTACTACTTCTAAACAGGCCGAACTTTCGCAAATTTTCCAAAAACCTCTCTCTACCTGCAGTATTGTAAATATAGGGATCTGCGAAGATCTTATTCCAATTCTTGGTACTTGTAATAATGTCGGAGTTAACGAATTTAGTTAGCGTTTGTATATCAACATTTATGGAGTACACCTCATTTTTGAAAGGGAGTACAATTGAAATGCCTTCTACATAATCTAGGTCTTTTAGGATTCTCACGGACCCTTCGACAAGTGCCACTTTACAGCTTCACCAGTTTCCCAATATGCATTCAGTTCCGCTTCAGTCAATTCCGAATTGTATTCTCCGCGCCGTGCTGCGGAATTAAGTGTTGCTCGCTTATAAAGTAAGTTCTGAGCTTCTTCGATATTTGCTTGCTTTCCTTTCCAAAACTCTAGAGCGGGTTGTTGAATAGCTCTTGCAAAAGAAAAGGAAACAATCCATGGCAAGAGGTTTTTAAACTTCTTGTGGATAGCATTCAAATGTGCAGCAGCATTTTCAGGCGATTGGCCACCAGATAGAAATGCAATGGCAGGCAGAGCTGCAGGTACGGATGACATTAAGAAATTTCCGGAAGGTTGTTCGGCTTTTCTCGAAGACTACCATTCGGCGTGGATCGTCAGGCACAAGGAAAAACTCCGCTGTGCGATAGTAATTGCTTGCCCGCAAGAATGCCTGCCCGGCACTGACGCGACGTCCTTTTTGAAGTGCGTCAATGGCAAGTGCCTCGATACGCGCAGAAGTATGCTGCCAGGCGATATGCCAGCTTTCAAAATTGCCTTCCCGAATATGCTTTGCCGTCGCCAACACTTCGCCAATTTCTGAACCGCCGTACAACCCGTAACTCGCTGTCCGCAATAGTTCAAATGAAAATGTTTGATCAGTAAAATGCAGTTTCATAAAATTCTTTTGAATTTCATTTGGGGTACTTCATTTTTAAATTTTCAAGTGTTTCCACGATGGTAGTTGCCACTAAATAATTGCGATACCATTTCTCATCGGCCGGAACCACAATCCACGGGTTGTGTTTGCCGCATCCATCCAATATATTCTGATAGGCATCCATATAGTCATCCCATTTCTTTGCTTCTTTATTATCATTAGCATTGTATTTCCATTTTTTTTCAGGGTCGGATATCCTGGTTTCTAATCTTTTGTGCTGTTCTTGTTTAGAAATATGCAGGAAGAATTTTAGGATTATGGTATTGCTGTTTTGCAGATGTTCTTCAAATTCATTAATCACCCCATGGCGTTCCTTAATTTCTTTTTTTTCAAGCAACCAGTGAACAACAGGAAATAAAATATCCTCGTAATGTGAACGGTTAAAAATTTGTATCATTCCCTTTTCCGGAAGGTTCGCATAAATGCGCCAAAGAAAATCATGTAAATTTTCTTCTTCTGTCGGTGATTTAAAAGATTTCACTTTGCATCCCTGAGGATTAATGCAGGAGAACACATGGCGTATAGTACCGTCTTTGCCGGAAGCATCCATTCCCTGCAGAATGATAAGTAAGGCATGTTTCCCATTTGCATAGAATAAATTTTGCAGCGAGAAAAGTTGCTTGCGCAATTTTATCAATCCTTTATTTGCCTCGGATTTTTTTATGCTGCCCGGCGCATTTGTCGAGAGGTCGGTTATGTTTTTCAATTTTCGATATTTTTGATGTGAAGAATTTTTACTCTAAACTTAGGGGTCGCTATGCAAGCGGTGAGCAATTATTTATTTTTACGAGCGGATAATTTATCAACTGACTTTTCAATTTTATCAATGTCATCCTTTATCTTGTTTTTAAATTCTTTCCATTTATCTTTTCTTTCTGCTTTGTAATCACGGATGCTTTTTTTCGCAGACGAAATTTCCGCATGGAGTTTTGTTTGCTCCTTTTTTAAGGTGTCTTTTACTTCTGTTTTTTTGTTCGTCATGTTTTTGATTTTTGA
>JBDSUZ010000285.1:0-1599 GCA_039927395.1 Saprospiraceae bacterium | reverse complement strand
CTCTGACTAGCGCATATGTTGTCAGACAAGCACAAGGCAATTGGCTCGAATTTAGGTTGCCTGATATTTTCTTTTTCAATACAGCGGTAATCCTCTTGAGCAGCATCACATTACAGATGTCCTATGTTGGTTTCAAGCAGGGAAAGGAGCTTCAATACAAATTGCTACTGATAATCAGTGTGATCTTGGGCTTCCTGTTTCTCATCTGCCAATATTTGGGATGGACTCAATTGGCTGAGATAGGCGTTGCCCTCACTGGCAATCCTGGTGGTTCATTTATTTATGTGATTTCAGGTATTCATGCTGCTCACGTCCTCGCGGGCATTGGCGCACTTTTGACTGCTTTGATTTTTGCATTTGCTTTGCCTTTTAAAGTGACCGAAATTCGCAGACACAGATTTGATCTTGTGCTGCAATTTTGGCATTTCGTAGATATACTTTGGATCTATTTGATCTTGTTTTTTGTCTTCCAAAAGTAATGGTTGACATTGACCTTTTAATTGAATGAAAGCATGAGTACTGAGACAATTGCAAATCCTGATTATAACCCAGCAGGTGATTCGTGGTCAGGTGGAAAATCACCTTTTAAGATTTCCTATGGGAAATTGATGATGTGGTATTTTCTACTTTCTGACGCATTTACTTTTGCGGGATTCTTAATTGCATATGGCGCATTGCGCTTTAGTATGCCGACATGGCCGGTACCGGATTTTGTATTTTCCACATTGCCATTTGACATACACCACAAGCCTCTGATCTTTGTAACCATCATGACATTTGTGCTCATCTTGAGTTCAGTGACTATGGTGCGCGCAGTACAAGAAGGTCATCGCAACAATACTCGCGGTATCATCAAGTGGATGGCCTTGACCATTGTTGGAGGTCTTAGTTTCCTTGGCTGTCAGGCTTGGGAGTGGACGACTTTGATCGGCGGAGAAAATATGACGGTAACTACCAATCCATTTGGTAGGCATCTTGATGATGGAGTCTATGTTACGGAGGCCGGAATACCAATGCTTGATGAAGCTGGCAAAGAATCAAGTTTCAAAAAAGGAGATTCATATCTTATTCACAAGCATCACGATGAATGGGATTTCAAGAAATTTAAGATAACAAGTGGGGAGGCAGCTGGTCAGATTA
This sequence comes from Saprospiraceae bacterium, assembly GCA_039927395.1. Taxonomy (GTDB): domain Bacteria; phylum Bacteroidota; class Bacteroidia; order Chitinophagales; family Saprospiraceae; genus JBDSUZ01. Next base: position 459 of record JBDSUZ010000285.1, on the reverse strand, counting down.
GCCAGGAGACCTTCGGTCCCAAAGCATTTGGAGCACTGTTCTTTTCTATAACTGGATTCCACGGATTCCACGTTTTTTCAGGAGTAGTATTCCTATTAATCATCATGATCAATGTGGCAAGCGGTTTGTACAAAAACAGGCAGAATGGCAATGAAATGGTAGAAAAGATCGGTTTGTATTGGCACTTTGTAGATTTAGTCTGGGTGTTTGTCTTCCTCGTATTCTATTTGTTATAATCTAGTCGGACCATCCTTCAATCCAAATAATAAACTGTCATGGGACATACATACGAAGAGAGTAAAAAGATAGTTTTCAAGGGGATGATGCTCCTCGGAGCGATCACCATCATTGAAGTACTAATTGCATTGGTTGGAAACGGGCACTTAATTCCTGGTTTTCATTTGGCTAAATGGATCATGTATCCGCTGATGATCAGCTTGAGTTTATACAAGGCCTATT
>JBDSUZ010000284.1:0-13536 GCA_039927395.1 Saprospiraceae bacterium | reverse complement strand
CCGTACCTTTGGGGCACTGCCATCGATGACAGATACCACGCGCCAGTTTTTGGGCATGATGGCATACGAGATCACCAATCACTTGGGCAATGTCCTGGCGACGGTCTCTGACCGCCACATCAGCCGGGCGGCTGCTCCGGGTGCTGTCAATTACTACCTCGCGGATATCCTGACCCAGACGGACTACTATCCTTTTGGCATGGGCATGCCGGGGCGGACTTTTTCGGGGGAGAAGTATCGGTATGGGTTCAACGGGAAGGAGAATGACAACGAAATACATGGTACTGGCAATCAGCAGGATTATGGAGATAGGTTATTTGACTCCCGTTTAGGGCGTTGGCTCAGTATAGATCCACTCCAAAGTAAATACGCAGATTTGACTCCATATAGTTTCGCCGGCGATAATCCTATTAGATTTGTTGATTTTAATGGACAAGACTTTGGAGTTAAAATTAATCATACTGATAAAACTATAGTAATTGTTTCAAACATTTATACAACGAGCAAGAAAGCATATAATGAAGTACAGAAAGCTGCAAAACAATGGAATGATAAAAGCGCTACGATCGAAGGCTATCTAGTCTCATTTCAAATAAAAATTATGGAACCAGTTAGTTCAATAACAAATGACGAGGCAATTTTGGAGGATCCAAGTATAATCCGGAGAAATGGGAGGATAAACATTAGAAAATTGAATGAAGCAAAAAAAGTGTTAATTAGTCAAAAGGTGACAAGGGGAGCAAAATATGATAAGGAAAATGCAGGTAATGCGTACGCTTCTAATGAAGGAAGAAATTCTAAGTATGTAACCGGGGAAGTATTTACTGGAGGCCAAACTGAAAATGGTAGATATGCAGATATGAATACCCACGAATCTTTGGGTAATATGGGCGCTATTGCAGATTTGGTCGCTCATGAAATTGGTCATTTTATGGGCTTAAATGATCATGATAAAGGACCCTATTATGCTAATGGCGGTATAATGGAATATTCAGGCACTGATTTGGCCCCTGTAAGCGTGGATGATGTCAAGAATATTTTGAGTTTTGCTAAGAATGCTTTCTTAAAAAAGACAGATCCAAGAGCTGCAAAAGTTTCTTTGATTGAGAATGTAGGTAAAAGTAATGGTATAAACCCACTCGGTATTAAGAATGAATAAAACTATGATTATGAGAAATTTATTTTTGTTTATTTTTTTCTGTGTGTTAGGAAATTTTAGCTATTCCTGCACATGTATTGGGGAAGCGTCAGTCAAAAGAGCCATTAAAGAAAGCAATATTGTATTAGTTGGTAAGATTGTTAAAAGTGAGCAATTTTCTTTTTCTTCAAAGTGGGACATTGACAGTCTTACTAGAATTAGATACTTCGTTGAAGTAAAAAGGATTTACAAGGGAAGGGTAAAAAAGCAAATTATTGAGATAATTACAGGCAATGGCAATGGAGACTGTGGATTCGAATTTAAGGTAGGCCAAGAGTATGTGATTTATTTGGACTTTAAGAAGCGCTACTTTGAAAAGGGTGAGAAAGTTCCCAGATATTTATATACCGATATTTGTAAAAGGACCTGTGAGGTCAATGATTTTGAAATAAATGAAATTGGGAAGCATTGTAATTTTTTTGGTTTTAAGAATTGAAAATAGGCTAGTAGTAGGGCAGAGACATACATTTTTTTTAGCGAAAAAGAAGTGTCTTGGATAGGTATTGTACACTGTAGTTTCTCCTATAATTTTTTATATTGCTTCATGGCTTACGAGATAACCAATCACCTCGGCAATGTCCTGGCGACCGTCTTAGACCGCCACATCGGCCGGGCGGCAGCACCGGGTGCTGTCAACCATTTTCTGGCGGATTGTTTGCAAAAGTGTTCTTAATTCAAGAATTGTTGTATTTTTGCATTAACAGTACCCGTTCAGCATACCGTAAGATCTGCTAGCGGGTCATTTTTTTTATAGCTATGGCAAATAAAGCTCCATACTCCATAGTTGAACAAATTGCATTGCTCAAGAAGAGAGGAATGCAATTTAGGGATGAGCCAACTGCGCACCACTTTTTGGAAAACATCAGTTATTATCGCCTAAAGGGCTACTGGTGGGATCTGCAGGCCGACTATACACTACATACTTTTAACCCCGATACCTACTTCGAAGACATAATAGATCGATATACTTTTGACAGACACCTCCGAATAATACTCTTTGATGCAATTGAACGTATTGAAATAGCATTGCGTACCAAAATGATCTATCACCTTTCAATGGCATATGGTGGCTTGTGGTATACGAATGCTAATCTTTTCGAAACTACACCGTTGCCGTCTAACGCTAGTATAACCATATACCAAAATACCATTAATGATCTCCACAAAGAATTTTCCAGGAGTCAGGAAATTTTCATCAAAGATCAAAGGAATAGATTTCCAAACCAAGATACAGATGCTTGGAAAATAATGGAAGTAGCCTCCATGGGAACTTTATCTAAAATCTACAAGAATTTAAAACATCAATTACCTGAAAAAGCAAATATAGCGAAGGAAATGGGACTGAATCTACATAATGAATTGTCCAGTTGGTTAGAGTCATTTACATATATTAGGAATATTATAGCTCATCATTCCCGGCTTTGGAGCAGAAATATGGTTAAAAGACCTATCGTCAATTTAAATAATCCACTTTCCGTTTGGCTAGACAAACCCTTATCCCAAGTTCAAATCAAGAAACCATTTTTAATCATAAGTGCGATGATTTATTCATGCAATAAAGTAACACCGAATCATCAAATTAAAAATAAAATATTAAACTTATTTGAAAATAATCCAAACATTCCTATTTATAAATTGGGGTTTTTGAACAATTGGAGAAACCAAGAGCTTTGGATATAACCAATGATAATGTCTCGGCGCACAAGTTCGCCATCTTCTAATCTTCAAGATATCTGGTCGCCTGCCATCAATTATGGCAAGGAGAATGATAATGAGATATAAGGAACCTAATGTAGGCCAATTGCAACATTTGAATATTGGAAAACAAGTTTTAGTGATTTTGTTTGGGATTTGTAATAACCAATTTAGTACTTCCATGCTTAAATACAAGAGCAAATACCGAATTGAATCTTCTCATGCAAGCTGCTGGGACTATCGATGGAATCCATACTATTTTGTAACCTCTGGACCAAAGACAAAGCCAAGTTTTTGGCGAAGTGATTGAAGGAAAAATGGAAATATCGCCAATTGGGATTATTGCCAAAGAGATTTGGCTTGAAATTCTAACTCATGCCAAAGGTGTAACCCTTGGTGAAATGATCGCAATGCCAAATCATCTGCATGGGATATTGATTTTGAACAATTCGCGGCAAATGAAACACCTGGGTAGATGATGCATGCAGCAGAGACCTTGCATGCAACGCCTCTACCATCCTTATTTAAGAATGGATTCAAAATTTAGCCCTAACCCTCTTATCAGCCCTCAACACGGATTGTTGATCGAATTTGGTCTTATATCGATTCGCTAGGCTGTCAATTTGCCTTGAAATTTCTTTGTTTTTCTTGTAGAAATAAATAAGCTCGTAAGTTGGTTCGGCGATAATAGCCTTTTTGTCGGGGTCATACCAATTGCCTATTACCGCGATCTGTGTGCTGCCTTCTTTGAAAACCTGGCTTACATATTCGGATTTGAATTGGGCCCATTCAGGATCACTTACAACGCCTCCCTTGGGCTTGGAGGTCCCAAAGTATAGATTGGTTTCAACCATTTTGCCTGAAGCACAGGAAATGAAGAATAGAGCGATAACAAATAACCTTGCCATAATCATGTATTATGTCTCGAAAATAGAAGGAATTAGATGTTTTTGCAAATCAGATAATTAGGCCTCTTTCAACACAACTTTTGGCGGAATCAACTTATAAATCACAGGCGTCACAACTCTCGACAGCAGCGTAGAACTGATCAATCCTCCGATCAAAACTATTGCCAATGGAGCAATCAAGGGATTGGTGGAAAGCGCAATGGGCATCAGTCCCCCAATAGCGGTCATTGAGGTGAGAATAATTGGTAGGAAACGAATTTCTCCAGCTTCCCTGATGGCCGTCTCGAGGTCTTTGCCCTCTGCTCGCAATTGATTTGTAAAGTCGACCAGTAAGATTGAGTTCTTGACTTCGATACCAGCAAGTGCGATCAATCCGACAATGGCCACAAATGAAAGTGAATTGCCAGTCAGCCATAATGCTATCACGGCTCCAACAATACCTAAAGGAATTACCGAAAGTACAATGAGCGTGCTCTTGAATGTTTTGAATTCTAATATCAGTACGGCGATGAAGAGAAAGATTGTCACCAATATGACGATGCCAAATCCGCCAAATGATTTGTTTCGCGCTTCGACATCTCCTCCCATCGTATAGCTATATCCTTTTGGTAATTTCACCTTATCCAGTTCGGTAATAACCTGGCCTATCACGGCATCATTTAAAAATCCCTTCTTGACAAATGCACTTACGGATACGGTCCTGTTTTTTTCTAAATGATTGATGGAAATCGGTGAATTTACCATTGTCAATTGTGCCACTTGATTGAGCGGTATGGCAACTCCTTGGTGATTATTGACAAATAATTGATCAAATCCAGACAAAGTGGCGCGTTCTTCTTTTGGCGTTGTTACCAAAATCTTGAATTCTTCTCCGGCTTTATCAGTAAATGTTCCCATAGGAATTCCCGCGATGGCAAGCCTGACCGTGCGATCAATATCAACAGTTGAAATACCAAAAGCAGCAGCTTTTTCCTTGTCAATATTTACTTTAATATCTGATTGCAAATGACTTACAGGATTCTTGATATAGAGTGTACCGGGAGTTTTCTCTAATATTTCCTCAACCTTAAACGTGAGATTGCGCAATGTATCCAAATTCTTGCCAAGCAATTTTACTTCAATAGGCGCAAGAATAGGGGGTCCTTGCTCAAAATTCTTGACCTCGATTTTTGCATCGGGCCATTTATTGAATTCTTTGCGCAATTTTTCGATAATCTCAGTCTTCTGATTGGGATCGATTTCCTGATTAAGTTGCACAAATATTTCAGCGTAATCAGTTCGCTCATTCATTGGAATGATATTGTAATAAATCCTCGGATTTCCTTTTCCAACATTTGCCGCGAAATATTCTATTTCCTTTTGTTTGGCAAGGACATCTTCCACTTTTTTCGTGATTTCATTTGTCTTGCTGATATTTGTCTGCAAAGGAGTTGAAATATCGATTAGAAATTGCGGCTTTTCTGAAGCTGGAAATAGACTGAATCCTATGACTTTGAACATAGCAACAGATCCGGCAAATATTAATGCCGCAATTAGTAGTGTAATCCATGGACGATTGAGCGCGCGATTGAGGAAAGGCGCATAGGTTGTGTGAATTCCCTTTTGCAATGCTCTCAAAAACATGTTGCCCTGCTGGGCTCCTTTATGTTCCTTGAGCAGTCGGCTGGCGAGAAATGGAATAATTGTCAGCGAAACGAGCATTGACGCAATCACGCACAGTATTACTGCCATCGGCAGGCTTCTTATAAATTCCCCCGAAGCTTCAGGCATAAATACCAGAGGCAAGAATGCGATGATCAAGGTGACGGTGCAACCAACAACTGCAAGTCCAATTTGTTTGGTCGCGAGCAGCGTGGCATCCATTCGAGAGTAACCATCTCGAAGCCAGCGCTCAATGTTTTCGACAACGACTATGCTGTCATCAACCAGCAACCCTAGGGCAACCACAAGACCAACAATACTGAGTTGGTTGAGATTGTAACCCAACATATTGAGCGCAACCAATCCAATTCCTAATGACAGCGGGATGGAAATCATTACAATTAGTGCTGCTCTATTACCCAAGGGCAGAAGGGTGATACTCACTAGTAATATCGCGATCAGAAAATCGATTCCAAGTCCTTTTAGCCGATGATTGACATTGTCTGCCTGATCAAAATGCTTGACCATATCGATATTTTCCGGCAATTCATCCTTGAATGAGGCAAGCACGGGCTCGTATTTGAGCTTGGTCTCGCTAATATTAAATCCTTCCTTTTGTGCAGCCGCAACAAATACACAACGATGACCATTTAGTCTAGTGATATGCGTTTCGGCATCGAAGTCGGGATGAACATTGGCGATATCTTTAAGTGCAATATTCCTGCCATTGGAAGTGAATACAAGCGTATTACTTATTTCTTCCCAGGATTGATAATTGCCGCTGGTCTTTATATTAAATGACTTTTCCCCTGCCTCAATACTTCCTCCAGGAATATTTGCCAATTCGCTTTGAATGGCGCTGATTACTAGTGGAACCGGCAAATGCATTCTTGCCATTTTCTCCAGTTGCAGATCGACTCTCACTATTCGTTCGGGCATACCGTGAATCATGACAGCTTTTAGTTCCGGAACTTTTTGCAAGGCATCCTGTAGCTTTTCGGCCTCGAATTTTAGTGATTCTCTATTTGCATTTTCTGATATTAAAGCGATTTGCAGAATATTGACTGCTGTGGGATTGACTTTTTGAATATCTAATCTTACAATTTCCTGCGGCAAAGTGCTTCTCAACGCAGTGATTTCTCTTACTAATTCCTGATATTTTGAATCTACATTTGACTCATAATTGTACTCCACAGCGATCACGGCCACACCATCTCTGATACTGGTCTTGATGCTATGTATATCCTCCAGCTCACTAATTTTTTCTTCAATTGGATCCACTACCAATTCCTCCATATCCTGAGGACTGGCGCCTGGCAGTACTACGACTATTGGAAATTGCGGAGGATTCATATCCGGATCCTCTGAGCGTGGCATATTGAATAAAGTGCTGACTCCCAACATGATGATCATGAGGAATACCACCAGAGTAAACTGGTAGTTCTTGACAGCGTAGTCAGAAATCTTCATAAAATGGGTTTATTCAACGATTTGAATGAGAGATTGATCTTTGAGGTAGGCGTTGCCAGATATGATCAATGAACCGGCATTTTCAAGTCCTTTCGAAATGTATATTTGGTCGCGATCAATTCTGTCGATTATTACAGCCTGTTTTATTGCGGTTTTACCATCCCTAGTGGTAAATACATATCCAGAATTGTTATTTCCATCCAGCAGCGCTGCGTATGGAATTTCCCAGGTTTTATTGTTTGTTTTGGGAAATATCTGCGCTTTTGCAAATAGTCCTGAAGCAAGATTCTCCGGCGCTTCGCCAATAAATTCTAATTGAACTTGAAATGCTCCATTCAGGGGATTTGAAGATGCCATTTTACGCAGCAGTTTTGCAGGATAAATCTGTGTGTTGTTGAGATTTATTTGAATGATTGCTGAATCATTTTCGGCGCATTGACTCCATTCTTCGTCGCTCAGATTTACTTTGAGCAGCCATTTTTTTGCACCAGCGCCATTTGTTTGGAAAATAGGCGTTCCCGGCCCGACAATCTGCCCTTGATTGGCCATTTTGCTTAGGATATATCCATCTGACTGTGCCCTGATTACTGAAAACTGTTTATTGAATTCTACTGCCCGCAAATTTTGAGTGGCGATTTCCAACATCGAGCCAGCATTTTGCACCTGTTCTAGTGTCGCTACGCTGTCCTGGTATAGATTGTTTGCGCGTTTTTGATCTCGTTTTGCCTTTTCGTAAGCAATATGAGCCTGATTTGTTGTTGCTTGAATCTCCGTCAGATTCAATCGGGCCAGAATTTGCCCTTTGCGCACATATTCACCTTCTTTGACCAGTATGGATTCAATCAATCCACCTGTCTTGAATGACAGAAAGGTCTCATCCTCTGTGGTAAATTGTCCTGAACAATTAATGGCAGCAAGATGATTTCCTGATGCTATCGTCATCACCCTAACAGGAATGCGCTCATCTGCTGCGGGAATTGCAGCCTTTTCTTTTTTCGGCCCCTGAGCGCATGACATCATGCTTAGGACGAAACTTATTGATAGCAATAAATGAATTGTTTTCATTTTGTTGATACTTAATTAGGGAGATTAAATGTGGCAGATTCTCGCTCAAGTTCAGCCTGAGCTTGTAGTACTTGATATCGCAGGATGTTTTCCTGAATCTGTGCGTTTGTCAATTGATTTCTGGCGTCGAGATATTCTATTTGAGAATGAATGCCTTCTTTGTAGCCTTTCTCTATGAGATTAAAATAGCTTTCAGCCGATTTTATTTGAATTTGAGCAGATTGATACTTCTTGATTTGAGTTTCAAGATTTAGCAGTGCTTTGTGCTGACTAAATTCAAATAGATTTTCAGTTTGTTCTTGTTCTAGTGCAACATTTTGTTCGGCGAGGAAATTATCCTCGATTTTCAATTTGTTCTTATTTCCCTGGAATATTGTCATCTCAAGTTGAATTCCACCCAAATAGTACCAACCTTGACCGGGTTTTCGCCATTGCTCGAATTGATTTCCCAGATCGAGGAATCCATTTAAGCGAGGCTTCCAGTAATCTTTTAGTTGATTAGTTTGCAATTGCACAAGTTTCTGGCTCTGCCGGATAATTTGCAATTCTTCTCTATTTGTGGCAGCTACCAGGCCGTATGGAACACTAGCTTGAAATGGTATTTCGACTATGGCAATTTCATCTTCCAGATCTTTGTTGAGCAGTAAATTGAAATAATTCCTTGCAAGCCTTACCTGATTTTCAGCGGCAATTAACTGGGCATTGACTTGCTCATATTCTGATTGTGAGCGTAGTACATAGGCTGGCAAGCCTTTGCCATTTTTTTGCAGGGACTGATTTATTTCGATATTTCTTTTGAGCAGTACCAATGCATTTTGAATGATGCCCTGTGCAGAGCTGGCCATTACATAATTGTAGTAGGCAACTTTTATGTTTTTAGCTAATTCTCGCTTGTATAAGTCCATTTCCCATTGGCGAATAGGGACCTGCGCAGATTGAATTTCTCTATTGTGCTTTAGATCCGGATTGATGATTGGAATTGCTGTGCGTATATGCGCGTCGAATAGTTGATTAGGAAGAAATGATTGTTTTACATTTTCGATCTGAGGAAATTGATTACTCTGCGTAATCTGATTTAGCGTTGAATAAACGGGATTGAGCAGATCACCGACAGGGAGATCGATATAACGTCCTCCATCACCAGTTGTGAATCCGGATTGTAAACTTACTCCGGGTGAATACAGGCTTTTGGCGATCTGTATAGCTAGGATTGCTTTAGAATAGGCAATTTTCTTTTGTTGGATTACTATGTTCCTGCTAAATGCCGTGTCGATGTATTGTTCCAGGCTGCTTTGGCCGCTCATCGTAAAACTCGCATTTACGACAGTAATGAGGATGAACAAGAGCCGAATAGAGTATTTTTTCATCTTAATCATGTGATGTACTTAACAGTGTTAAATATGTTGATTGAAAATGGGGATTAGCTACTTCGCAATTGCTCCAACATGGTCACAAATGCGTCGAAGGACTTTGGTAAAATGTCTTCCTGATTAACCTCGGATAGCACTTTTGCACAGCGATGACATATTTTGAGGGAAATCATTCCGTGCATGAATGACCAGATCATGTAAGCAGCAACTTCGGTGTTGGGAAATTTGAAGTAGCCAGCCTGGATGCATCCTTCGATGGTCATTGTCAATCCTTCAAAAGAGGTTTTTCCTTCTAGCCATTCCTCTCCTTTGTGCATGTCAAGACTGTCAATCGGAGCTGTGTGGATGAACATAAGTTCATATAACTCAGGGTTTTCCACGGCGAATTGCATGTAAATGCGGCCCATGGCGATCAATCTTTCAAATGGATCTCTTACAGCATGCAATGTTGAAAACTGTGCATTCAATAGTTCGAATCCCTCCGAATGTAATGCGTGGAATAGATCGTCCTTGTCCTTGAAATGGAGATATATCGAGGTAGGACTGTACTCAATCTTCTCGGCTATATTGCGGATAGAGGTGTTTTCGAAGCCTTTTACCAGAAACAATTCTCTGGCTGCGGTTAATATTTTCTTCTTAAGATCCTCTTTGTCTCTGTCTTTGCGGTCGTTGATTCCCATAGTGGTTAGTTAACGGTGCAAATATACTTTACAGTGTTAAGTAAAACAAATTAATTTTTATTTTTCTGCTAATATTTCTGTGCCTAGGCATTCTCTAGCCCCTGACTTTGTCAAATGAATGCCATAAACTGGTTTATTGCGGCATGTAAACTGCATCGCTGCTCGAATTCCGTACTTTTACTGATTATAGATGAGTACATTATGTTAGATAGAACCAAATCGGCAGCTTTATTTGAGGAGGCTAAGACTTTATTTCCAGGCGGAGTAAATTCTCCCGTTCGTGCTTTTAAATCTGTCACGGGCCCGCCCTTATTTCTCAAGAGGGGGGAAGGCGCTAGGATTTGGGATGAAGATGACAATGAGTTGATCGATTTTTGCGGATCCTGGGGGCCACTAATTTTGGGCCACGCACCGGAACCTGTGATATCGCAGATCATAGAGACTGTGAAGAAGGGCACTTCTTTTGGTACTCCCGAGCGACTGGGCAATGAGCTTGGTAAGATCATCATTGAGAACAATCGCTTCGTTGAAAAGATACGATTTGTTAGTTCTGGCACTGAAGCCGTGATGTCGGCGATCAGACTTGCGCGTGGCTACACAGGAAAATCCAAGATTTTGAAATTCGAAGGCTGTTATCACGGCCATGTCGACAGTCTGCTAGTGAAAGCCGGTTCTGGGCTTGTAACCTTTGGAGAAACAACTTCAGCAGGGATTCCTGAGTCATTTATCAAAGAGACATTGGTCATTGGTTTGGCAGATCCACATGCTTTAGAGAAAGCCTTTGCGCAATTTGGCCATGAACTGGCATGTGTCATCATCGAACCTGTGCCGGCGAACAATGGCCTCTTGTTGCAGGACAGGGAATATTTGCAGCTTTTGAGAGACTTGTGCAGTAGTCACGGGGTGCTTTTGATCTTTGACGAAGTTATTAGTGGCTTCAGATTGGGATTTGAGGGCGCTGCAGGATATTATGACATCAAACCTGATATCCTTACCTACGGAAAGATCATTGGAGGCGGAATGCCAGTTGGTGCATATGGTGCAAGTAATGAGTTGATGAAAATGATCGCTCCCGATGGTCCGGTTTATCAAGCAGGCACTTTGTCAGCCAATCCGGTTGCCATGGCAGCAGGACTTGCAACTTGCCAGGAATTACTTAAGCCTGATTTCTACGAAGAGCTGAGCCTGAAGACAAAGGGATTTGTTGAAGCAATTCAATCGTATTGCAATGCCAATAATTATCCAATTCGAATTCAATTCATAGGCTCCATTTTCTGGATTTCATTTGTTGAACAGCGGATTAGTTCAGCAGATCAAATCGATGCTGGTACAATGAAATATTTCAAGAAATTGCATTTCGAATTGTTAAATCGCCACATTTACCTCGGTCCATCAGGTTATGAAGTGGGATTCATTTCATCTGCGCATACCGAGGAAATATTGGAAGAAGCAATCCAAAAGATTTGCGAAGCAATAGACACATTATATACCGAAGAATTGTGAAAGCCCGTTTCAGGCAACTAATCTTATCGTACGTCGTAATCGCCTACATGCTCTTAGCCTTCGGCTGGTGGTCTGTGCTGCTGTACACAAAGAATAGGGACGCGTACAACGCCAAAGTCGAGTTGCTGCGAATAGGATTAGCTGCTGAGCAAAAATATACCGACGAAGCAACATTTCGCGCAAATGGAGACTTTATCCACCTGACGCACAAGTATGAAAGTCAGGAAAAAATGATCTTGGGTGAAGTATTGGTCTTCATCGCTTCCCTCATCACAGGTATATGGCTTATCAACAAGAGCTACAACAAGGAAATTCAAGTCGAGCAGCAGAGAAGTAATTTTCTCCTGTCAATTACGCATGAATTGAAATCGCCATTGTCCTCAATTCAATTGATTCTCGAGACATTTCATAACAGGACGCTACAGCAAGAGCAAGTGCAGAAGCTAAGCCTCTCTGGCATGGAAGAATGTAAGCGCCTCAATCAATTGATCAACAATCTCCTGATGGCAGCACGTGTGGAAGAGGCATATAAACCAGTCTACGAGCCGATTGCTTTGGCACCTTTGATCCGACAATTGGTATTGCCAATCCAACAAAATCATCCGGAATTGGATATCAATTTGGATGTTGATGCGGATTTACCATTTGTGCAGGCTGATCATCTTGGTATATCGATTGTATTTCAGAATTTGATTGAAAATGCGATAAAATACGCTGGATTTGACAATCCAGTAAGCATACAACTGCGCAAGACGAACAGCCATTACGTCGAAATCATATTTGAAGACCAGGGACCCGGAATTGCTGATAATGAGAAGAAAAATGTATTTGACCGCTTCTATCGCATTGGTTCAGAAGAAACTCGCAAAACTAAGGGCACAGGATTGGGTCTATATATCGTTAAGAAAATAGTTGAAGCGCATAAGGGCACGATTCAATTGTATGATGCAGAGCCTCAGGGATTGGGAATACGAATTCAAATTCCGGTCTGATAGTTTGGAAATAAAGTAACAATGAAATGAGGATTTTACTAGCCGATGATGAAGACAATATCAGAGATGTCGTCAAACTCAATTTGGAGCTCGAGGGATTTGAGGTTGTTACCGCCGTTAATGGCAAGCAGGCGCTCAAACTTAAGGATGGGCAGCATTTTGATTTGATCATATTGGACATAATGATGCCTGAGATCAATGGTATTCAAGTGTGTGAGCAGATTCGTCTTACAGACCTTGAAGTTCCCATTATTTTCCTTACAGCCAAGGAAAGTCCGCTCGACAGAATCAAAGGCTTGAAGACAGGTGCTGACGACTACATTAGTAAGCCTTTCAATTTTGTGGAGCTTCTGCTGCGCATTCAAAATTTGTTGAAAAGGACCCGTCCTGTGGAGGAAACAGGTGGTGAATTGTACACTTTTGACGATTATTGGATCAATTTCAAGACTTATATAGCTAAAGGAACCGGCGAGGAAATTGCGCTAACCCGCAAGGAAGCTATGTTGCTCAAGCTATTAATGGATCGTGAAAATGAGGTTGTTTCGAGGCAGCAAATTCTCCAGTCAGTCTGGGGTTACGATGTTTTCCCATCGACACGTACGATCGATAATTTCATTCTATCCTTCCGCAAATATTTTGAAAAAGATCCACGAAATCCTCGCTTTTTCCATTCGATACGTGGGGTGGGGTATAAGTTTACCAGATAAAATAAAAAAAGGGGAACATGCAACATGCTCCCCTTTTCTTTAATCTATTGCTAAGGATTATTCGTCTTTTTTCTTCCTTTTTGATTTGAAAGTTTCGACGACTTCTTTGTCTTTCATGAATCCCCACTCGACAAATTCCTTGGCTACGAAATGTTTGATAGCTTGGTAGTCTTTACCGCGTTTGTCGGTGAAATACACGATACAATCCTTAATGAACTGCGTGCTGACATCCTCAAGATCCTGCACAAACTGCTGATTGCTGAATATGTCCATGTAGACGGGAAATAATTTCGTGATATTCTCGATG